>JALZVU010000246.1 GCA_023301795.1 Granulosicoccus sp.
AGTGCCGCCGTCGTTAGAGCCAGTGTCGTCACCGTCGTCTGATCCAGTAGTGTCACCGTCGTTAGAACCGGCGGCGCCATCATCGCCTGGTCCGGTGGGATCGTCGTCAACGGTACCTGTTGATGGGTCTGGCGTGACGTCGCCCGTTACGCTTGGGCCGTCGTCCCCACTTGAGCTACATCCGGCAACCGCAAGTGATATCAATATTAGGGAAGGAGCAAGAATTCGTTTCATTGGTGGTCCATTTGTTATCGTCAACAAGCTCAATACGTTACACGAACAAATTTAATAATGTTCTTTCGATATCTATACTTTTGTCTTAATATTGTGCATAGAGAACTTTTGCCTGTTTTTCGTGTTGTTCAGCATGCTTTGAATCGAATATCT
The DNA here is from genome assembly GCA_023301795.1 of Granulosicoccus sp. Lineage (GTDB taxonomy): Bacteria > Pseudomonadota > Gammaproteobacteria > Granulosicoccales > Granulosicoccaceae > Granulosicoccus. Next base: position 388 of record JALZVU010000246.1, read on the forward strand.
GGCAGAGCGATTTTTGAGTATTCTGAACGTTAGTAGAGAAAAAAGCATAAATACAATCACTTAGGCAGTCAATCGTATATTGGCGATGAAAGCGCAACTACTGCGTGATAACGTTCTACAGGTCAAGGTCTTGCAGGAACCGCGACCGGTAATCTCAAACTACGGCAATGGCGAGGAAATGCCTGAGCCGTAGTTGTTTTGATTACACGGGTATGGGTTTTACACATTGATGCAAATCAACAGGGAAGAAGTCTGAATATGAAGACGACACTACACATTCGCACGCTAGCAGCAATCGTGTTGCTGGCGAGTCTGATAACAGGGTGTGGTATTACAGCATCCAAGCAGTCTCAGCAAATATCTCCACCACCAGGAAGCTTTGATCAGCTTGTATCCAGGGATTTTGTTTCGGTTTTGAATCAAATTGATCGCCTTTCACCAGCGAATACAAGACTTGAAATCTCGGATATCAGCTTGCAGCAGAATACGTTTGCCGAGGCCTTAAAGCACGAATTACAAGTTGCGGGCTACGCAATCGATGTCAAGGCTGCTGGTTCTGAGACACTGCCAGTACGCTATCAATCGGAGCGCCTCAAAGATGATGGACAATCTGGCGGCAACCAAGATTCGTGGGTAATTACTGTCAGTGTTGGGGAAATTGCGGTACGAAGAACTTATATAGAGAAGCCTGATGGCCGTGTGATGCCGGTTGGTGCAATGCAAGTTCGGGGCGCCGATAGTCAAAACCTGAAACTGGACAACGGTATCTTTTCTGATCAAGACGACACTCAGAAAATTGCTCCACCCAGGGCCCCATCGTCGACAATTGCTGACAGCGGGCAGCCGCTGAAAAGCCCTCAGCCCCTGATTACACCGGTTGTGCCTGACACTGCAATTCTGATTGTGGCCGAATCCCAGAATGAACCCCGGATTGAACCTCAGATTGAACCTCGGATTGAACCTCGGATTGAACCTCGGATTGAACCCAGTACTGCGGCCGACACGGCGTTGTTCATCCCCGCACAAGCCGAGCAGCCGTTGTTAGATCTTGTGGCGCCATCAGTTGCCACTACTGCCGAGCCTCCTTCGCTAGCGGGAATGCTTGAGCTCTCCGGTGGCAAAACACAAAATATTAGAGAGTTGCAGCAATCGAACTTCGAAGCACTGTTTGCTGATATGGGTATCGTCGATGAGAAGGTGCTCACATTTCCTAACGACTCCATTCGTATGGGAGATGACAATAAGGCGCGTCTGAACGCTCTGCTGCAAGGATTTAATCCTCAAAGCGATATCTTCTCACTCGTTGGGTGCTCTTTGGGAGCCACCGCCTATGCCGGTGGACAGGAGGGTCTGGCGCTAGGCAGGGCGCAGCGGGTACGCGAGGAACTGCTTTATGCGGGTATCCCCGAAAACAAAATTCTGACTGAGGGGTGCTGGGCTGAAGATTCGTTTGATGAACGAATGCCACGACGCGGAGTAGTTGTGACGTTGAAGCGTCCGATTAGTTAGTTTTGCTTAGTTGGCTATAACTTGCCTGGTGGTGCTGACAGGTGAGTGTCAGCGTTACTGGCGGTTTATACGCAGTGGCTGACGCATTCCTTCCGTGCTGGCTCGTACCCGTAAATCGTATTGTGTGCCTGTCTCCAATCCTGTGAATAACAACGGCACTCGAGCAAAAGTACTGGTTGGGTAGAAAGCTATGATGTTGTCAGTCACCACTATTTCGCTGTCTGGCAGGGTTTGATCTGCGTCGCGAAGTTCAACAGGTTCAGGCATAACTATGGCTCGCTCGTAGCCTGTGCGCAAGTGGATTAATATTGGCTTGCCGACAAAGCTAGCTTCCCGATATTCCAGCCATTGCCCCATTGGCGCAACACTGCCATTTTGCAAGGCTTCCTGTGCGCGACCCGTGGTGGCAGACACCAGGCAGATTGTAATGGTCACAGCCAAAGCGAAGCTGCCTATGCGGCCTTTGCTTGTCGTCGATGTTGTGCATTCCATTGAAAGCCACTCTTTGCCGTTAATCAGGTTTTTATTAGCGCTTCCAATTAGCACTACTTACCGAGTTTACCAGTATTGGTCTCGAGACAATCTTTCATCGCTCAAATGTCGAATGCGTCTCAAAAATCCTGGAAGGTAGCAGCACACTGTGTCTAAAGTTCAGCTAAAGCTTGCTGCGTCATGGCCATTGTGTAGCGATTAATCTTTTGATGCTCGGGCATCCATCCCGCAAGAAATCGATGAAAATCCGCCCAAGCGGTGGCGTACAGAGAGCGCCATTCGTCCTCCAGTGCTGCCTTGATAGACTCAGGAACATACTTTCTGAGTTCATCAAAGTAGGTATCGACTAAATGATGAGCATGACGTTCGCATTCATCCACCTGCAGGCAACTGCCTAGAAAGTAAGCGACATCACGCATGCCGCAGCCACGCCCCACATACTGGAAATCCACCATGGCAACATCTGAGTTTGTTTCTGAAAAACAGAAGTTGGCTAATTTTGCATCACCGTGTACGAGTGTCTTGTGCTGACAATTGTTCAGTTTTTCATCTAGTTCGTATGCTGCCGCTTTCAGCTCACCGTCAGCCATGGCTTCCAGTTCATCGTGTCGCGTTTGTAGGTGCCAATAGCAGCCTGTTGGCCATAGTTCAGTACCTGATGAATGCATATGCAGGGCATGAAACCGTGCCAGCCAGCGCAGGCAAGGTTTGCATTCATGAGGTTCAAGCCAGGATTTTCTCAACGGATACGTAAAATCAAGATCCTCCAGAATTAACCAGCTTATCTTTTCAGTGACCTGACTTGCGTATAGATCAGGCATTGCGCACAGGACGGATGCGGTTTTTGCAAAACCGCTGTACCAGGCCGCCTCCACACGATAGGACTCAAGCTTGCGCTGGTGGGATGCATCGCTGTTCCAGCCACGCGGGTGATTTGAGGATGTCGGTGGTTGAATGTACTTGACGATAACGCTCTGCGCGCTGTCCTGTCTCGGGCTATGGCTATACGCCAGTTGGCATCGAACGATTTCTCCGTATCCGCTCCATAGCGTCTGTACTGTCTGGGTAGACGCGATAGCCCGGGCGCCTGTACAGGCCAGAAGCTGTTTATAGAGTTCGGACTTTGGGTTAGCAAGCACAGTTGCCGGGCAATGTTGTTTTTAGCGCGCTCCGAGAGCGCTACTACAACGCCTGATCGCCTTCCTCGCCAGTACGTATTCTGATAACACGGTCTACTGGTTCAACGAATATTTTTCCATCACCAATTTTGCCGGTATTGGCGGCCCGAATGATTCCTTCGATACACGCATCGAGTATATCTTCACTGACTACGACTTCCAGTTTCATCTTGGGTATGAAGTCGATGACGTACTCAGCTCCACGATAAAGCTCGGTGTGCCCCTTCTGGCGACCAAAGCCTTTGACTTCAGTTACAGTGATTCCGGCGACACCTGCTGCAGCAAGCTCTTCACGAACAGCATCGAGCTTGAACGGTTTGATGATGGCGGTAATTCGTTTCATGGTGATTGTCCGGTTGTTTATACAGCTTGGCACCTGGCACTAGATAGTGCCAGGCAAGCCTTACACTGACAGCGCCGCTGAGTTAACGCGACGATGTAGATGAAATTTTATGAATACTTAAATCAGCACCGTTGTACTCTTCCTCTTCGCTGAGCCTGATGCCCACGAAGCGTTTTAAAATGCCGTAAACCAGAAAGCCGCCAATGGTGGCGATAATGATCCCCGCTAACGTTCCTATAACCTGACTGACTAGGCTGACGCCGCCTAATCCACCCAGCGCCTGCGAACCGAATATGCCGGCTGCAATGCCACCCCAGGCGCCACACAAACCGTGTAGAGGCCAGACGCCTAGTACATCGTCAATTTTCCATCGATTTTGAGCGGCCGTAAAGGCTGCAACAAACAATACGCCGGCTACAAGGCCAACTACCAATGATCCTAACGGGTGCATGATGTCAGAGCCTGCGCATACCGCGACTAGCCCTGCCAGCGGCCCATTATGCAAAAAACCAGGATCAGCACGCCCGGCAACAAGTGCTGCAATAGCGCCTCCAGCCATGGCCATCAACGAATTCATTGCCACAAGACCACTGACACCTTCAACGCTCTGCGCTGACATGACGTTGAAGCCAAACCAGCCAACTGTGAGAATCCACGCGCCCAAAGCAAGGAAAGGGATGCTGCTGGGTGCGAAGTTGCTGCCTGTGCCGCCGTTAGATGGGTAGCGCCCGCGGCGTGCCCCTAGCAAAATCACAGCCCCCAGTGCTAACCAACCGCCCATGGCATGGACAACGATAGATCCTGCAAAATCATGAAACGCTGCGCCGGTAAGATCTTCGAGCCATTGCTGGAAGCCAAAGTTGCCGTTCCACACGATGCCTTCAAAGAACGGGTAAATGAAAGCCACGATGATCACGGACGCTGCTATCTGGGGATAGAAGCGTGCGCGCTCTGCAATGCCTCCCGAAATGATTGCAGGAATGGCTGCTGCAAACGTCAGTAGAAAGAAAAACTTAACCAGCTCGTAGCCATTGTTGACGGCCAACTCAGAGGCCGGTGCCAGGAAGTCGATACCGTAGGCTAGGGGGTAGCCGATAAAGAAATAGGCTACGGTGCACACGGCAAAATCAGAAAATATTTTAACCAAGGCGTTAACCTGATTTTTCTCTCTGACTGTACCCACTTCCAGAAATGCGAAGCCTGAGTGCATGAACAAGACAAGAATTGCCCCTAGAAGGACGAATAGAACGTCACTTCCGGCCTGCAATGATTCCATAAACGTGCTGCCTGCGTGTTTTGTAATTCACAATCATAGCAATGTCAGAGCTTACGCGTACTGCTTTGACGCGAAACCACTCGTGCTTGCGGTTAACAAAAGCCTTGTGAATTCGCATTTTCTTAACCCACGTGTCGATCTGGATTCAAACGACACGCTTGAGCCGGCACTGGCAGTCTGAGGGTGTAGACACACGCAGATGGCGGAAATTTATTGCGTGCGTAAGCTCGCCAATGGGCCTAAGTTACGCAAGGTTAGGTCTCATGCCTGAGCTTGAAAATATGGGCATACTGCTAACAATCATGCTCGGCTGGTGGCTGTCGGCACAGCAGGTTAGTAGCTGCTACGCTGTGTATTCGAAAACGAGATCATGGAACGAGGTCTCACTCACCTTACATTGTCTATACCCAATACTCAGTATTGTTCTTCATGCAAATACCCTTCGGATTCACGACACTTGATGCGGTAGCGCTGCTGAATTTTTTTGGCATGTGGTACGGTCATTTCTATGCCATTAATCGCTCCAGGTGGCGTAACCGTACGATAACGGCGGCAATGACACGGATGCGCGAGCAATGGATGCTGAATGTTGTTGTGCGTGGAGATTCACCGATAGATGCCATTATTCAAAATGGCCTGCAGCAAGGTGTGCTGTTTTTTGCTTCCACCACGGTGCTACTGATTGGCGGATTGGTGGCAGGTCTGGGAGCTGCTGATCGGGGAGTTGCCGTGTTGCAGAGCTTTCCTATGACCACCACCAGTACGGCAATTCAATGGGAAATGAAGATACTGCTGATGATATTGATTTTTATCATGGCTTTTTTCAAATTTGCCTGGAGCTATCGGTTGTTTAACTACATTCTGATTATGATCGGTGCCGTGCCTCAGGGCACTGCCGATGAAGCAAAGCTAACCTCGTACGCAAAAAAGCTCACTCTGCTACATGCACTAGCGTCCAAGCATTTCACAACAGGTCTCAATACCTACTTCTTTGCACTCGCAGCATTCGCCTGGTTTGTTAACGCCTGGTTGTTTATGGTGGCTACGTTGTGGGTCGTGTTGGTGTTGTACCGTCGTGCTTTTCGTGCTGAATTCTTGCGTATTCTCAACACGCCCACCCATTAATCAGGGCGATGTTGATGTCAGGCACAAGGCTATCCCATCTATCAGTGTGACGAATCATGACTACAGCTTCTGCAATTCGAAATGCTCATTTTCTGGGTACCAAGATCAGGAATTTGCGTAAGCGCAATAACCTGACTATGGACGATCTGTCTGCGCGTTGCGTCAAACTGGATGCCGAGTCTGCGCCGTCGGTATCTTATCTTTCCATGATTGAGCGCGGCAAGCGTCACCCCAGCCCCAAGATGCTGTCGGTAGTGGCCGAAGTGTTTCAAAAGGAGCTGAGCTGGTTTCTGGATAATGTGCCGGATGAGTCTTCGATAACCCCGGACAAGGGCAGTCGGGGTGGTATGAGTGGTATGTCGCTGGAACCGGGTTTTCTGTTTTCCAAAGACATTCTGCAAAATGCTATTCCAGAGATGCTGTCACAGACGGGCGTATCGGGGCGACAGTTTGCGCATCTGCTTATTCGTGCTCATCAGGAAAATAATCAAAATCATTTCCCTGAACTTGAACGTGCTGCTGAGAGTGTGGGCGGTAAGCAGATGCCGCTAAGTCTGAATGCATTAATGGACATATGCACCAGTATGGGATTGAAGGTGAAATGGTTTACTCGCCCGCCAAAGCACATTGTTGCGCCGCTGGCCCGCACTGATCAGCCAGTAGTGAGGTCCTTTTTTGAAGCGCCAGACAGCATTCACGTGAACAAGCTGATGCAGTCACAGCCTGCTCGGCTCAAGTATGACTTGGCACTGTATATCGGGCATAAGGTTCTACACGACGGTGATGGGGTGAAAAGTGTGGCGTTAACCGGTCCCGCACCCATTGTTAGTCCTGATACACGCGATACCCTGGACTGGGAGACGTCCAGCGCCATCGATTCTCAGGATATTGTCCATGCCTGGAGAGATTTTGAATGCAGTTTTTTTGCAGCAGCATTGTTGTGCCCCAAGGTGCCGTTTCGCCGGTTGCTTGAGCAGCGAGCACATGATGTGATGATAGGCGATATGCTGGAGGTCACCCCATCGGTTGTCATGCGGCGCATGACGGTGGTGTCGCCCTATCCACACTGGCATTATTTTGATGCCTATCCGCCTGGCAGATTACTTGCGGTGTATCGCGGCAATGGTATCCCGTTGCCATGGGGGAATATGCGTATGGTTCAGGACCCGTGTCAGCATTGGGCTGTGTTTCGTATGATCAACTCAGATTCTGAGCAAAGTAGCTCGCAGATATCAGTCATGGATGTGGGGTCTGAGCCGAGGATTTTCTCGTGCCAATCGGTGAGAGTGGACGACATGTTCGGCAGTAATCATGTGTTGTGTGCTGGCATCGATGTCAATCCTGCACTTGAGGCCCAGGGTGCTGATGCCGCAGCCATCGCGCAAAGTCTTAAGCAGGTCTGCAATGATAATGGTGGTACAGCCGTCATTCCTCCTTCTATCAAGAAGGAATTACAGAAAACGGCCAAGTTGTTGAACATCGAGTGGCTAAACCGCGGTATCGAAAAACCGGTTCGGATGATTTGTCCGCGTAGCAGTGCGTGTCCTCGACAACCCAGTTGTCATTCGTGTAAACAGGCATCAATCTGAAACAATGGGCGACTTCATGCACATGCTGGTGGTCATGTATCTAATGGGGACTCTACCTGCATTACTTGTCTATATGCTCAGGCCTCCCGAGAAGAAGGAGCTGGCTCGTACCGTGCGCCAGTCAGTAAAGTACATGGCCTGGGAGGCGTTGTTTACGGTTTTCCTGTGGCCGTATGCGCTGCATCGTTATATAAATTATCGACTTAAACGTTAGCCTGGGCTATTGATGAAACACGCTATTCTTCCACTGGAAGGCTGGCTGTCACTCGTTCAGGTTAGCCGATGACGCGTCTTGGCGCATCGTTCGCAGGTCTCCACTGTGACCAGCTTGCCTTGCTTGACATCAAACTGGCTGCTCTTTGTTACCTTCCACTTGTGATGGTTGTTTGCGCACAGGCTGCTTCGCTTGGGCGCCGGTTTTTTCTTGAAGGGAAGGATATTGGTCATCGTTGTATCTCATTCCCTGATAGGTGTATGGGGAGGTAGGCGCAGTTAGAATCTATCATTCCTACGCGCCTACCTACTGTGATGTTCCTTATAGCCGGCAGTGTGCGTAGTAGCTTGTGGTTGCAGGCCAGTCCGAGAAAACGCCGTCAACGCCCACATCTTTGGCCAGTACATCAAGCAGTGTGAGCACATCACCTTCGTTGCGCATGGCGGGTTCAACACTCTGGTGGTACCAGCCGCCGTTTTCTACGTGAATGGGTCCAGAACGTTCCAGTGACCACGCGATCAGTTTAAGCTGAGCAGCAGTTGCGGCTTTCGCGTAAGGCGAGGGCACCATTTTTCCATCCGAGTCTAGAGTCACAAGCATCCACAAGGGAGGGGCCAGATAGCGCACACCGCTTTCATGAATCTGCTTCATGGTGGGTGTCCATGTTGCCTCGTCAAGATGATTGAATTCTGGTTCGTTGTATCGATCATCCAGATAGACCACTTGCGAGGCAAACTCAGGTTCAGTGCTTATCCAGTGCGCAATATCTTCCTCCTCGAATGTCTGGGGCCACACTCTGGAAGGATCTATATTGGCATCCCGGTACTCTTGCAACATTTGCGTAGCTTGCTGATGGCGCGTGTAGTCACCGTCAAATGGAAGAGGCACCAAAGCTTCCTTGAGCTCCGGAGTCATGCCAACGCCCAATTCATCAAAAAGCTGAATGCTCTCAGCATGTGATAACAAGGTGCCTTCATGAGCATACAGATCGGTTCGCCACTGAGCAGTAGAATTCAGGTATTCATCCAGTGTTTTTGCCGTAGGATTTCCGGCATCCATTTTGCCGGTTAGCGATTTGAATTCTTCCAGAGATATATCCGACGTACAGCATTGGACTTCTTCAAAAGGAAATTCTGCGTTGTAGTCAGGTGGCACGCTACAGTTAGCGGCCAACGGTGTCGCCAGAATGTTAGTGGTGGTGTGTAAGTCGCATTGAGAGTGGCGGCAGACCAGCTCACGATCGTTTGTGAAGGTCACGTCGCATTCGATAATTCCTGCACCCATACGCGCAGCTGCGGTATAAGCTTCCACTGTATGTTCAGGAAATTGTAGTGGGGCGCCACGATGGCCGATGGAAAATGTAGAGGGCTTCATGCCGCTCAGGTCGCAAGCCAGTAGTTCACTTTTCAGCTCACCGTCAGGCAATTGATCTGCCATGTATAAAGGCCGCACGCCTACAGATATGTTGTCTACAGCGTTAGCAGATGGTACGTGCAATACACTGGCGCAAGTGAGCACTGCAAGTGCTGTAACAAGTTGATGCTGGTGTGTAGATCTACCGATAAATCGCAACTTCATTTTTGACTCCGTTGGCTGTTCGATGACACAACAATACGCCACAGACAAGATCTGCATAGCGTTGGCATGGAGTATTAATATACGGGTTCAGCGACCGGTTCGTCTGTATTAAATTACAGCGCTTGTTTATCCTGTTGCTTGTGACAAAAAACTGTCACGAGCAACTGCTGACTAAATAGTGGGTTTCATTGCTCTGCTAGTGAGGACAGGCATTGATGCAGCTCGTCTGTCAGGTGTTGCAATAAATTAAAATACAACTGTGGCCCCTGTTCGAATCCTGATCCTAACGGATCAAGCGTACCAGTGCTAATGTCAAGATCGCGAGCAAGGGTTACCGCTAGCTTGTCGTTGAATTGTGGTTCAGTAAACAAGCAGGCTTCACCGAACTCGCGCAGTTGGGTTCTGAGCTCATTCATGCGGCGAATGCCCGGCAATTCAGCATCGGCCAGAGCAATGGCAGCTGTGGCGAATAGGTTGAACCGATCTTCGAAGTAGTGGTAGCTATCATGGAATACGATGAATGGCTTGCCTCTGACGCTGCTCAGTTTTGCGTCCAGCTCCAGTGATAACGTGTTGATCTTTTCTTTGGCAGCTTTGGCATTTCGTGCGTAGAGCTGTGAGTTGTCAGGATCAAGCGCGCTCACATGCTCGGCGATAACGTCCAGCCAATAGCTGGCATTCACTGGATCCAGCCAGCCGTGCGGATCGATTGCATCCGCAGCCGCGCTGTGTGACTCTGAACCAGAGTCTGAGTGCCCGTGATCATGATCGTGGGTGTCATCAAACATTGCGCTCTGTCGGTAGGGTAGTTTGATGGTGTCGGGCGCGTTCATAAGCTGGACGTTGTTGATCGCTTGTCGGTTACTCTGGAGTACGCGGTCTAGCCAGGGTGTCAGCTCACTGCTGGTCCACACCAGAAGATCTGCACTTTGCAGGCTGCGAGCTTCCGACGGGCGCAGGGAATAGTCGTGCGGTGAGGCTCCGCTTTTCATTAGAACGCTCACATTGGCTGTATCCCCAGTCACCATGGTGACCAGCGAATGTGTGACTGGAACGTCAGTCAATATGACAGGTGTGTCGATCGTGTTTGACCATGCAGGGGTGCTAGCGATGAATGATAGAAATAGGGCTACGATATGAATCATGTTGATAGATGATAAAAGTGGATCGTTATTCTGAGCGCCCCACAAGAGCGGAGATCGACGTTGAAAGTGTTATATTATATCAATTAGTGATCAAGTAACGCTTTGATGGAATATTGGATGGCAGACGTTAATCCCCAAGCTCTTCTAGGCTTTGCAAGTCATAATCATTCTGCGTGTGTGGCTGAGGCACTTGCTCAAGCAGAGCGCGTTTGTCAGGAGCACAGATTAAGGTTCACTGATGTACGGCGTCGGGCATTGGGAATATTGCTGGAAAATCATAGCGCCCTTGGAGCCTATGAATTACTGGAGCGCCTTGATAATGAAGGATTCGGATCCAAGCCGCCTGTTGCGTACCGGGCGTTGGCGTTTCTGGTTAAGAACGGGTTTGCACATCGCATTGAAAAATTGAATGCCTACGTTGCCTGCGCGCACCCTGGTGCCCAACATGATCCGGCTTTTTTGATTTGTAACGATTGCGGTGCCATTGCTGAAACACCCGTGAGTGCTTCTGCAGGCAGGCTTGCCCAGACGGCACGTCAAAGTGGATTTCAGATTTCGCGCACCATCATGGAAGCTGAAGGACAGTGCCCGCAATGTCGGCCGTGACATCGACACGCATCGATAACAAGCTGATTGAGTCTATTCAGCTATCGGTGTGTATTAGTGGCAACACCATACTGGACAACATTGATTTTTCAATTGAAGCGGGTGAGATCGTTACCGTCGTGGGGCCTAACGGCTCGGGTAAATCCACATTGCTACGGGCGTTGATTGGTGCGCAAGTTGTGTCCAGTGGCGTTATCCGACGTTTGCCGGGATTGCGTGTTGGGTATGTGCCTCAACGACTGGATCTGGAACGTAGTCTGCCGATCACGGTGCGCCGGTTTTTCGACTTGCCGCGGCGTGTGTCTGACCAGCAGGTAGAGCAGATCTGTCGGCAAATTTCAGTGGCCCACCTACTCACTCAGCAGATGAGTCAGTTGTCCGGAGGACAGCTGCAACGGGTATTGCTGGCGCGCGCTGTGTTGAACCGTCCGGATGTTCTGGTGCTTGATGAAGCCACTCAGGGTCTTGATCAGCAGGGCTCTGCCGAATTCTATCAACAGATAGAGTCGTTACGGGCGACGCTGGGCTGCGCAGTTCTTATGGTGAGTCATGAGTTGCACGTTGTGATGAGTGCATCAGACAGAGTGGTCTGCCTTAACGGTCATATATGTTGCGAAGGTGCGCCTGCGGTTGTGTCTTCAAAGCCTGAATATCGTGCTCTTTTTGGTACCGGCACACAAGGTACGTTAGCGCTGTATCGGCATGTTCATGACCACACGCATGCGGCTGATTGCGATCACGAGCATGCTGCTCAACCTGATCAGGGCGGTGGTGTATAACGATGTTGTGGCTGGATAATTTTTTTGTACGGGCAGCACTGGCTGGCACCGCTGTGGCGATTGCGGCAGCTCCAATGGGGTGCTTTGTCGTGTGGCGTCGCATGGCCTATTTTGGCGATGCCACAGCGCATGCTGCCATTCTGGGAGTAGCCATCTCACTTGCGTTCTCGCAATCAGTGTTTGTGGGTACTTTGTTGGTCGCGATGGCTATGGCCTACGTGGTGTCGAGTTTGAGTTGGCGCGGGTATGCCATCGATACACTGTTGGGTGTTCTGGCGCATTCATCGCTTGCGTTCGGATTGGTGGCGGTGTCTTTTCTGGATAACAACAGGATCGATCTCAATGCCTATCTGTTTGGGGACATTCTGGCAGTCAGTGACACAGACCTGGCTGTTATGTGGATCGGTGCCGTGTTGGTATCCATATTGATGGCCTGGCGTTGGTCAGCATTGCTGATGGTGACGCTAAGTGTCGAGCTTGCAGTAGCGAGTGGTCTGAACCCACGTCGGGAACAGCTTGTCTTGACGCTATCGCTAGCACTGGTGGTAGCAGTTGCCATCAAGGTGGTTGGCGTGCTGTTGATTACGGCAATGTTGATCATCCCGGCAGCATCAGCGCGTCCGCTGAGTCAAACGCCCGAGCGCATGGGTGTGATCGCTTTGCTACTGGGGTTGTTGTCTACGTTAATAGGGCTTGGCGCGTCCTATCAGTGGGATACGCCAACAGGCCCCAGTATTGTGTGTGTGGCAGCCACGTTGTTCGTGATTGCCAATGTTGTACCGTTAATCAAAAGGCATTAACTGAGCACTGATAGCGACTGATATCAGTTGCTGCGTGTTCTGCGTATCGCATCAGCCCAGCCTGACGTCACCTGCTGGCGTAGTTCGCTATTCATATTCGGCGTGAACTGCGTTTCCCGATTCCAGTTGGCGCTCAGATCATCCAGTGAATCATAAACGCCCACTTGCAGGCCTGCCAGATAGGCGGCACCCAGCGCTGTGGTTTCCGTTTGCATTGGACGATCTATCGCGATGTCCAGAACATTGGCCAGGTATTGACTTAACCAGTCGTTATTGACCATCCCCCCGTCGACTCGTACTGTGTCGATAGTGGCTCCATCAGCACGCATGGCGTTGAGTAGATCCATGCTCTGATAGCACACCGACTCAAGAGCCGCTCTTGTAATAACGGCAGGTCCGGTATCTCGCGTCAAGCCGTACAGGGCGCCGCGAGCATCAGCATCCCAGTAGGGTGCTCCCATGCCTGTGAAGGCAGGCACCAGATAGACGCCCTGGTTGTCGTCCACGCTTTCGGCCATGGCCTGAGTTTGCTCGGCAGACTTGATAATGCCCAGGCCATCGCGTAGCCACTGTATGGCGGCACCTGCTACAAAAATTGAACCTTCGATAGCGTAGGTGGTGACGCCATCCAGCCGGTATGCCACGGTGGTTAACAGCTTGTTAGATGAGGCAATGGGGGTGGTGCCAGTATTAAGCATCATGAAGCAACCTGTACCGTAGGTGCTTTTAATCATGCCTGGTGCAAAGCAGGTCTGGCCGATAGAGGCAGCATGTTGGTCGCCTGCAACCCCTGCGACGGGGAGTTCTGCGCCTAATACGTTTTTGTCAGTTGTGCAGAAATCAGCTGCGCAGTCATGCACGTCGGGCAGCATGGACATAGGCACACCCAATAACTTGCACAATGACTCGTCCCAGCGATTTTCGTGGATGTTGAACAACAGGGTGCGGCATGCATTAGTGGTATCGGTGGCATGGACGCCTCCGCTGGTCAATCGCCACATTAAAAAAGTGTCCATCGTGCCAAACACCAGATCACCCTTTTCGGCTTTTTCCCGGGCGCCATCAACGTTGTCCAGTAGCCAGCTGATTTTGGTGCCCGAAAAGTAAGGATCCAGTAGTAAGCCGGTTTTGGAGGTTATCTGTTCTGCATGCCCTTCGGCTTGTAGTTTGCGACAGGTGTCTGCAGTGCGGCGATCCTGCCAGACGATAGCGTTGTGGATGGGCTTGCCAGTTGCGCGATCCCATACCAGCGTCGTTTCACGTTGATTGGTGATGCCGATGGCTGCCACAGTGCGCTTTGCGGCACTGGCTTGGGCAAGGACTTGCTTGCACACGTCTAGCGTGGATTCCCAGATTTCCTCAGGATCATGTTCCACCCAGCCCGAGCGGGGGTAGAACTGGGTGAATTCTCGCTGTGCCAGTGCAAACGTACTGCCGTCCTTTTCAAACAGCATGGCGCGTGAGCTGGTAGTTCCCTGATCGATGCTCAGCAGCAAGGGTGCGGTCATGGTGATTCCTGTGCGATGGTTGCAGAAGGCATTGTACGAGCGCTCGAGGCGATGGTGTAGTCAGATTAACTGAAAAATTATTTGCGTGATCGAAAAAGTTCGTTTAGTGTTTCGTTTTGGATGCGCGATACTAAAACGAAACATGTCGTTGCCAACATCCTCCCTGTTTTTTGGGTTCGCGGTGGAAATATATGTCAGACAGACGTCGTCAGCAAATACTGGATATCGTGCGAGAGGTGGGTGCTGTCTCGGTTGATGACCTGATTCAACGCTTTGATGTCACGCCACAAACTATTCGTAAGGATCTGAACCGCCTTTGCGATGAGCGTTTGCTGGCCCGTACACACGGTGGTGCACAGCTGGCATCCAGCGTTGAAAACATGAGTTATGAGGCTCGTGGTGTGTTGGCACGTGAGCAGAAGATGGCGATAGGGAGGGCGGTTGCCGCGATTGTTCCAGACAATGCGTCTTTGTTTGTGAACATTGGAACCACCACTGAGGCTGTTGCACAGGCCTTGCTACACCATAGTCAGTTGATGGTAATTACGAACAATATCAACGTTGCTTCGTTGATGCGTCCCTACCACCAAAACAAGGTAATCATCGCTTCTGGAGAGGTGCGTAGCAGCGATGGCGGCATTATCGGCGAATCGGCTGTGGACTTCATTAATCAGTTCAAAGTTGACTTTGCAGTAGTGGGAGCATCTGCGATTGATGAGCAAGGTGCGTTACTTGATTTTGATTATCGTGAGGTCAAGGTGTCTCAGGCGATACTGTCAAACGCCAGACACGTGATTCTTGTAGCTGATTCCAGCAAGCATGAGCGGCGAGCTCCGGTACGTATCGGGCATATCTCCCAAGTGCATTCGTTTGTTACCGATTATTGTCCGGGGCCTGCATTCAGACGCCTGTTAAGTGGTTTCGAGGTGCGGCTGATCGAAACCCGAAATGGGCAGGATCAAAGCGTATCCAAGCCTTAGGAAGGTGCGCTCTCAAGTACTTTCGGTTGACTTTCGTTTTCTGGCGGATTAGTGTTCTAGTGGCACAGCAGCAGCGTAGATTGTTCACGAGGCGGTGCTTCAGCGAGCGAAACCCGCTTTTTAAAAAATCCATAATGGTGCGACCAAAGCCATGCTCGAACTCGAACACGTCAGTAAGCAGGTGGGTGCCAACACACATATCAATGATGTGAGCCTGCAGCTCCACGCCGGGACGGTGAACGTGTTGTTGGGCCCTACCTTGTCAGGAAAAACCAGTTTAATGAGGTTGATGGCAGGGCTGGATAAGCCCACGGCCGGCGAGGTGATAGCAAACGGTGAGCGAGTCACGGGCGTGTCGGTAAGAAAGCGCGATGTGGCCATGGTGTATCAGCAGTTCATCAATTATCCGGCCATGACGGTGTACGAGAACATCGCGTCCCCTTTGCGTCTACAAGGTGCGAGCTCTGCAACGATCGACACTGAGGTGCGAAAAGCTGCAGAGTTGTTGAAACTCTCAGAGTTTCTGGACCGTACCCCATTGAACCTGTCGGGAGGACAACAACAGCGCACAGCTTTGGCGCGCGCGTTGGTGAAAGGCGCAGAGCTTGTGTTACTGGATGAGCCTTTGGCTAATCTGGAC
This sequence comes from Granulosicoccus sp., assembly GCA_023301795.1. Taxonomy (GTDB): domain Bacteria; phylum Pseudomonadota; class Gammaproteobacteria; order Granulosicoccales; family Granulosicoccaceae; genus Granulosicoccus. The sequence continues at coordinate 16,150 of JALZVU010000246.1, forward strand.
TACAAGCTGCGTGAAGAGTTACGCGTGGAGTTGCCAAAGCTGTTTGCTGAAACAGGTGCTGTGTTTGTGTATGCCACCACCGAGCCTCACGAAGCTTTGCTGTTGGGCGGGCATACCGCCACTTTGCACCAGGGTCGTGTCACGCAGTTCGGATCAACCATTGACGTGTACAACCGGCCTGTGGATTTACAAACTGCACAAACATTTTCTGACCCGCCGATGAACACTATCTGCGTGAAACATGCGGGCGGCAAGCTGGATGCTGCGGGTTCTGACATGGGAGCACCCATCGACTCGCAAGCGCTTGGCGAAGGTGAATTTACTTTAGCGTTTCGACCTCACCATATATCACTGAGTCAGACCGAGCAGTATCGTATACCGGTGAACGGTACGATCAGTACCAGTGAGATCACAGGTTCAGAGACCTATATACATATTAATGTTGGGCAGTCCCATTGGGTAGCGCTGACACACGGCGTGCATAAGGTGCACTCCGGGGATGCCATTACGCTCTACCTTGATCCTGCCCGGTACTATCTATTTGCAGGCAAGGATGGTGCGCTGGCACAAACCCCTGTAAAAACAGCAAAGGCGGCCTGATTCGCATGGCACAGATTACACTCGACAAGCTGGCCCATTCCTATCTGGCCAAGCCTCAAAATGATGCTGACTTTGCGCTCAAGCAAATCGATTATGTTTGGGAGGATGGCGGCGCTTATGCATTGCTTGGCCCTTCAGGGTGTGGCAAGACTACCTTGCTCAATATCATTTCAGGATTGCTGGTGCCGTCCAAAGGGCATATCCGGTTTGATGCAAATGATGTCACAGAGCTGAGCCCTGAGAACCGCAACATCGCACAGGTCTTCCAGTTTCCGGTTATCTACGACACCATGACAGTGGAAGAGAACCTGGCTTTCCCACTCGTTAATCGTGGTGTGAAGCGTAGCGAGGTTAATCAGCGTGTTAACGACATGCTGGTGACGCTGGATTTAAAAGATAAGGCGAAACGCAAAGCGCGTGGGCTGACAGCTGACGAAAAACAAAAAATATCATTAGGGCGTGGACTGGTGCGTTATGACGTTAATGCCATTTTGTTTGATGAGCCGCTGACGGTTATCGACCCTCATATGAAATGGCAGCTACGCACCAAGCTAAAGCAGCTGCATGAGCAGTTTGGTCACACCATGATCTACGTGACACACGATCAGACCGAAGCCTTGACGTTTGCCGACAAGGTGGTCGTCATGTACGAAGGTGAGGTGGTTCAGATAGGCACCCCAGAGGAGCTTTTTGATGAGCCGGCCCATACCTTTGTCGGGTATTTTATTGGCTCGCCCGGTATGAATATCTTGCCGGGTGCTGTTGAGCAGAACACCTTGCGGTTGGCAGACCAGTCGTTTGAGCTCAACAAGCACTACCGATCGTTATCTGGAAAGCTTGAAATTGGTATACGGCCAGAGTTTGTGAAAGTGACCGATGCAGCCGGTGCCGGTAGTTCGGGTGTGAAAATGCAGGTGAACTCTGTAGAGAACATCGGACGGCACAAAATTGTACGAGGCATGGTGAATGGTCAAGCCATAGATGCGGTGGTGGATGAAGACGCCAATGTGCCGGCCGACGCTTTCGCTGTGTTTGATAAATCGCGTTTCAATGTGTATGAAGATTCGCACCTGGTGAGGGCTGAGTCATGATTGATAAACCCGTCAATCACAAGGCATGGTTTTTTGTCTTTCCCGTGTTCTTGTTGGTGGCCATCAGTGCCATTATTCCGCTGATGACAGTTGTTAACTATTCTGTTCAGGATACGTTTGGCAATAATCAGTTTTTCTGGGCAGGTACTGAGTGGTATGAAGAAATACTGACGTCAAGTCGTTTTCATGATGCCCTGGTTCGCAATCTTATTTTCTCAGGCATCATTTTATTGATAGAAATTCCACTGGGGATTGCTATTGCGTTATCGATGCCACGCAAAGGTATCTGGGTGCCGGTGTGTCTTATTCTGATGGCATTGCCTCTGCTAATTCCATGGAATGTAGTGGGTACTATCTGGCAGGTATTTGGTCGCGCGGATATTGGACTGTTAGGACGTTCTCTGGCCGCAATAGGTGTTGAATACAACTATGCAACAAACTGGCTGGACGCCTGGATAACGATCATTATCATGGATGTCTGGCACTGGACCTCGTTGGTGGTATTACTGTGCTATTCAGGGCTTGTGGCTATTCCTGAGCCTTACTATCAGGCGGCCCGCATCGATGGTGCATCCAAGTGGAAGGTGTTTCGCTATATTCAATTGCCCAAGATGCAGCGTGTGCTTCTTATCGCGGTACTGCTACGATTCATGGACAGTTTCATGATATACACCGAGCCTTTTGTACTGACAGGTGGTGGCCCGGGTAACAGCACAACATTCCTGTCCATTGATCTTGTGAAGATGGCTATCGGGCAGTTCGACCTAGGTCCCGCTGCGGCTATGTCAATTATTTACTTTCTTATCATTCTTCTTGTGTCGTGGGTGTTCTACACCGCCATGACAAATTTTGGTATCGATGCTCCAGAAAAGGAGGTGAACTAACATGAGTACGCCATCGAGTTCGATCGATAGTCCGGCAGGAAACACGATATCGCTGGAAGGGGTGCGTGCACCGATCAAGGGGACGGGTGAAGGCACTGGCAAGTGGTTGGTGCCAACCTTGTATATCGTGTTTTTGCTGTTGCCTATCTATTGGCTGGTGAACATGAGTTTCAAGACCAACCAGGAGATACTGTCCACATTCACATTGTGGCCGCAAGATCCAACGCTTGCCAATTACGCGGTGATATTCGGTGACCCTTCCTGGTACAACGGCTATCTTAATTCCATGACCTATGTGGTAATCAACATGGTTATCTCAGTGTCTGTGGCCCTGCCTGC
>JALZVU010000247.1 GCA_023301795.1 Granulosicoccus sp.
GTCCAACCGATATCGATCAGCCCGACCCGCTGTTCAGACATTCCCGGAAGATTCTGTCTCAAATAAGCATTGGTACTCTTCAATCGTGCAAGGCTATACCGACGAACTTCTTGCCTGACCATATCCGTCTGAAGCGCATTTTTCCATCTGTTCGCAGCGTCCTTACTCATCGGCGTATGCGGATCTATAAGACCAAAATGACTGAGCAACTCAGCATCTTGATCAAACGACAAACCTACCCTGCCTACCACCTCACTGGCGGGCAGCAGTTCTATTTGCTGTGCCAGAAATGATCCCGGCTCCAAGCCGAACTTCAACCACCTTTCAATCGGCACAACAGACGCTGCAGGTAATACCAGAGAGCGCCTACTCACCTCCAGCATTCCCATATCCAGCCCTTCTGTAATATCCGTAGGCAAAGCCTTGGCTATCAGGTAGGGCAGTTCGCCATCTCTGGTCAAAAAACGCACCGTACTAATCGACTCTTCCCGGCAACGCCTGATTGCCCACAAGACGAACGCCACCATCACTGGGCTGGCTACCGAGCAAGCAATATCCTTTAGAGCCTCCTGCTCAGTAGAGAGCTCACCCTCGACGAGACTCATCGCCGCCTGGCAGTACAATCGCGTATCACGAGACACACTTGCCATGGTCTCCAAAGCGCGGCCATTACTGGACGCATCAATCATCATTGTCTCAAATCGATTGGGATTAGCCGGAGGGCACAGGTGCGCTGACAGACCATGCTTCCTAGCCATCGTCACATCACTCCACTCATTATTCCCAAAATGCGTCACAGAATCGGCTTGTATTTCATTGACCAGAAGAAAGTGCAGAAATAGTCGACCTCGCTTAGATTTGGACACTCCGTGATCAGAGGAGACCATCAACAGATCATCTTCCTGCATCAGCCCCAACTCGGACAACTTGTGCTTTAGGTGCACAGAGCCAATATGCATGTCGGATATAAACGCAATACGAAAGCCATCCTGCCGGCACTGCTGCAGGTGCGCTTCACCAGCCGGTATCGTGCGCAGTTGTGCAAGCTCTAACTCAATTTCTGCCGTTTCAATCTGCTGCGCAAGCGGGCGTAAATCGTCTCCCAGATACTCCAGTATCTTGGCCAGTGAAGGTGCGTCGACGGCCTTTGAGTCCACGTCCGCTCGCTCGCGAGCTTGAACGAACGTTGCACAATCAGGCACGGCTAGCCCTTTATCATTAAGCGATGACCACAGTTGCTCATACACAGACGTCGCCGTCAGGGAGCTGCGCATAATGAGCGTGTCGTACAGATCAAACGATGCAATTTTGCCGAATTTGTTAGTTTGAGGCACCTAGGCGTAGAACTCCGGATTTCAACAGCAAATTGGCAACAACAGCGGCGAAAGGACCAAAAGGCCTAGCTAACGCACCACCGATGACTATAACTACATTCGGGTTACATTGAGTTGCTATTCGGTTACATCACCCGGATAAAAAACCACTGGTAACATACAAAAATCTGACTATTAACAAGACTCTAGCTCAGCAAACCGTCTTGACAGTTTGCGTACTCGCTCTCGCATCCGCTCATTGGAGATGAAGCCCACAGATCGATAAGCATCACCCACACTCACAAAACGCGATTTTTGTCGTGGAGGCAACTGGATTACGGAATTGAAGCACATAATTGACCAACAAGCGCCTTTCCTGCATGCAGATGATCAAGGAAAAGCCGAGAATGCGCCTTGGGATGGTATCTGGAGTAGACTTTGCCCTCCTACATTCGTACACGCCACGATGGAATTTGAGTGCTATCCGGCAATACGCCTGTGTCGTTTTTAACTAACGATTCGGGCTTGGACTTTTCGAAAAAAAACAACCAGCAACACATCACGCCTTTTATGCTTGTCGCGCAACCGAGTGAGAAAATCAACCCGATAATGGAATATGCGAACAACTATACTGGAGATCCTTCTCTGGGTTACTGGTGGCACGCGTGGTGCAAACCATGCTGTGTAACAATGACAATAAATAAAGCCTGTTGCTGAATGAATTATCCACCAATTACTGTCGGTGTTCTCACTCACAACGGCTCGTTCGTAAATTTTAGCAGCTTCCTGACAGAACTATCCCCTGCACTGGAGTGCTACCCGGGGCGATGTCAGTTAGTGGTGGTCAACAACAGCGGCGAGGCGGCTGCGGCTGATACCCGAAAGGCTGTGTCCAGTACGTCAATAAACCAACACTGTAATTATACCGTTGTCGCCTCCACTAAAAACAATATTGCCCTGGGGCGAAACATCATATTCGACAATGCTGAACATGATCTTATTGCCCTGATTGATGATGATGAATTCCCGACGCCTGCCTGGCTAACAAATCTTGTCGACACATTACGAAGCAACGCCTGCGGCATTGTGGCAGGGCCTGCCTATCCCTTGTATCTATTTGACACCCCACAGTGGATTCGCAGTCTGGATTTACACAACGCCTTGGGTAAGCGAACCGGCGATGCGATTCAGATTTGTCCCACCGCTAATGTGCTTATCGATAAAACCCGCGTTGCAGGTTCGCTGTTCAATATCGAGTATGGAAGAACCGGCGGGGAAGATTCTGAATTCTTCCTCAGACAGTACGATGCAAACGTGGACATGCGCTGGAGCAACGAGGCGGCCGTCTACGAATATATCCCAAAGGCTAAATCTACCTCTCGATACATGATCAAGCGTTGCATCCTGCAAGGCACCGTGGACAGACGAATCCTGACAGCACGGGGGGATATACCCTCACAGTCAATTTTTATTATGCGTTCGACGGCAATTTTTGGCGTTTCATTGCTGCTGGGTGGCGCACTATGGATCGCAGGGCATCAACGTTCCGGGCACTGGTTAAAGCGCGCGTTCCGTAATCTTGGACACTTTTTATCCGTAAAGGCTGAACTCTATCCACATGCCTGATACGCAAATGAGGCATTTGCAATAGGCATCGTAGAGCCGCTTGCTGCGCGGGCAAGTACCAGAAATATTACTGCCGCTTTAGTATCGCGCAGAGGTGAGGTTCCTCTGCGCTATTCGTTATCTAACCTATCGGCTAGTTGCCGCGAACTTCCACTTCAGCCAACGACAAAGGTTGGTTCAAATTTTGAGTAATTCTTACATAACGACCTGTTACGCCTCCTGCATTTAACGTGACATTTGGACTTGGAGCAGAAGTGACATTTCTAGACCAAACAGCCGACCCGTTGACCGAATTTGAAATTGATACCGTAAAATTCGCCAAGCGAGAAACGCAGCAACTGTCTATGCGATTGAAGACGTTAATATCTTCGATGGCGGCGTTTCTGCCTAGGTCAACATACCACCAGTCACCAGCTGCACCGCTGGTATGAGTCACCGAACCAAGGCCCCAAACTCCACCCGAGTTACCATCCCCGGCCCTGCTCGATGAACCACCATGGCTAGTGGAAGATTGATTGGCTCTCGCGCCTCGGGCTAAATTAACAGCTAATGTTCAATTGGAATTACCACTTATATCCAGCCTGGGTGGTCGACTTGTTTGAACACTACCAAAGCTATGGCTAGCGGTATTGGGGGTTGCTATATCGAACGCAATGGTGACATCTGACCCTAGATTGTCGTTTACATAATCTGTGACATTCCAGTTGTAGTATTGCTCATCGTCTTGTATATACGTGGTTGTAATGGGCGTGCTAAGGGCGGGGGCATCGTTGTAAGTTATGCCACGCTCTGTCCAATTACTTGATGCTTCATAGGCTGTGACCGGACCTGTGCTGGAAGCCCCAGCATACAACCTTACTGATGCATGCTCCACATTGGAAACATTTGAAAGATCGAACTTCACATAAATGGTCCGGTTCTCATCTGGGCTTCCATCATTCGATGTTCTCAGGTTGTTTAACCTTCCAAAATTTCGAGTTGCAGAGCTCTCTTTCACATGAGAATCTTCGACAGCGGTTAAGCTTTGACTGGTATTAGGTGTTTCGTATAATCTTGCGATGCCCAACCCGCCTTCGCCGTTACCTGTATAGATCAGGTAGATCTGGCCATCACTATCTTGAAACACGTCCGGGTCTCTGAGCTGATTAACATTGACTGCATCACTCGTTTCAGAGT
>JALZVU010000248.1 GCA_023301795.1 Granulosicoccus sp.
GGCACTACGATAGCCAGCCCACAACAATAAAGTTATACATCATATGAACAAGAACACACGGCAATAGTCGCCCCCCCTTCTTGAAGATCCACGCCGTTATTAACCCAAGTAGAAAAACAGGCACCCAGGCCACCGGTGGATGATAAACCGCGAAGAATGCGCTGCTACTGATGATTGCTAACCAACCGCCTATTTCCCTATCCAGCGCGCGATACAATAGCCCTCGAAAGAAATACTCCTCAACGAATGGTACCAACCCTGCAATGAGTACCAGTTGCCAGAGGATGCCGTCGTCAAACTGGGCATTCAATTTATCGAGCTCTGACATGTATTGCGAGGTCAATGGTAACGCTCTTAGCAATGTCAGATAAACAGCTGCGAATGCCGCCAGGACTGCACCAGAAAATATCGACACAACTAACCACGACACGCTATGTGGTTTGTTATCCCATATCCATATATCACGCGCAAGTACTTCTCGAAGAGACAGAAAGTCCTGCATAAGAAACCAACCAACAGAGCCAACAAGCGCATAACCAATAGCACGAGTTAACCACAGCTGCTCAGCAGTACCCATGGCGGTAGCCAGTGCGGTAGCAATGCCAAGGCACTCCACCATGACGACAATACTCACCATCGCCTGCATTAACGTTGGCGGCTGCGGCAGCGGTTCAGACCATGGATCAAACAGATAGGGTAATCGTGTTCTCAAGCCTTGCCACATGGCTATGGCTGACAGCGCACTGAATACAACACCAATAATGGCTACATGCCAGGATTGGGCAAACACACCTGAAGCAAACGTAAAGGTACCCAGCAAAGCGGCCCATTGACGACCCTGAGGCGCCTTTTCAGATTGTCCCGATGAGGACGGAGCAACCACGAGACATACTGATTTAAGTGCTAGCGTCCAACTGAACAATGGCCACGCTAGACCAACCAGTAGGATCTGCCACCAATGAGCTGGAAACAGAACAACGGCAAACGTCAGAATTGAGTAAGCCACACACGTTGAAAAGCCAAACCACAGTCGGGCCTTGGCTTTGAGTAGAGACTCAAGTGATCTGGGCCAGGTTTGCGCCAGCCACAACGCACCGCCCTCAGAGCTCAGAGAACGTGGGCCGACAACTAACAGAAAAAACGTACCAAAGATAATCGCTAGTCCGCATAAGGCACTCCAGCTCTGGGCCATACTCTGCGCAACACTACGCAGATTGAACGCCTGTACAGCAACCATTACAAACGGTATCAGAACGATCTGAACCACGGCAGCTTTGTCCCTTCGAAGCCATAACATCTCCTTACGATAGTAGGCGTTTTTTATCCAAGCAGATGTGCCGACCTTCATGTCTGTCGATGCAATCTTTACAGCTGATTCTGTCGCCTGCAAGCCATGGCGCGTGCCCCACCATGTAAGGCAGGCAGCCATCAGCATGATAAACGCAGAAAGCATAAATCCAGAAAAGACGCTTTGCCACAAGATAGGTATTTGCTGCCAACCCAGTATCAACACACGCACTATGGAAAATGATTCAGGCATTGATACAGTACTGATGAGCAGTTGACTCGACCAGAAGCGATCCTGAATCAAAAACAATGGCAGGAGCATACTGATGTATCCGAACAGAGATAACAGACCCAGAAATACACCCCGATTGCGAATCTGAAGTCGTAACATGGCAGCGATCTCAATACTTTTATTCAAGCATGAGGTTGCAACAGCCAGACACAGTCCAACCATCAACGCGCCAACAACAGCATTGGCAAAAGGATAGAGTGCGTTAAAAATGACGAACCAGAAAACCGGTGCTGTCAGGTAGATTGGGTTAGCCATAAGCGGACCCAGATACTCGCCTGAAAACGCCACTACCGGGCGTACAGGATGGCTCAGCAACCATTCCCAATGCGGGTGGCGTCGTTTTGTGATGTCGAGATCGAGACCTTCGCCCTGGCATATCAGCATGAACAGCCAAAAGGCAATGACTAGTCCGGCATATATCCAGAAGAATGCCGGTACCGTGTCAAGCTTAGCTATCGGGTCATTGATATCCATTACCCTGAAGCCAGCACTGCCATAGCGCTCAATATGATCCTCTAACGCAGTCCTGTGATCTTTCCAATCACCGCCATAGATATCCTTGCGAGCTCGGGCAAGCGCTTTAGCAAGAGCTTGCTCAGCTTGTTCCCATTGCAACTGAGTTTGTGCACTTCGCGGAGTATCAAAGCCATCCAAGGACTGCTCTACCAATGCGAACCTCTCCAGATGATCGCTTTTATCTGGTGATACTACTAACACCGTACTGTCTGCCTCCGCGGCGACAACTCGCGCGGTGTCAATGAGGCCGACCACGAAATAGCCCAATACACCGTGAACAGCAACGCAGACCAGAACCATGAGGGCAGTTCCCCAGCTAGCAGCACTGTTAGTAGTCGTTGTAGACTTGTTCTGCCATAGCTGGCGTTGACGCGCAGATCTGCCCTTGGCGCGGCATCGCTTTGCCACCCATAGCGCTTTTAGGATACGAACATTGCGTAGCACTGAGTCGTTCACGCATTGCATCTCTTGCGACGGATCCGCTTCATGCAGTGTGTGCTTTGCCAGTCAATTCCACAAATACCTGTTCAAGAGAACGATCCTGACAAATCACCTTTAATTCACCAGACAAAATACACTTGCCTTGCGCCAATATAGCGATATGGGAGCATAGTCGTTCAACTTGATCCATAAGGTGCGTGGAAAACACAACGGTTCTGCCCATTGCTGCTTGCTCTCGTAAAAACTCGAACAGCACTTGAGTGGATTCCACATCCAAGCCATTGGTGGGTTCATCCAGTATTAGTAAAGTGGGCTCATGCACAATGGCCAGTAACACGCCCAGCTTTTTCTTCATTCCCCGGGAATAGTCTTCTGCGAAGTGTAGTAATGCGTCCTTCATATCGAGGCGCTCTATAAAAGGCTCAAGTTTAGAAAGTGCATCGTCGAGCTGCAAATCGTGCATGCTGGCACTGAGCTGAAGTATTTCCAGCCCGGTCAAGTAAGAATAGAAAACGGGCTCATCCGGGAGATATCCCACCAGCCGTTTCACGGCTACCCCATCCACAAAGCAGTCACAACCTTTGATAGTGAGTTTGCCTGAGGTGCTTTGCAGAATGCCCATCAACAGCCTGAACAGCGTGGTCTTACCTGCGCCATTAGGACCTAACAGTCCGCTAATCTGACCGGCAGGCGGCGACCAACTGACGTTCTCAAGGGCTATCTTCTCACCGAAGTGCTTGGTCACGTTCTCGATACTCACCAGTGCTTCAGGTGCACTAGGTTTAATCAGTAATCCATCTGACATTTGGCAATCCCTGAATCCGGTGTAAGTCGCGTCCTTTGAAGTAAATTATAGACTGCTTGCGTGTTGAAAGCTGTGAGTATTGCGAACCAGCAACGCTGCCTGCATGGTCTATAGAGACATATAGGTATCTTTGACTGTTCCGCTCCGTAACGGCATACTTAAATTGTGAAAAGGATTGAATTAGCGGTTTTTACTCGACCATTGGCCCCCACCTGACAATGCAATATGCCAAACCCGTCAATCCAAGCTCGTCATCTTTATTTGTCAGTTCGCCACGTATTACTGATAGGTACGGTTGCCCTGTCGCTGGTGGCCTGCACCTCACTATGCGGCGGCAGCGGTAGGTGACTGGCGCGAGTTCCCCTCTATGTTTCATTGAGCACACAAAGATAAGGCGAACGACATGAAGCTCTTTTCTCAAAAAAATCGCCCT
>JALZVU010000249.1 GCA_023301795.1 Granulosicoccus sp.
CAGATACCCCATCATCGAATTCGTGACGATGATGCTATCGCTGCTGGTTGCCTGGAAGCTCGGACCAACCTCTGCAGCGGCTCTGGGAATTGTTGTCACTTGGTTTCTCATCGCCATGTCGATGATTGATTTTGACCATCAGCTGTTGCCAGACACGATGACACTGCCACTCATGTGGATAGGTCTGCTGGCTGCACTAGTACCTGTATTTGCTGACCTACAATCAGCCGTTGTAGGGGCTGCGCTTGGCTATATGATCTTGTGGAGCATTTATCAGCTGTTCAGGCTCATCACGGGCAAAGAGGGCATGGGCTTTGGTGATTTCAAATTATTGGCCGCACTGGGCGCTTTGCTAGGCTGGCAGACCCTGCCCATCATTATATTGTTGTCCTCTGTTGTGGGCGCAGTCGTTGGCATCGCTATCATTGTCATCACACGGCGCGACAGGAATATCCCTATTCCGTTTGGCCCCTACCTGGCTGCGGCCGGCTGGTTAGCGATGTTATGGGGCGATGACCTCAGCGCTTGGTACTATAACTTCCTCGCATAATCGATCGTCAGCTGCCATACGCGTAACGTGCCTGGTGACTGGCTTCATCACTGAACTTCAGGGGTAGTTACATGTTGTTGATTGGTCTTACTGGCGGTATCGCCAGTGGCAAGTCGTTCGTCTCTGAGTGCTTCGAAGCACACGGCGCACCGGTTATTGACGCTGACCAGCTAGCACGCGAAGTGGTGCAGCCTGGCAGTGATGGCCTTGCCCGATTGGTAAGCCACTTTGGCGAGTCCATTGTGAATCAGAATAACCAACTAAACCGCAAAGCGCTGCGCGACATCATATTTGCTAGCCCTACGGAACGTGAGTTTCTGGATGACACGCTGCACCCTCTGATTCGGGAGTTGTCTGAATCTCGCATAGAAGCAGCACGTCAGCTTGCGTACCCCTATCTGGTGTATGCGGTGCCGTTACTGGTGGAAACCACTCAACAAGAGCGCTTTGATCGTATTGTCGTGGTGGATGTTCCAGAAGCCCTTCAGATTCAACGCCTTGGGGTACGTGACGGTAGCTCTACCTGGCAAGCCCAGTCCATCCTCAATGCACAGGCCACACGCGAGGAGCGATTGGCGGTGGCAGACGATGTCGTTGATAACTCAATGGCGAAAGAAGACACCCAAGCACGGGTATTAGAGCTGCATCAGCACTACTTGCACATCAACGGTGGCGCTCCTGGCACGTAAGCGAAGCTGAGCGATAGTTCCGATCGAAACAGCTGGCCTCTGGCCAGCCTCCAGCACAATGTGGTAACTTTGTTAACACTTGTTACATCAGCCCATCACACCTGATCTGTAACGTTAACAATAGAAAAGCCACACGCACTGTTTGGAGAAACATGATGACCACGGCCTCTCGTCTTTCATTATCACTACTAATCGCCACCAGCCTTGTCGCACCTGCCATGGCTGCTGATGTCACGTTGCGAGTATCGCTGCAACTGCCCCTTACCAGCCACCTCGGCCAGAACCTGGTGATGTTTGAAACTGAGGTCGAAGAACAAAGCAACGGTGAGATCGATGTTGAAATCTATGACTCGGCCACACTTTATAAAGACAAAGAAGTGCCAGCTGCTGTCGGTGCAGGGTCCATTGAAATGGGTGTTGCATCGCTGACACGCTATGTCGGCGACGTACCTGCTGTTGATATCTTCTATCAACCCTTTCTGTTCGATACGGAAGAGAAGGTAAAAGCCGCTGTTGCGATAGGATCACCCGTCAGAGAACCTCTGGATGAGGCTATCAGCGATACAGGTGCTACGGTGCTTTGGTGGCAGGCTTACGGCGGTGCCGTCATGCTATCGAATGGAGCTCCGGTTAAATCACCTACCGATATGACAGGTAAAAAAGTACGGGTATTTGGAAAAACGCTGGGCGACTTTGTTAACGCAACCGGCGGTGCGCCTACCCTTATTTCAGGCTCAGAGCAATATCTGGCCTATCAGCGGGGCACCGTTGACTATGGAATGACCGGTGTATCGGGCGTTAAATCTCGCAAGCTATGGGAAGTGATGGATCACATCACGCTCACCAATCACGCCGATATCGAGTTCATCGTGGTCATCAACACGCAGACCTGGGAATCTCTATCTGACGAGCATCGCACCATTATCAAAACAGCTGCGATGAATGCCGAGAACGATGTGCGTGATCAAATGAGTGCTATTGAAGCGGAGGCTTATGCCGCTGCAGAGTCCGAAGGTATGACTCTCTATACGCCAAGTGCTGCAGAGATTTCAGCATGGCGCGAAGCCAGCCAACCTGTATATAACGAATTTGCAGAAACAGCTGGTGAACTGGGCAAACAGGTTTTGGAAGCAGCACAGGGATTGTAAAACCGCTCCTGATCGTATTTTCCAAAGACGTAGCGTCACGATTAACCATACCCACACAAGTGGGTATGCACTCGCTAGCCCACAGCTTCGACGATCATCACGACCATGCGAAACGTGTTTAATAAGTCTGTCAGTTTCTGCGCCTGGATAGCAGCGTATCTGTTTGTGCTGGCAGGTGCGATGCTCACTTATGAGGTCGTAGCTCGCTATTTCTTTACTAAACCCACTATCTGGGCAGCCGAGCTTTCGCAGATGTGCCTTATTTGGGGCACCCTGCTGGCCATGGCAAAACTACTGGAGCAGCGTCAACATATTCAAGTAGACGCCATTGTGCGACACCTGCCTACTCGACTGGCAACGATGCTGGAAGCTACGGTGATGATGATTGTTGCGTTCTTTGCAGGTGTTGTCTGTTATTTTGGTTTCGACATTTTTTACGATTCGTTCGAGCGCGGCCGAACCACAGGCAGCATGCTAAACATTCCTATCTGGATAGTCGAGTTTGCTGTCCCGTTCGGCTTTGCCCTGTTGTTTATTCAGGCGTTACTGGTCTCGAGCGATGCTGCGCGAAAGGTGTTTAGCGCAAAAAATGACACGCCACAAACAGAGTCTGCAACATGACAGTGGCTGTCATCTTAGGCTGTCTTTTTACGTTGCTGCTTGCCCGAGTGCCGGTAGCATTTGCCTTGGGATTTCTAGGCCTTGCCATGCTGCTTGTCGGTGGTTTCTCACCGTTGATGGCGCCTCAGTCGATGTTGTCAACGCTTGACGGATTCATTCTGTTGGCAGTGCCATTGTTCCTACTCATGTCCAACGTATTGCTCAAGGCAGGTGTGGGGGCAGATTTATTTAACGCTGTCCAGGCATGGGTTGGTCATTGGCCAGGCGGACTAGCAGTAGCCACTATTTTATCCTGTGCATTTTTTGCGGCTATTTCAGGCTCATCTGTAGCAACCGCTGCCACCATAGGCACTGTTGCCATCCCCGAGATGATCAATCGCGGATACGACAAGAAGTTCGTTTATGGTTTGCTGGCAGCTGGCGGCACACTGGGCATTCTGATCCCACCGTCGATTCCCATGATTGTTTATGGATTCGTTACGGAAGAATCAGTCATCGCCTTATTTCTGGCTGGCATCGGACCGGGTATCACTCTGGTGACGCTATTTGTTTTGTACTCCATGTTCTATTCGCGAATTATTAATCGCTCAGATGATATTGCCAAAGCCACGCCGTCACAACGGCGTACGGCGTCCATACGAGCTCTGCCTTCAGTCGCCTTGGCAGGGCTCATCATGGGTGGCATCTACTCCGGTGCTTTCACACCTACTGAAGCTGCAGCCATAGGATTTGCAGCATCACTCATTATCGGCGCTTTGGTATTAAGAAGCCTGAGCTGGGAGGGTTTTCATGCGGCGGTGAAAGACTCTATGGTAACTACGGTTGCCATACTGCTTATTGTTGCAGGTGCCAAGATATTCGGAAAAGCAATTGCCTTGTATCGCATCCCCCAGGATATATCCATGCTGATCAGTCAGAACGTGGACACAGCGGTGATATTCATTCTTGTAGTTAGCGTCGTGCTTTTGATCATGGGTTTGGTATTTGAAGCCTTATCCATGGTGCTGATCATGACACCCGTGCTATTGCCAGGGGCTATGGGCTTAGGCTTTGATCCCATCTGGTTTGGAATCTATATGGTTATTCTGGTGGAATGTGCGCTGATAACCCCACCGGTTGGACTGAATCTATATGTCATACAGTCCGTTGCCAAAGCGCCGCTGGGGGATGTGTCACAAGGTGTACTGCCATTTTTAGCACTGATGTTGCTGACGGTGGTAGTGCTGTATCTGGTACCCGACCTTGCCTTGTACATACCGTTCAAGCTATAGAAAAAACCTTCTCTGGGAATAAGCTATGAGAATCAGTCTCAGTCGTTTATCACCAAAAAAGTAATAAGCCAAACAACAAAAAGCAATCGCTACATCAACCCGTCAGCCCAATCAACCCGTCCACAACAGGCTGATTCGCATCCGGAAACTTTAACGCTGCCAAGTCTGCGATAGCAACCCACTCAAGTCGCTGCCCTTCAACACCACGCGGCGTACCACTAAAAGCGGTCACATCCCAGAAGTGCAGTCGCACGTGTTTGTCAGCATAGTGATGCTCAAGTGTTTGGCGATGAACACTATGGCCAACTTGAATATCGATCTCTTCAGATAGCTCACGCGCCAATGCGTCGGCCTGGGATTCGCCGGGTTCCATTTTTCCACCAGGGAATTCCCAGCGATCACCTTGATGTTGCTCAGGTTTGCGCAAAGCCAGCAGGACATGCTCGGCACGTGCATCGAATATGATGCCAGCTACAACGTCAACTACGCTCATACAAACAACTGGTCAAGGCAATCAAGAACGATAGTCTGCATTAATACTCACATACTCATGCGATAAGTCACTGGTGAACACTGACGCTGAAGCCTCACCCAGACCAAGATCAACCATCACGTCAATCTCATCCATCGCCATCACCGCTGCACCGCGTTCCTCGGTATACCCTTTTGCGATACCTGCATTTTCAAACGCCAGGACATCGCCCAGGCTGACTTGCACCTTGGATGCATCAAGCGCCACGCCTGACTTGCCAATAGCCATTAACAATCTGCCCACGTTTGCATCGCTTGCGAACATCGCCGTTTTAACCAGGGGGGAGTTGGCAATGGCGTAAGCCACCTGCTTGCACTCCGCGCTATCTCGCCCACCGCTGATATGCACGCTAATGAATTTTGTAGCCCCTTCTGCATCGCGAATAATGCCTTGAGCCAGATCCATACACACTCGGCGTAGCGCACCATAGAACTCTGACCAACCTTCATCTGCAGGACTTAACGACACACCCGAAGCACCAGTAGCTGCCAGCACACACGCATCATTGGTCGATGTATCGCTGTCGACGGTGATGGCGTTAAACGAAACATCCACCACCAAAGCTAACGCAGCCTCTAAATCAGCTTGTGCAATAGCCGCATCAGTAAACACATAGCTAAGCATGGTTGCCATGTTGGGCTGAATCATGCCGGCCCCTTTTGCAAGCCCTGTGATCGTAATACGTTGGCCATCCACACTTAACGTCTGGGAGGTGATCTTAGGATGTGTGTCGGTAGTCATAATGCCGTTAGCAGCTCTATGCCATGCATCCACATCAGTAGTACCACCCGCATCAAGCAGTGAACACGCTGAGCCAATTCCCGAGAGCATGATGTCATCAGGTAACAGTTGACCAATGACACCTGTAGAGAACGGCAGTACCGCACTAACAGGAATCGACAATCTCTCGGCAAGTGCTGCGCAATGCTCGCTTGCCATAGCAATGCCCGGATCGCCGGTGCCCGCATTGGCATTACCCGAGTTAATCAATAATGCACGTACGGCCCCGCCACAACTCAGCAGATGCTCTTTACCAACGGTAACAGGCGCAGCGCAGAAGGTATTGCGGGTGAATACAGCGGCAACGGTAGAACCCATCGCCAACCTGCCGACAACCAGGTCCGGCGTGCCATTTTTTTTCAGCCCGGCACACAAGGTGGCAAGCTCAACACCTGCCACAGGCAACGCCTGCGGCAGATTCAGATTGACGGCCACTTAACCCAGCTTACCGTGGCAAGCCTTGTATTTTTTGCCAGACCCACAAGGGCACGGCTCGTTTCTGCCCACTTTGGGCATGTCGCGACGTACGGGTTGACTAGGTGCTGATGCCTCTTGCCTATCAGCAGCATCACGAGCAGCTGCTGCTGCGGCAACCGCTGCATCGCCACCTGACTCAGACTCATCGGCAAGCGCACTGTCCGCCGGTTTATGTTCGTAGCTGACCTGCGGCGCTTGACGCGTCTGGGCTTCAGCTTGTGCTTTCGCCTCTTCCACCTGCTCGGCGCTGCGAACTTGTACTTTGCTCAGCACAGTAACCACCTGAGCCTTGTATTCACTCAGCATGGTAGTGAATAGCGTGAACGCCTCTTTCTTATATTCCTGCTTGGGATTTTTTTGCGCATAGCCGCGTAATCCAACACTTTGACGCAAATAATCCATGCCAGCCAGATGCTCTTTCCAGCTATCGTCCAGAGCCTGCAGTGACACATAGCGTTCGAAATTTCTCAATCCTTCTGCGCCTGCAGTGGCTTCCTTTTCATCATAGTCAGCTTTCAGCTCTTCCATGATGCGCGTCAGGATGTCTTCTTCAGGCAGATCCGGGGCAGCTTCCAGCCAGGATTTCACGTCAAATTCCTGATTAGTCATGCTGTGCAACTCAGCCTTCAACCCATCAAGATCCCATGCCTCTTCAAGAGAGCCTTGTGGTATGTACTGCAACACCACACCGGGGATAACCTCCTCGCGAAGCTCATCCACCAGGTCACGCATCTCTTCGGATTCCATCAGCATATTGCGTTGTTCATAGACAACCTTGCGCTGATCATTAGCAACATCATCGTATTCAAGCAGATTCTTACGCATATCAAAGTTGTGTCCTTCAACTTTGCGCTGCGCATTTTCAATGGCTTTGGTCACCCAGGGATGCTCGATGGCCTCGCCCTCCTCCATACCAAGCTTCTGCATAAGTCCACTGACGCGATCACTGGCGAAGATGCGCATAAGGCTATCTTCCAGTGATAGATAAAATCGTGTGGAACCAGGATCTCCCTGACGACCAGAACGTCCTCGTAGCTGATTATCGATACGCCGAGACTCATGACGCTCGGTACCGATAATATGCAAGCCGTTGGATTTCAGCACCTCATCGTGACGCACCTGCCAATTGGATTTCAGGTCGGCCATGTTGGCTTCTTCAGCACCACCAGCAGCAGTAACAAGCGCTGCCATTTCCGCTTCCAGGCTACCACCAAGCACGATATCAGTACCTCGCCCAGCCATGTTGGTAGCGATGGTAACAGCACCCGGGCGCCCAGCATTTTCGATGATGTTCGCTTCACGCTCGTGCTGCTTTGCGTTCAGTACTTCGTGCTTGATGCCTTTTTGCTTTAACAGGCCCGACAGGTACTCTGAGGTTTCAATAGAGGTAGTACCCACCAACACTGGTTGCTTTTGCTTCGAACAATCTTCTATGTCTTCAATGATGGCATCATATTTTTCACGCTGAGTGAGAAAGACAAGATCCGGTTTGTCATCACGTGCCATTACCCGGTTAGTGGGTATAACAACAACTTCCAATCCATAAATGGATTGAAATTCGAAGGCTTCAGTATCGGCCGTACCCGTCATACCCGCCAGCTTGTTATACAAACGGAAGTAGTTCTGGAACGTAATAGATGCCAGGGTCTGATTTTCTTTTTGAATGGAAGCCCCTTCTTTGGCCTCAATTGCCTGATGCAGTCCTTCGGACCAGCGACGCCCTGGCATGGTTCGGCCGGTGAATTCATCAACAATAACGATCTGGTCGTTATTCACAATGTAATCAACATCTTTCTGGTATATAGCGTGCGCACGTAGCGCAGCATTCAAGTGATGCAGCACAGCGATATTGGCAGAATCATACAAACTGGCACCCTCACCCAGCACTTCATGCTCGATAAGAATCTGCTCAACGTTCTCCATACCGTCTTCGGTGAGAAGCACTTGCTTGGCTTTCTCATCTACCGAGTAATCGCCCTCGCCTTCTTCTTCCATCTGCCGAACAAGTATTGGCACCACAGCGTTCAGTTTGCCGTAGAGTTCGCTATCACCGTCGGCAGGGCCTGAGATGATAAGTGGCGTTCGTGCTTCATCAATCAGGATCGAATCCACCTCATCGATGATGGCGTAGTTGAGTCCGCGCTGCACTCGTTGATCAGGCGCATGCGCCATGTTGTCGCGCAGATAATCAAAGCCGAATTCGTTATTGGTGCCGTAGGTGATATCACAGGCATAGGCAGCACGACGCTCGTCGTTGCCCAAGCCGCCAACAATTACGCCGACGCTCATACCAAGGAAGTTATAGAGCTTGGCCATCCACTGGGAATCTCGCTGCGCAAGATAGTCGTTGACCGTAATAACGTGCACACCGTTGCCGGCCAGTGCATTAAGGTACACAGCAGCGGTTGCCACCAGTGTTTTACCTTCGCCGGTTTTCATCTCGGCAATCTTGTTGCTGTTCAGCACCATGCCACCGATCATCTGCACATCAAAGTGCCGCATACCCAGCGCCCGCTTACCAGCCTCTCTGGCGACGGCAAACGCCTCTGGAAGAAGCGCGTCCAGCGTCTCGCCCTTGGCAATACGCTCTCTGAACTCCTCAGTTTTACCAGCCAAAGCCTCATCAGACAGCTTCTGGAGCCCCGGCTCCAGTGTATTAATCGCATCCACGTCTTTCGACATGCGCTTGACCACGCGATCATTGCTGCTTCCGATGAACTTCTTGACCAAATTACCTAACATGAATACCAACCTAGATGCAGCCCGGCAGGCTGCTGTTGCGAACGGTTAACCCTACTACTTTGAACTGGCGTACAGCCCTATATTATGTCACTGATAGCAGCGATGCGCTTCTTACGACGTTGACGCTGACGGACATTTCCACAAGCCTGTTCAAGACCCTGTACGTGCAGCGCCCTCGCCCTCGGCAACCACCGTCTTAGGAAGGCTGGGACTGATAAACAGCAAAGGATCCACAGCCTTGCCCTTGGATCTGACTTCCACATGCACATGAGAACCCGTGGATTTACCGGTGGAACCCATTGCGGCAATCACTTGCCCCTTGTGCACAGTTGCCCCCACACTCACCAGATTTTCGTCGTTATGCGCATATCGAGTTCGATACCCGTCAGCATGTTCTAGTTCCACAAGATTTCCATAACCACCATTGTTGCCTGAATAGGTCACCACACCGTCCGCCAGTGCCAATACATGGCTACCAGGGGCTCCACCAAAATCCAACCCACGATGAAATTGATTTCCACCTGATCGAGGGTCAATCCTGTAACCGAAGCGCGATGTGATTCTCGCTCTGACCACGGGCGAGCCAGATATCGTAAACCGGTGCTCCTGATCGCGGATCTTTGCAAGACTTAGCATCAACGTAGCCTGACTGGTCATATGGTCCACTGTCCGCTTTGCAAGCGCAAACTCTTGTTGTCTTGGCTGCCGACGCTCTTCACCCACCATCAGCGAATCGCTGTATCGCTCATCGGCCAGTTCGACGCTTAGTGCAAAATCTTCACTCTGTAATTCGGTGATTTCGACAATTCGACGATAGAGCAACCTTAGTCT
The DNA here is from genome assembly GCA_023301795.1 of Granulosicoccus sp. Taxonomy (GTDB): domain Bacteria; phylum Pseudomonadota; class Gammaproteobacteria; order Granulosicoccales; family Granulosicoccaceae; genus Granulosicoccus. The sequence goes on from JALZVU010000249.1 coordinate 9,642, forward strand.
GACAAGCTCGGCTTGTAGCGTCCCCCATTGATAAGCTGAAATGTCATCCGCTGAGGCGTTTGCAGGCAATTCCATGCCCGGCAGGGCCGAGCCCAAGCCAGGCACATTCGTCGGCATTAGAGCAATCTCGGCTTTCGGCTGAGCAATCAGGTAGCCCAAGAGACCACTCTGCACGGCTAGAAACAAGCCCAGCATGCTAGTCTTTAGCATCTTGGCTTGGCGCAATCGCCACAGCTTGAAACGAGCTAGCCAAAACCTAAGACCTTCTGGCAATCTAAGAAGTGCTCGGGATGACAAGGCAGGCGTTGGGACGGTCATGAAATCATTTGGAACCCTGGTAGACAAGACGACCAAAGTGGCAATGCACAACGATCATCAGATCAAACAGGTGATTTCACGGATTGTGCCAGCATCGAACATGCAGCACATCAAGTTCTGCCGTATCGAAGGCGGTAGGTTACGCGTAACCGTTGACGGCGCAGCGTGGGTCTCCAGGTTGAGATTCATGGAGCGACAAATACTTGACGAATTACGCGCTAAGCGGTTCGACTCACATACCATCAGTTTTCATGTCGCACCCGTTGAGATCCCAGTGGCGACCAAAACCGTCAGGGTTGCTTTGAAATCGTCCAAGGGCGCTGCAGGACTTGAACTCACAGCCAGTGGTGTCAAGGACTTAGGCGATGATCGCCTAAGACAAGAACTGCTTAAGTTAGCCAGAACGTTACGGTCCTAGCAAAGCCCCAGTCGACCCTTCAGCCTTCAGCCAACTGCAGGTATGCCTGCAGGGTATTCGTAGGAAATAGGCGACGAAACAGTATTCTCTCCTTCGAAAATTACTTTTTCCCACGCATTTTCCTGCTTGAACATCTCGCGCACCAACAGGTTGTTCAGCTCATGACCCGACTTGTAACCGCTAAATGCGCCAATCAAGCTGTGCCCCATCAGATAGATATCGCCGATACCGTCGAGAATCTTGTGTCGAACAAATTCATTTTTGTAGCGCAATCCTTCGGTGTTAAGTACGCGATAGTCATCGATAACAATAGCGTTATCCATGCTGCCACCTAAGGCAAGGTCACGTTTTCTCAGCTCTTCGATATCACGCATGAAGCCAAAGGTGCGCGCACGACTAATTTCCTTGACGAAAGAGGTTGAAGAAAAATCTACGCAAAGGCGCTGTGAATCTTTCTGAAAAGCCGGGTGATCAAAATCAATAGTGAAATCAACCTTGAAACCGTTGAATGGCTCGAATCGAGCCCACTTGTCGTCGACTCGGACTTCGACTGGTTTGGTAATTCGGATGAATTTTTTTGGCGCGTCCTGATCGTCAATGCCGGCAGACTGGATCAGAAACACAAATGGAGCTGCACTGCCGTCCATTATGGGAATCTCATTCGCACTGACATCAACGTAGCAGTTATCGATGCCAAGACCAGCGAATGCTGCCATGAGATGTTCGATGGTTGAAACGTGCGCATCGTCAGCGTTGTATAAACGCGTGGCAAGCTGTGTATTGCGCACACCTGACGGGTCGCAGTTGATAACAGCCGCTGGCGTAATGTCTGTTCGACGAAATACGATGCCACAGTCGATCGGTGCAGGGCTTAGTGTCAGGTACACTTTTTTGCCCGTGTGCAGCCCGATGCCGGTGGCGCGTATTGTGTTTTTTAACGTTCGTTGTCGAATCACAGTAAATTCCCGCTGAGTCCGTGAAAAGCAGCCTGATTTATATATAGCAGCTTTATACGAATTTACAGCTTCCCGATACCCCCAAAGCAACCCGTCATCCGCACCTATACCCTAACGGACACAAAACACATTCTTGACGGAAAAACTTTGAAGTTCCGGTTGGTCCCCGAAGCTTGAGCGCCGCAGCCGGACAGCAGGGTAGCGTCCAATTGCGATGCAACGTTTAGCGCGAGCCGGATGCCTTTGTGAGGCATCCGACACAAGCTGAGCTAAGTTTACTGGATTTTAGTGATTCCTGCGGGTCAAAAGAACCATTTCACACTGCTTATCAATCTGCCTGGCGACGCAAAAATGCAGGAATATCAAGGTATTCCACGTCATGACCTGCATTCGCAGGACCTGTTCCTTGCGCAGCACCATGAGCAGTCTTTCTGACGACCGTGGGCTTCTCGTAATTGTCATACGGCGATGGTGTATTGCCTCGTACTTGCCGCCCTTGATTCATGCCGGTCTGCTGGCCACCGTTGCCACCACCCGCGGCATAAGTTGGTGTGCCATTCACCACTGAACGCTGTACTGAACGCAACTGCTGGGCTTGCTGCTGCTGGCCAAGCCCTGTCGCTACGACAGTTACACGCAGTTCACCTTCCAGCGACTCATCAATAGCCGTACCCACAACCACCGTGGCATCGTCTGCTGCAAACGAGCGAACCACGTTGCCCACTTCCTCAAACTCACCAATAGCCATATCCATACCTGCGGTGATGTTCACCAGGATGCCACGTGCACCCGCCAGATCGATGTCTTCAAGCAGTGGACTTGAGATCGCCATCTCAGCAGCCTCAGTTGCACGCTCATCACCGCGACCTACGCCAGAGCCCATCATCGCCAGTCCCATCTCGCTCATTACCGTTCGTACATCCGCGAAATCGACATTGATCAGGCCAGGATTGGTAATCAATTCCGCAATGCCCTGAACCGCGCCGCGCAGCACGTCGTTGGCAGCTTTGAAGGCATCCAGCAAGCTGATGTTCTTACCCAATACAGACAGCAGCTTTTCGTTAGGAATAGTAATCAACGAATCAACCTGCCCACGCAGCTCTTCGATACCGGCCTCAGCCGTACGCATGCGCTTGCTGCCCTCAAAAGGGAAAGGCTTGGTAACAACCGCTACCGTCAACACACCCATTTCACGAGCAATCTGTGCAACGACAGGGATCGCACCAGTACCAGTACCACCACCCATGCCAGCCGTTATGAACAACATGTCAGTACCTTCAATGAGGTCCTGAATACGGTCACGATCTTCCATCGCAGCCTGACGGCCGATTTCAGGATTAGCTCCGGCACCCAGGCCTTTGGTAATGCTCTGACCAATATGCAGAACCGTCTGTGCATCCATACCTTTCAGCGCTTGTGCATCAGTATTGGCACAAATGAAATCTACACCTTCGATGCCGGACTGCACCATGTGCTGGACGGCATTGCTGCCACCACCACCAACACCGACCAATTTAATAACGGGGGAATCGTTGATTGAGTCTACGAGTTCAAACATGTTTAATGCTCCTGATAATTTGTGAGTTAAGTGTGACGTTCTCTTACGAACCGGCTTCTAGAGAGCCTTTGCCGCATTGGGCCTTGCATTTACAACAACTAAAAAATATTTAAAAATTTCTCTGGAACCACTCTGCCATCCGTTTCAACAAACCCTTTTCCGAGCGAGTATCAACAGGTTCGTGACTTGGATTTTGGCGTCGTTGCTGCCCATATAGCAACAACCCGACGCCGGTTGCATGAATCGGATTCCGAGCAACATCGGACAAACCATTGACATGCTGGGGAACTCCCAACCTTACTGGCATGTGAAAAATCTCCTCAGCCAGCTCTACGACGCCTTCCATTTTCGATGTACCACCGGTTAATACAACTCCGGCAGCACAGACGTCTTCAAAACCACTGCGTCGCAGTTCACCCTGAACCAATCCCAGTAGCTCCTCATAACGCGGCTCTACAACTTCCGCGAGAGTCTGTCGCGCCAGGCGTCGGGCATTTCTGTCACCTACACCTGGCACTTCTATCATGTCGTCCGGGCTTGCCAGCTGGCGTAGCGCACAGGCGTACTTGACTTTTATTTCTTCAGCGAATTGGGTAGGCGTTCGGAACGCTACCGCAATATCGTTTGTCACCTGATCACCCGCTATGGGTATCACAGCGGTATGGCGTATCGCGCCTTCAGTAAAAATAGCTATGTCGGTTGTACCGCCACCCATATCTACCAATAGCACCCCCAGATCTTTCTCATCACCTGTAAGCACTGAGTGACTGGATGCCAGCTGCTCAAGAATGATGTCTTCTACTTCAAGATTGCAAAGCTGAATACACTTGGCGATATTCTGAGAAGCACTAATGGAGCCTGACACCAGATGCACTTTGGCCTCTAATCTGACACCTGACATACCAATGGGCTGATGAATGCCATCCTGGTTATCAATGATAAATTCTTGCGGCAATACATGAATGATCCGCTGATCAGCCGGGATAGCCACAGCCTTTGCTGCATCCACCACACGATCTACATCGTCCTGCGTCACTTCTGCATCTTTTATGGCAACAATCCCGTGGGAGTTGAGGCTCTTGATATGTGACCCCGCAATTCCGGCAAATACCGAACGTATCTGCACATCTGCTACCTGTTCAGCTTCCTGAACTGCCTTACCAATAGCGTGCACAGTGCTCTCGATGTTATTGACCACACCTTTCTTCAAACCCTGCGATGGGTGTGTGCCCATACCGATAAGCTCAACATTGCCGTCACCATCAATCTCGGCAACGAGTGCCACGATTTTTGACGTTCCAATGTCAAGACCAACAACCATCTGTTTGTCTGTTGCCATCTGCTTGTCCGATGAACTATGTCTCATTGATGCCTACCACTCCGAGCGAAAATCCACTGCTATAACGCATATCAAAACTCAAAGGGCCATCCTTGGCTTTTTCTATAATTCGCTCGTACACGTCTAGAAAACGCGACATGCGTAGTTGGCGCTGCTCACGCCCCAACTTAATCACTTCGCCATTCGACAATATTAACGTTTGCGAGAGCCTGTCATCCTCTTCTAGCAAAGATAAACTCAAATTAAATGTACCAAGCTGCTGCTCATAAGCACGATAAGCATCGAGCAGTTCAACATGACGTCCTTGCGCACCCGACACCAAAGGTAACGGACGAAACACGTCACTCCATTGCGCAAAGTCAGCACTCTGCCTATCCAGCTGATGGGGCTTGAATAGAACTAGGCGCTTGCTGATCAAATGACCATCGTTCCAACGAGCTGCCGGCTCATGCTCCTCCACGTTAATAGCAATACGCGATGGCCAAACCCGACTGACACGGGCCGTGGCAATCCAGGCGTGTGCTTCCAGAGTCTGCTGTAGCATCTCTATGTCCAGGCCGTAGAAGCCTTGCAACGTATGCGGCTTGACCGACGCAATCAATGCGTCACGATCGGCGTAATCCATCGTCCCAAGAATATCTACGTTCTGAACTGGAAAACGCAGAGGATCCTTAGCGAGTTGTGCGGCAGCATATAAGGTACCGACAAGAAAAATGATACCCAGTAACGCCACTGCCAGACGACTGTTCTGAGAGAGCTGGAAAGTGGCCAGCGGGAACACTTGGCGCTCACCCTGCATTGGCATTTGCATCCCGCTCATGAGGTGAGTTCCTCAGCGCTCAATGTGTCGCTAAGAATCTGAATGCACACACTTTCAAAACTTAAACCGATCTTCTTTGCTGCCACTGGCACCAGACTGTGACTCGTCATCCCGGGCGCTGTATTGCATTCAATAAAATGCGGCTCACCAAGTGCATCCAGCATGAAATCTACGCGAGCCCAAGCACGACAGTCCAAGGCCTTGAACACCATCAGAGCCATACTCTGAATTTTACCAGTGATTTCATCGTCTAATTTTGCAGGACAAACATACTGCGTATCGTTTGCAACATATTTTGCGTTGTAATCGTAAAATCCGCTGGCGGCAACCGTGCTCACCAAAGGCAACACCTGATCACCCAGCACCGTTGCAGCAATCTCCTGACCACTCATGAATTTCTCGATCAGCACCGAGCCAAACCGGCTTGCCTCATCGAAGGCCGAACCTATCTGGTCTATATCAGTAACAATGCTAACGCCAATGCTTGACCCCTCGCCAGTAGGCTTTATCACGGTAGGCAATCCCATCTGTGTCGCTGCTTCCCTGGCCTCATCCGCACTGGACACCAGACAGGCCTCAGGTGTTGCAACACCTTGCGCTGACACCATTGCCTTGGCTCGCCATTTGTCCATACACAACGCAGATCCGAGAACGCCTGTGCCGGTATAAGGCATTCCAGCAAGCTCAAGAGCCGCCTGCACACGCCCATCCTCACCACCACGTCCATGCAGAATAAGAAACGCCCTATCAAATCCGCCTTTGCTCAACACGGTAGCAATGTCGGCGCCCGCATCCACAGGATGTGCATCGACACCTGCACGGCTCAGCGAGTCGAACACTTGCTGACCACTCATGAGAGAAACTTCGCGCTCAGCTGACCAACCGCCCATGACGACAGCCACTTTGCCAAAGTGGTGTGCCTGAACATCGCAAAGTCCCACGAGTAAATCACCCATTGAAATACTCCGGCAAACTGTTTGCCAGACTACCAACGCTACCAGCGCCTAACGTGAGTATCACATCGCCATCTTCAATGATGCTTGCCAGAGCCTCAGGCACCTCGTCAATGCTGTCGACAAAGACAGGATCGACCAATCCGCGATTGCGAATAGCTCGAGCCAGGGCGCGGCCGTCAGCGCCAGTTATATGTTCTTCACCAGCGGCATAAACATCGGTTAGCACCAATACATCGGTAAGCGACAGTGCCTTGGCAAAATCTTCAAACAGATCACGTGTACGGGTATAGCGATGCGGCTGAAAAACAACCACCAAACGACGATCTGGCCACCCGCCTTTAACCGCTGTCAGTGTTGCAGTGACTTCGGTAGGATGGTGTCCGTAGTCGTCCAGCAAGTCAGCAGTGCCATGCTCAAAACGCAATTGACCGTGTGACTGTGCACGTCTGCCAACACCTGCAAAACGCGACAATGCACGTTTACATGATTTAACGTTGACGCCGAGTTCCAGAGCCACGGTAATAGCTGCCAGCGCATTAAGCACGTTGTGTCTACCTGGCATGTTCAATGTCACATCACGTATTTCACTACTGACATCACCACCATCGTCAATTCGCACATCAAAATGCATCCGCAGACCATCTTGTCGCACGTTCATTGCCTGTACATCGGCTGATTCGTCAAATCCGTAGGTACGAACAGGCCGGCCGATGCGCGGCAGCACATCACGAATATGCTCATCATCGATACACAGAATAGCCAGACCATAAAACGGCAAGTGCATGAGAAAGTCTACGAACGTCTGCTTTAGTTTTTCAAAATCACCATCGTAGGTCGACAGATGATCAGCATCAATATTGGTCACGATAGACATGACTGGCTGCAGATACAGAAACGAGGCATCGCTCTCGTCCGCTTCTGCCACCAGCCATTCTGACTGGCCAAGGTAGGCATTGGCTGATGAACTGTTTAGTCGCCCGCCAATCACGTAGGTAGGATCCATGCCACCTTCGGTAAGTAAGCTAGCCACAAGACTTGTTGTTGTGGTCTTACCGTGGGTTCCTGCAACCGCAATACCTTGCTGAAAACGCATTAGCTCAGCCAGCATCTCAGCACGCCTTACCACCGGTAGTCGCAGTGCCCTGGCATGTACCAGCTCTGGATTATCCTCAGGCACAGCCGTGGATATCACGACGACATCCGCATCATCCACATGCTCTGCAGCATGGCCTTGCTTTACCACAATACCCAGGCCTTGCAGTCGTTGGGTCAACGCATTACTACCCAGGTCCGAGCCACTGACCCGAAAGCCCAAGTGATGCATAACTTCAGCTATGCCACCCATACCTACGCCGCCAATACCAATGAAATGCACGGCACGGACGCGACGCATCTGGCTTTTTACCACCGGTGAAATATCAACAACCATTAGCGTGATACCTCAACAAGAACATGGGCTACCGTGGCAGCAGCAGCAGGTAAAAAACAGCCTCGTGCAGCCACACTCATAAGCGCAAGCTTCTGTCGGTCGGTTGAAAGTGTTGCCAGAGCTTGTGCCAGTGATTCTGCAGTAAGCCCGCTTTGCGGCATTAGTACAGCAGCGCCAGAATCTGACAATTGTCTGGCATTTAATGTTTGGTGATCATCTACAGCAAACGGATAAGGCACCAGAATGCTAGGCAAACCCAGCGCACTCAATTCGGTCACTGTCATGGCCCCACTACGACAGATAACAACGTCTGCTTCGCGATAGGCTGCCGTCATATCATCAATAAATTCGCTAACACGCACTTGAGTCTGTGGGCAAGATGCGTAGGCTGCTTTCACATTCTCCACATCCGCAGCACCTGTCTGATGGTGAATAATCATTGAGGGCGTCATCAGAGCAGCACACTGTGGAACAACCTCGTTTAATGCACTAGCGCCACGACTACCACCCACCACAAGCACCCGCAGCGGTTGCATGGGATCTGTATTAACCGTTCTAGGAGAATTGGCTAGCGCTTCCATCTCAGCAAGCACAGGGTTACCTACCACCATAGCGCCACGAGATGCCTTGAACACATTAGGCCAGGCGCTGAACACACGCGTAGCCATGCCACTAAGCCACTGATTGGTCATACCAGCAACCGCATTTTGTTCGTGCAGAACCAGCGGCCTGCGCAGCAGCAATGCCGCAAGACCAACAGGCCCTGACACAAATCCGCCCATCCCCAGAACAGCGCGTGGCTTCAGAGCATGCAGCTGTCGAATACTTTGCACTAACGCACGCACAACTCCCAAAGGACCGAGCACCCGCTGCATCAAGCTTTTTCCGCGCATTCCTGCCACGTCGATCCAGCACATCTCAATACCCTGCGCCGGCACCATGCTGGCCTCGAGCCCAGCTCGTGTGCCAAACCATACAACCGGTATGTTCTTTGATTTCAATACGGCAGCAACAGCCAAGGCGGGCACGACATGACCACCGGTACCGCCCGCCGCTATAACTACTGCTCGTCTCGCTATTCGGCTCACGGGTAGGCCTCCTCAGTCAGCTCATCGCCAACACGCAGCGCCAGTCGCTCATCCTGAGCAAGCTCCCACTCCACCCGCAATAGCAGACTGAATGCAATAGCGAAGACCACAGCACTACTACCGCCATAACTCATCAGTGGCAGCGTGATGCCTTTAGTAGGCAGTACACCCAGACTTACGCCCATGTTAATAAAAGACTGAAGCCCTATCCAGATACCGATACCCAGAGCGATAAAACCAGCAAATCCACGCCCTTGTTCGTCAGCTTTGCGTGATAGCTGAAAGCAACGCCATACAATGAAAGCGTATAGAGCGATAGTAAATAGCGCGCCTATCAACCCTAATTCCTCACACAGCACAGCGAACAGAAAATCGGTATGCGCCTCTGGCAGGAACTGCATCTTTTGAATGCTGTTGCCGAAACCCAAGCCGGTGATACCACCACTGCCGATAGCAATAAGCGAGTTGCTCAGTTGGTAGCCCGAACCAAACGCATCCGCAAACGGATCCATGAAGCTGGCAAAGCGTTGCAGTCTGTAAGGCGACAGCATGATTAGAAGGCTGGCAAGAACACCGAGCACACCAATAAGTGATAGAAACTGGCTGAATCTGACACCAGCAACAAACAACATGAGTGTCGCAGTGGTGGCAATAACAACGGCAGCCCCAAAGTCAGGCTCAAGAAGCAACAGAGCGCAAGCAACACAGATCAGCAACAACGGTCGAATGAAGCCTCCAAAGGTCGTCTGAACAAGGTGGCCTCGACGCACAAGGTAGCCAGCAAGATAAACAATGATGAACAACTTGACCGTCTCGGAAACCTGAATCGTAATAAAACCAAGATCAATCCAGCGCCGGCTTCCGTTCACCTCTTTACCGATAAAAGGTAGCAACACGAGACCGAGGAATATAAGTGAAACAATGATCAGGTGAGGACCAAATTTCTCCCAAACAGCCAACGGCACACGAAATACAATAACGCCGATAAAACAACCAAGGGCTAAAAAGCACAATTGCCTGAATACAAAGAAGAACGGAGTACCGTACGTGCTTTGAGCAATGGCACTGGAGGCCGAGGCAATCATCGTGGCACCGAACAACCCAAGCGCCAGGATGCTGATGAGTAGCGCATGATCAGCAAAACGCGTATCACCTGACGGTGTGACGGTTTTCATCTGAGTGGAAGCCACTGGTGAGACAACGCTATTCATGCTGCAATCACCTCATTCACAGAAGCGATAAACTGCTCGCCCCGATCTTCAAAGTTCTTGAACATGTCAAAGCTTGCACAAGCAGGTGACAGCAAAACTGCGTCACCTGAAAGTGCATGCTGGTTAGCAATGTCAACAGCTTGCTTGAGGGTATCGACCATTTGTATCGTGGCACAACCGAACAATTGATCAGCAATAATCTGACGATCTTGCCCGATTAGCACAAGCAGTTTCACATGCTGGGTGACTGCCGCACGTAACGGTGTGAAGTCCGCCCCTTTACTTAAGCCACCTGCAATAAGAACCACGGGGCCCGGCATGGCACGAATTGCCTTTTCGCAGGCATCCACGTTTGTGCCTTTGGAATCGTTATACCAACGAATCTCATTGCGCTCCGCAACGAACTGGCTGCGATGCTCAAGCCCCCTAAAGCGTGTCAATGACGCTATCAGCGTGTCTACTGCCACCCCAAGTGGTGCTGCCAGCGCAACCAATGCCAACGCGTTGGCCACATTATGCTCACCGGGCATCAACGTAAACTCTTCACCCAGAATCGAACGCTGCAAATAGGAACTGTCGTTTGCAGAAGGCTCCAGAGAAAATAAGGTGCACGACGAACACTGCGCTTCAGCGGGCCAGGTTCGCGCGTCGTCTTTATTGGCAACACAATTCGTTGCATTCTCATAAACACTTCTTTTAACGGCAGCGTAGTGCTCGATATCATCGTATCGATCCAGATGATCATCACTGACGTTGAGCACAGCAGCCGACAAGGGCCGCAACGAACGTGTGGATTCCAGTTGATAGCTGGACAATTCGACAATTCGCACATCAGCCTCTTCCATCAAGCTGTCCAGCGCAGGTTTTCCAATGTTCCCACACGCCAGCGCCTTTATGCCACAAGCATTCAGTGCGTCAGCCAACCAAGCCACAACCGTGCTTTTGCCATTGGATCCTGTTACAGCAATTACCGGCTTTTGCACAGCATCGGCAAATAATTCGATATCGCCAATAACATCAGCACCTGCCGCAAGCGCTGCCACAATCGAAGGGTGTGCTCGAGGAATTCCCGGACTCAGTACAATAATGTCGAAGGTGCAAAACAGGTCCGCCGTAAAGTTGCTATGTAGCTCTACGGACAGGTTTTCCTCGTTAAGTGCCTCACGGGTTGTTTTCTCGTCGGCAAGTTCAAACACAATACCTTCACGAGACAGGTAGCGAGCAACAGACAAGCCTGTGAGCCCTAGTCCGACAACAAGAATGCGCCTATTGATGAGTTCGACTGTTTTCATCATCGAATCTTCAAGGTGGATAGCCCCACCAGTACGAGGATGACCGTGATGATCCAGAAACGCACAATGATGCGCGGCTCGGGCCAGCCTTGAAGCTCAAAATGATGATGAATGGGTGCCATCCGAAAAATACGCTTGCCGGTGAGTTTGTAAGAACCGACCTGAAGAATCACCGAGACCGCTTCGAGTACAAATATCCCACCCATAATGAACAGCACCAGTTCTTGCCGAACCATAATGGCAACAACCCCCAACGCAGCCCCAATACTGAGCGCGCCCACATCACCCATGAACACCTGCGCCGGATACGTGTTGAACCAGAGAAAACCCAGTCCGGCACCCACTAGCGCACTACAAAATATAGTTAGCTCCCCTGCACCTTTAATATTAGGTATACCCAGATAGCCTGCAAATATGGCATGACCTGCCAGGTAGGCGATAAGTCCCAAACCAGCTGCCACCATCACCGAAGGCAAGATAGCCAGACCATCAAGGCCGTCGGTCAGATTCACAGCGTTGCTGCTGCCCACAATGACCAAAAAAGCAAATGGTATGAAGATCCAACCCAGATAAATGACAGTCTCTTTGAAAAACGGCACCACCAGTTCAAGCTCTTCTTTCTGGCTGACAGTGAGGTAGATGACAAGCACTGCAATACCTGCAACAGTACTCTGCCAGAACAGCTTTTCTCTGGCTGACAATCCATCCGAGTTGGATTTGACCACCTTACGATAATCATCCACCCATCCGATGGCACCAAAACCCAGGGTCACAAACAGCACAATCCAGACCTGACGCACTGCCAGATCAGACCAGATCAGTGTGCTTAAGCACACAGCAACGATGATCATTGCACCGCCCATCGTCGGTGTACCTTGCTTGACCAGATGCGACTGAGGTCCATCGCTACGCACTGATTGACCAATCTTTGCAGACGTCAGCCATCGAATAAGCGCAGGACCTACCAGCAGACAGATAAGCAATGCTGTTAACGCCGCAAAAATAGCCCGCACAGTGATGTAGCGAACCACACCAAAACCAGGGTCGAGTACTGCCAGCCAATCACCGATTAACAGCATCATGCGCGAGCACCTGCGGTTGGTGTAGCTGGCGCACTTACCAAAGCTTGAACAACACGTTCCATATGTGCGCTTCTGGAGCCTTTGACAAGAACCGTCGTATCACTGGACAAGTGAGCTCGCAAGTCGGTCAACAATGTTTCGTGATCTGCAAAGTGAGCACCGGGCAATTCAGCGGTATCGATGTGAGACTCGACAAACTTTTCTCGTATAGCACTCGATAGAACACCAGTGGTCCAGAGTCCATCGATTCCTTGAGCCTGAGCAAACTCACCGACAGCCTGATGCAGCTTTTCAGCATCCGACCCTAACTCGCCCATATCGCCCAGCACCAGAAACCGACTGCCCTGATAGCCTGATAGCACCTTGATAGCAGAACGCGCTGAGTCCGGATTAGCGTTGTAACTATCATCAATAATAAGTGCACCTTCGAGCCCTTGCTTTACTTCCAGACGCCCGGGCACAGCTGAAACAGCTTCGAGTCCTGCGATAATCGAGTCACTCTGCACATCCAGACATTGAACCGCAGCAACTGCCGCCAATGCGTTCATCAGATTGTGCTCACCAGCCAATCGAAATCTGGGTGCCAGTCTGTGCCCCGAAGCGGCAATAACAAGCTCGTTGCCTGGCATGGGATAAACGTCAGCACTTTCATCCATACCAAATTCGCGCTTGAGGCAATGCGCACAGGCATCACGCATAGATTTAGCATAATGATCATCGGCATTCACTACGCCATACCCACCAGGCTTTAAACCTGCAAAAATCTCAGACTTGGCCGCAGCTATTCCATCCACACTGCCAAATCCTTCAAGATGCGCCGTACCGATGTTTGTCACGATGCAAACATCAGGTTCGGCGAGTGCTACCAGACGCGCAATCTCGCCTGCGTGGCTTGCACCCATTTCAACCACTGCATAGATATGCTCGCGTTGCATTCTCAACAACGTCAATGGCACGCCCAATTCATTGTTCAGATTACCTTTGGTGGCTAGCACCGGTCCCAACTGCTGCAAAATACTAGTGAGGATTTCTTTCACTGTTGTCTTGCCGTTACTACCAGTAACAGCAATAGTGGGAATGCTAAAACGCTTCGCCCAGAATTTACCGAGCTGGCCTAAAGCAGCCTGCGTATTGGCAACTCGCAACTGAGGAAGCTGACTATCAACATCGTTGTGCACCATAATGGCAGCTGCGCCTGCATCTTGCGCCGCCTGCACAAACTCGTGACCGTCGAATTGCTCACCCTTGATCGCAACATACAGCTCGCCTGGTTTCAGCGTGCGAGTATCAATACTCACACCACGCACGACAACATTGTCACCGCTCAAGCTTGCGGACAATGGCACAACACACTCTTCAAGCTCTAGAACAAAGCTCATGATGCAGACTCCAGAGCCTGCCAGGCTTGTTCACGATCACTAAAAGGCTGCCGCACTGTGCCGATGATCTGATAGTCCTCATGACCCTTACCGGCAATTAACACGAGATCGCCTTTTTTGGTGTGGGTGAGTGCATGGCGAATAGCAAGCGCTCTATCGGCTATAACGGTGACTCTTGAAAGATCATCAAAACCTTTCATCACCTCATTAATGATGGATGCAGAATCTTCTGTGCGCGGATTATCATCAGTCACCACAACACAGTCTGCGGACCGTGCAGCGCGTGCCATCGGCGCACGCTTACCAGTATCACGATCACCGCCACAACCGAAAACGACCCAAAGCTCGTTCGCACAGTGCACACGCACAGCATCAATCGCTACCTGCAAGGCTCCGGGGGTGTGACTGTAATCGATGACAACCGTTGGTTTATCGCCACCACCCAGGCGCTCCATCCGACCCGAAACTGACTTAACAGAGCCAAGTGCATGGCTGGCATCGTTCGCAGCGATATCACAGGCGGCTAAACTGGCGTAACACGCAAGCAAGTTATCAACATTAAAACGACCTAGCAATTCGCTGTTTACTGCCTGCGTACCTGCTTGAGTCACCAGATCAAAACTGACACCTGTGTCATGGGCCACCACATTAGCGGCAGAAACATGATGTGCACCTGATTCGATATGCACACCGTTGGCCGAATAGGAATAGCGAGGGATATGATCGATTTGCGCAAGCAAATCACGGCCCATCTGATCATCCGTGTTGAGCACAACAGCCCGCAATGAATCCCAACGAAACAGGCTCTCTTTTGCAGCTCTATAAGCTTCAAGCGTGATGTGATAATCAAGATGGTCCCGTCCCAGATTGGTCAGTACTGCGACATCCAACTCCAAGCCGTCAAGCCGTCCCTCTGCAATCCCGTGTGACGATGCCTCAAGCGCGACATAGGCGGCTCCTTGATCACGCATAATCGCCAACATGCGACGCAGCGTGACACTGTCAGGCGTGGTCAATGCTGTGTCATTGAGCTCATCACCCAGCCCCCAACCCACCGTGCCAATGTATCCGCAGGTTCGATCAATAGCCGAAAATGCATTAGCAATGAAGCGACACACCGACGTCTTTCCATCAGTACCCGTCACTGCCAGTATCGTCATTGCCTTATCAGGCTCACCGAAGAAACGCGATGCAATCAGACCACAACGTGTTTCCAGCTGATCAAGAACAACAACCGGAATGCCACGCTCGCCAATAGCGTTGAACAACGCATCAAATTGTGCATCAACCATTGTTGAAACCACAATCGCCACAGCACCCGCATCAATAGCGCTCATGGCAAATCGCAGGCCATGAGTTGTGGCGCCACCCACCGCCAGATAGACGTCGCCAGCCACTACAAGACGGCTATCCAGATTGATACCAGACACTGCAATCGAAGGCACATCTGAGCCTGCCCACGGTGCGAGCAGCTCATCAAGTGACCAGTGATAGGCGCTTGTATTCAAGAGCGATCATCCTCTTGCGACGGTATCGCTGGAGTGCTCCGCACGTCAGCGCGCCGATCATCAAGCTGGTCCAGATTATCCAGATTATCTGGCTCGATACCCATCAAGCGAAGTGCATGTGACATCACGGTTGCGAAAACAGGAGCCGCCACAGCACCACCAAAGTGTTCGCCAGCTTTAGGATCATGCACAACGACAACCATCGCAAGTCTTGGATTGCTGGCAGGTGCGAAACCTGCAAACAATGATGCGTATCGATCTTCCGCATAGCCACCAGACTCAGAACGATGAGCGGTGCCTGTTTTACCGGCAACTTTATAACCTGGCACTTGCGCTCGAGTACCTGATCCTTTGGTGACTACCATTTCAAGCATAGCGCGAATGTCGCGCGCTATGGATTTATCGATAACT
This sequence comes from Granulosicoccus sp., assembly GCA_023301795.1. Lineage (GTDB taxonomy): Bacteria > Pseudomonadota > Gammaproteobacteria > Granulosicoccales > Granulosicoccaceae > Granulosicoccus. Next base: position 25,407 of record JALZVU010000249.1, read on the forward strand.
TGCCGACCCTGGGCTGGCTCATCACTGCGTATGAAGGTTACCGTCGGCATCATGCCATCGTTTGCCAACGCGGCGTAAGCACGCACCAGCTGCAACGCGGTTACCGAAATCCCATAACCAAACGAGACGCTCGCCTGCTCTGAACGATGCCATTGGGTGGAATGATTCAGATAGCCAGCAACCTCGCCCGGAAACTCGCTATCTGTTGGATGTCCAAAACCGAACGAATCCAACAATGACCACATTTGCTCAGGATCAAGCTGTCGCGCAAGCTTACTGATACCGACATTGCTGGATTTAGTCACGATGCCGTTCACGTTCAACCAACCATAATTCTTAAAATCATTGATCTGGTATTTACCAATCCGGTAATGCCCCGGACTTGTATTAAAAAGACTCTGAGGTGTGAACTTTCCTGACTCAAGAGCGGCTGCCACGGTAAACGGCTTCATGGTCGATCCCGGTTCAAACACGTCTGTTACTGCCCTGTTGCGCTGACGGCCACCACTACGATCGCTCATATTATTGGGGTTATAAGCAGGGTAATTTGCCATGCTGAGCACCTCGCCTGTGTGCGTATCCATAACAACAATGGAGCCGCTCTCAGCGTCATGAACCTCAATGGCTTCACGCAGGGCCTTGTCAGCAAAGTACTGGAGGTGCCGATCAACACTTAAGTGCAGATCCTTGCCGGCAAGCGCTGGCTTGAGAACATTCAGCCCAGTGATTTCACGCCCGGTCCTGTCCTGTACCAACAATCGCGAGCCTTTTTCACCAGCCAGCCAACTGTCATAAGCCATCTCAAGACCTTCACGCCCCTTGTCATCAATGCCAGTAAAACCGACCAGATGGGAGGTCGCTGACCCGCTTGGGTAATAGCGTCTATATTCACGCTGCACTCTCAGACCTTTTAGCCCAAGCTCTTTCACATGAGCCACAGCATTGGGCAACACATGACGCTTCACGTACATGAACTCCCGTCCGCGCGCAGCACCTGCATTAGCTCGCTTTATCAGCACGTCAGAATCCACACCTAACTGGTCGGCTACTTCACGAAGCAATGCGGGTTGTGATGCTAATTCTTCGGGCACACCCCACAGCGAATCGATGGGTGTACTGACTGCCAGAGGATCGCCAGAGCGATCTAGCAGATCGCCTCGATGCGCTGGCATGTCCACGGTTCGCAGGTGGCGATTGGCGCCTTTTTCTCGCATGATGTCTGCTTGCAACACCTGCAAATGAACCGCACGACCGACTAGCACTAACGCAAGCGCTGCAAAACCTGCCAGTACCAGACTCCGACGCAATGACCACTTCATTGTATTGTTCGTCATCATGGTTTTCGCACAATCATCACTGAGCCTGCCAACCCGGGATACACCATGCCCAATTTTTTCTGGGCAGCACGCTCAATCAAACCTAGTTGAGAAAACGTACTTTCTTCTATTTGCAGCTGACGCCATTGCACATCTAACTCATCGATTACTGCTCGGTTACTGCTGATATCAGCATGAGCCTCACGGGTCAGATAGGTGGTAAACACCACACCCAGTGCCGAGCAGAAACACAGGGCCGTCAAAGCGAGCGCACTCAAAGATGTACTAGTCATAACACACGCTCCGCAACACGCAACACGGCGCTACGGGCCCGAGGATTCCCTGCCAGTTCTTGCTCACCAGCCTTTATAGGCTTGCCAATCACACGCCACGCATGCTGTTCCTGCGCGGGTTGCGGCAAATGCCTAGGAATTTTTGGATCAGGAACAGGCTGACGCAATGCACGTTTGATGATCCGGTCTTCCAGCGAATGGAATGTAATAACAGCAAGCCTGCCACCGACGCGAAGTAGCGAGGCAGCAGAGCGCACTGCCTCGTGTATAGCATCCAGCTCACCGTTGATAGCGATACGAATAGCCTGGAAGCTGCGGGTCGCAGGATGATGATGTCGCTCCCATCGCGGGTGGGCAGCCTTGACTATTTCAGCAAGCTCCAGAGTTCGGGTAATGGACTTTTCATCGCGGGCAGCAACGATAGCGCTACCTATGCGTTTCGCGTAGCGCTCCTCACCATACTCTTTCAAGACTTTCACAAGCTCACCCAGACTCACCGTCGAGATCCATTGCGCAGCAGACACCCCGCTGTCCGGGTCCATACGCATATCGAGATCACCATCGCGCGAAAAACCAAATCCTCGGCTTGCCACATCCAGCTGCGGAGATGACACACCCAAATCCATCAATAAGCCATCAACCTCACCATGCCACCCATGCTGCTTGACTACATCGTTTAGATCGGCAAAGTTAGCCTGCTTGATCGAAAACTTTGGCTCTGCCGCAAACCGTGTAGATGCGTCTGCAATCGCCTCAGGATCCCTGTCCACCGCCAACAGTTGTCCTGTCGCTGACAATTTACTGAGCAAGTAGCCGCTATGACCGCCGCGCCCGTAAGTCGCATCCACATAGCGCCCAGCAGGATCAAGCGTCAACATGTCGACAGATTCATGCATCAGCACTGGAACGTGGCTAAGCACCGTGGTTGTAGTTTCGACAGTGGACATCAGAGGGACAGATTCAACAGTTCTTGTGGAACATCGGACATATCGATGTCGCTGTCAGCTGCGTCATCTTCATCTGTCATACCGAACTCACGCTTCCAGCGTTCTTCATCCCAGATTTCAAGCTTTTTACCCAAGCCCACTAACATCGCGGAGCGCTGAATGCCAGCAAATGCTCTTAATTCTGCCGTAAGTAACATTCGTCCGGTACCATCTAGCTCTACAGGTGTTGCATAACCAACATAAATGCGCTGCAACCTTTGAGCGCCTTTTGACTCAACATTCGGTGCAGCCATAATTTTCTGCTCAAGCTCGTCCCATTCAGCCTTGGGGTATACATTCAGACATCTAGAAGGAGAGCCCGTCACGACAAGTTCCAAAACACCATTCTCTTCCAGCAAATCACGCTGAGCCTTCGGCACGGCTACCCGTCCCTTAGCGTCTACGCTCAATTTTGTGAGGCCCCGGAAGAACATTTTTAGTTGGTCGATTTCCCACTACTTGCCACTGAATGACACTTAACGCCACTATACGACCCTTGTAATGCAGGGTCAACGTAATATCGTGTGTAAGCATCTGTTTTTTCAAGAAAAGATCGATTCTCAGCAGAAAAACACGACCCTATATCAATCAATGACTTAGCAGATCTTGATAGAAAATTTATTAGCTAAATTCTGTATGTCGCTAATAATTGCGTTTGAAAGTGTCAACTGGTGGGAAAAATTTTCATTTGCTGCATATTGAAAAATGGGCCGCATCCACACCACTGCTGTTTTATTGCCCTCACAAGGCGCACTGACACACACGCGAACAACTGGTAACAGTAACGAGCTTTCAAAGCTTGCTGCGTGGCCGATTCAAGGACTGTAATCGCACAAAATCACGGACTGGTCAGCGCTTGAAACAGATTCCCAACGAAAGCATCAGAAAGTGGGCTTATTCCAATAGCAACAAGCTGTCGCATCCAGTGTCTGTCGCCACGACCTGCCCACACTGCTCGCTCAATGTCGTGTTCAACACCAAACGCCGCCTCTATGATCCCAATCGGGACACGTCATCCTGCTCGTCTGACTGCCCGTCCTGTGATGAGATGGTGCATTTCTGGGTGGTCGACATGGTGGGACACACACGCCAGGATGGTGACGGAGACCCAGGGGTATATGTGCTGCCCTCATCCCCACACGAGCATATGGATATCAATCAGCATGATGACTGTATTCCCGACAACGTCCTGCAATATTGCAAGACTGCGCAGGACATCTATTTTTCCGGAAACCTGATGGCCACTAATGTGCTGATAAAAACGGCGATGGAAACCATCTTTGATGACTTCCTGCCTATCGGCAACAGCCGCGGTGATCTATCAAAGATGATTCGCGATTCGATCAGCACGATCAATCACAACGAGCCACTGGCCCAGTTGTCCTCATCTAACATCCAAAAGGGAGACTTGCACACTCTGTTCGAGAACCACCATGGAACAGACAAGGACACAGCTGATGCGATGATGCAATTGCTGGAAACACTCGTTACGTATTTGTACATTCTGCCGGCACAATTCAAGGCACTCGAAACACGCTTTGCCGAACTGAAAATCACCAACGAGAAGCGCGATGCGACGGAGGAAGCAAAGAAAAACGCGTCTGAGCACAATAATCGATTTGCTGATTTTGAAGACGATATTGAACCTGGCGATCGGGCCGCCTAAGACGAGGACGCTGCCCGAGAAGAACACCTAGGCAACACGCGGCCGCCTAGCGATGCAGACTGAATTAAAAAAAAAGGAGTTGGCCGTAAGCCGGGTTCTGTCGAGGACTATCATTCATCTAGGCGCCGTGTCACCACGGCGCTCATGCGACCTACCCGGGGACAGCGCGGACCACGCCTGATGTCCCTCTATTTGGTCTTGCTCCAGACGGGGTTTACCATGCCATCGAATGTTGCCACCGACGCGGTGCGCTCTTACCGCACCCTTTCACCCTTACCGTCAACCTTGGGTATTGCTACCCTTGGCCGCTTAGGCGGTTTACTCTCTGCTGCACTTTCCGTAGGCTCACGCCCCCCAGGTATTACCTGGCGCCTTGTCCTATGGAGCCCGGACTTTCCTCCCCTGA
>JALZVU010000250.1 GCA_023301795.1 Granulosicoccus sp.
TGCTCTTCAACCCACTGGTGGCGTCGACGAGCAGCACACAATGGACAACTTCGGTGTCGACATGAATGCCCTATCAGCGTTAAATTGCGCTTATCATCACATTCATAAGCACTCACGCCGCGTTCACCACTTTGACAACTGGTGATGGCATCCACCGCCTTGTGGTGCTTGAGCGGCATTGGCTTTTTCAACAACTGGCTTTTGTAACAGTTGAAGATGTTCTGTATTATGTATTCTGAGCTCTTGCTCATCTGTCCTCTCCCTTCCTTGGGTGAACACATAAGACTACATAGCCCTGCTAGATGTCAAGCTGCGCGGCGCTCCCAGCGCCAGCTGGGTATGTTCAACAAGTATTAGCCCGATTCAGACATGAACCCATACCCCGAGTCCTCCTTAATACCAATATCGCACAAAAGTGAAAAACTTCATATCAACACACTCCGCTATGCACCACTAGTAAAGAGCCTGATATGCACCGTCCACAAAACTAAACACCCCTACCCCCTACCCTCCACAATCCTATCCACCAACCCATCCAATACCACCCCCCCACCAAACTTATCCGTCAACTGCACGCCTTCCATCCCGTACGCAATAGCAGCATCAATATTCTCTTTCATATCATCAACAAACACGCAGCTCTCAGGAGTCACGTCAAACTTCTCGCACACGTGCTTATAAATTGCAGGGTCGGGCTTTATCAAATGAGCCTCGCAAGAAATCACAACCCCCGTGCACCAGCCAAAGCACTCATACGTTTTCTCTAAATGCTCCCAGGCATGTGCTTGCATATTGGACAAGATGTACATGGGCACGTCTTTGTCACGTGCGCGTGCCATGGCTTCCATGGTTGATGGTAAGGCGGTCAGGGAGGTGCACAGGTTGTCGTACACGCTGGCAATGTCGGCTTCGGCAAGCTTAGTTCGGGCTTGGGCACGCCAGATGGCCTCATCCAGGCTCATATCTCCACGATCAAGCGCCAGCCAGTCGGGTGTGTTCACGGTAACCCGCAGTGCCTCTTCTCTGTCCGCCGGATCATCGAATGTGAGGGCAACCAACCCGTCCGGGTTCCAGTTGCAGATGACGTTACCGATGTCCAGGATCAAATTGCTGAGCATGTTGTTCTTTGGCCTTATGAGAGTCGATGCTGTGGTCACAAAGACTACCCCGCTATGGCCTTATACATCAACCTCAAAGCCAACAACGTCAGCACAATCTTAAACGCTCGCCGAAAAGTATCCTCTGGAAAACGGTACAGCAGGCCTCGCCCGAGGCGGGTACCTGCAAGCCCACTGGCTATCATAGCAAGCACTAACGGTAACCATTCACTCAGCACAAATCCGAGAAACCCAAAAGCGATAACCTTTATGAAATGCTGAAAACTCATACACGCAGCGTGTGTGGCCACTGTCTTGTCGCGCCCATATCGATCAGGCGCTATAAAAATGGCTAACAACGGCCCTGTGGCACCCAGAAACATCGTAGCGAAGCTGGTGGCAGCCCCAACGGCCAAATATGCGGGAGCAGCCACGGCCATAGTGGCAAATCGCGGTGCCACTATCGACCACAGAATAAACAGTGCAAGCAATATTTCCAGCCATCTCACTGGCGCGGAAGTCAGGAAACTGATGACTATCAAGCTTAAGGCCATCCACAGGGCGATGTCTGCAGGCAGGTAATTGAGCACATCCATCAGACACTATTCCGTCAAAATTCCCAGATTCCACCATACAGCAGCGCTACCCAAATCGCAGGGCAAGCTCCCATAGCGCCCCCTAGCACCCAATGCCTCCTTCCTGCAAACCCTCCGCACATCACAACTAACCGATTCATCTGAACCGAGCATTGACGTTTGGCATGCAAGCTGTATTTAATACCAGTGTATGAGCTTACAGTCTGACAATAACAAACCTCTGGCCTATGCCGAGCTTCACTGCGTGTCCAATTTCAGCTTTCTACGCGGTGCATCGCGCCCTGAGGAGCTGGTGGACACGGCCGTGGCGCTGGGCTATTCGGCACTGGCCATTACCGATGAATGCTCCATGGCAGGCGTTGTGCGTGCCTACGGGCGCATGAAGGAGCTGGCCGCGCAAACCGAGGTGGCACCTGGCAAAACGGACGAGCACGTCATGTCGCAGCAGGGCTTCCAGCTGATTGTCGGCAGTGAATTTGCGCTAGAAGACGGTTTTCGCGTGGTGGCCTTGGTGCGTGACCTGGCCTCGTATTCACGCGTGTGTCAGCTGATTACCGATGCGCGTCGCAAGGCTGAGAAAGGCAGCTATTACATCGATCATAAAATGATTGACCATGCTGGGCTGGACGGCTGCTGCCTGTTACTGGTTCCACCGTATTTGCCAGTGCCACACGCAAACACTGACCACTGGATTAGCTGGTTCAAGGCACTGGGGCCACATGCCTACTTGGCGTTGGAGCTGCACTACGGTAACTATGACCAGAAGCACACAGCATGGGTCATAGAAGCGGCAGAGCATCACGAGATGGCCATCGTAGCCGCAGGGGACGTCCACATGCACGAGCGTAAACGCCGCGCACTGCACGACATCGTCACCTGCATAAAACATAACTGCACACTGGAGAGCGCTGGCCGGCTGTTGTTTCAAAATGGTGAACACTACCTTCGTGATGCACGCTCACTACGCTCCATCTACCCTTTGCAAACACTGCAAAATGCCGCTGATGTGGCAGCCTTGTGCACATTCGATCTGGCAGAGCTCGACTACCAGTACCCGCGCGAGGTGGTGCCTGCAGACATGAGCCCTTCCGAGTATCTACGCTATCTGACCATGGAAGGTGCGCGCTGGCGCTGGCCAGAGGGCCACAACGAATCCATTCAAAAGCAGCTGGAACACGAGCTATCGTTAATCAGCTATATGCAGTACGAATCCTACTTTCTCACCGTCCATGACATCGTACGCTTTGCCCGAGGTGAAGGCATTCTGTGTCAGGGGCGCGGCTCAGCAGCTAATTCTGCCGTGTGCTATTGCCTGGCCATCACCGAGGTAGACCCTTCACGCACCCGTATGTTGTTTGAGCGCTTTATCTCCAAAGAGCGAAACGAGCCACCCGATATTGATGTCGATTTTGAGCATGAGCGCCGTGAAGAGGTTATCCAATACATCTATGCCAAATACGGGCGACATAGAGCAGCGTTGGCGGCCACGGTCATCACCTACCGTAAGCGCAGTGCCATTCGCGATCTGGGCAAGGCCATCGGCTTTGGCGAGGATCAGATAGAAGCCTTGTCCAAGTCACTGGCCTGGTGGGATGGCACCGATATGGTGGCATCAAGGCTTGAGGCCATGGGCTTTGACCCTGAGAGTCCGCTGATCAAACGCTTCACATGGCTTCTGCAACAGCTATTGGGTTTCCCCCGTCATCTGTCACAGCATGTGGGCGGCTTTGTTATCTCCGACCGGGACTTGTCCACGCTGGTACCGGTAGAGAATGCCTCCATGGCTAATCGCACTATCATCCAGTGGGACAAGGATGATCTGGAAGAACTTGGCCTGCTTAAAGTGGACGTGCTGGCGCTGGGTATGCTGACCGCTATTGCCAAGTGCTTTACGCTCATCGAAAGCTATCGGGGGGTGCGTCATAGCATGGCCAGTATCCCGCCTGACGACACACCCACCTATGACATGATTTGCCGTGCAGATACCATCGGTGTCTTCCAGATAGAGTCACGGGCGCAGATGTCCATGCTGCCCCGACTACGGCCGCGCAACTACTATGATCTGGTCATCGAGGTGTCTATCGTGCGCCCTGGCCCTATTCAGGGAGGTATGGTAAATCCCTATCTGAAACGCCGTCAGGGTATTGAGCCTGTCACCTACCCTAACAAGGATCTGGAGCGTGTGTTGGAACGCACCCTGGGCGTACCGGTATTCCAGGAGCAAGTCATGGAGATTGCTATGGTGGCAGCAGGATTCACGGCCGGGCAAGCTGATGAGCTACGTCGCTCCATGGCTGCCTGGCGACGTAGCGGTGAGATCACCAAGTTCCATGATCGTGTGGTGGGCGGTATGTTGAATAATGGTTATGAGCCTGAATTTGCTGAAGCCATCTTCAAACAGATTGAAGGCTTTGGTGAATACGGTTTTCCAGAGTCGCATGCCGCAAGCTTTGCCTTACTGGTGTATGTATCGTGCTGGTTAAAGTGTCATGAGCCTGCAGCGTTTTTATGCGCCATGCTCAACAGCCAACCATTAGGCTTCTACGATCCATCCGATTTAACTCAGGATGCCAGACGTCACGGAGTAGTCGTACTGCCTGTGGATGTGAATGAAAGCGAGTGGGATCATTCGCTGCTTAGCCCAGAGCCTGTTGAACAGCCAGCTAAGAACGGTCTCCTGCCCCAAGGCCATGTGCGGCTGGGACTACGGCTGGTATCAAAGCTCTCTGTCTCCGGCGCAAACCGCCTGCTAAAAGCTCGCGTGCAAGGCGAATTTACCAGCGCGGCCGATCTGGTAAGACGCACAGGTATCAACCAGACAGACCAGCAGGCTTTAGCCATTGCCGGGGCGTTGGAAAATATCAGCGGTGACCGGCACCAGGCGCAGTGGGATTTGCTGGGCGTAGAAGCTCTGCCAGAGCTACTGCAAGATGCCTCAGCAGATGAACCTGTACTGGATTTGCCAGCACCCACTGATGGTGAGAATACGGTGGCTGATTACATGAGTACGGGGCTGACGCTGCAGCACCATCCCTTATCATTACTACGCGAACGCCTGAAAAAGAAACGCATCATCGATTCAAAAAGCTGGGCTGACATACCGGATGGGCGAATGGCTCGCCTTGCCGGTATCGTGAAAGTTCGTCAGCGCCCGGGCTCAGCCAATGGTGTGGTGTTTCTCACCATTGAAGATGAGAATGGCCCCGTCAATGTGATCATCTGGAGCAAGGTGGTCGATATATTTCGCAAAGAAGTGCTGAGCGCCAAAATGGTATCGGTTTACGGCAAAACACAACGTGAGCAAGGTGTTGAGCATCTGGTGGCAAGCAAGATAGAAGATTTATCGTGGATGCTGGGTGAGCTCAGTACCAGCTCACGAAATTTTCACTAGTGGATTATGAGTCGATCGACTCAAGCATATCCTCCAAACTCTCTTTCGACAACGGTTTAGTCAAGTATCCTTTTACGTGCTTAAATTGCGAAGCACGGTTTCTATCCTTAGTATCTGAAGACGTTGTGAGCATAACCACTACTGTCGATTGAATATCCACAGACGAATCAGCCAAGGCTTCAAGAAACTCAAAACCATCCATCCTTGGCATATTTATGTCAAGAAGGATAACATCCGGGACTGGGGGTCGCTGTGTTTCAAGGTGTTCCAGCGCCTCCTCTGCGTACAGATAGCTAACAACAGAATCGACAAATGAACATTTGCCAGCAACTCTCTTGCATATCATCTGATCGATATCATTGTCATCGACAATCATTAACGTCTTCACTGGCTGACTAACCACACGTTTTCAACCTGATAGTGAATGTTGCACCTTGGTTCAGTGCGGAGGTAACTTTTATATCACCACCGTGACTGAGCGCAACGCGTTTGCAGATAGCAAGACCCAAGCCGGACCCAGGATAGTCTTCATGGACATGTAATCGCTTGAACATCCCGAATATCCTGCTCTGATGTTCTGGCGCGATACCAATACCTTCATCTTTTACGTGTATAAAAGCAATGTTATCGTGCGCCTCTAACGTGCACGATACCGATATCACGGGTTTTGAATCTTCAGGATGGTACTTCAGAGCATTGCCAACCAGATTCTGAAACAACATTCTCAGCAATGTATGACTTCCTCTGACGATAGGCAGATGATCCACTGACACCTGCACACCATTCTGGCTAATCTCTGCGTGCAAGTCGCCGAGGATGTCGCTCAAAATCACATTCAAGTCCACGTCCGAAAACTCAACCGTCTGTCCCACAACCTGCGTGTAGTTAACTACATCTTCCAGCAGTGTTTGCATTCTTGCAACAGTGTTGAGACTCATATCCATGAGTTCCCGGGCATCGGTGTTAAACGAATCACCGTGATCCTCTTGCAACTCTCTGAGCAAAAAATGTAACGTATTGGACGGCCCTTTCATATCATGCGACATGGAGTATGCAAACGAGCGCAATTCTGCATTGGCGGCATCAGCCGCCCGCTTTTCAGCCTCCGCTTGTTCCTGAGCAAGCTTTTGCCGGGAAATATCAATAGCCGTACCTAGATGACGAACAACCTGGCCAGACTCATTACGCTCAAATATTGTGTCGTAGCCCAGCAGCCACACCCAATGCCCATCCTTGTGTTTCATCCGGTACTCAAGCTGAGCAACCTCGCCATCACTCATCTGACGTATGGTTTCAAGATGGACTGGAATCAGGGGTAGATCCTCTGGGTGGCAAAGATTCACGAACAAGGCGTCGCCCATATCCTGAATTTCTTGTACCGTGTAACCTAGAGAATCACCAACGGATCTGTTGGCGTATTCATTGGATTGGGACTCCTGATTGAAAATGTAAATCAGACTTGGGCTAGTGCTCGCAAGCTTCTCCAGAAACGGAGTTTGAGCCCAACCGTCCACTGTTGAATTCTTAACCTTTAACATGCGCGACAGTTTACTGCAGTTTCTTCGTTAAAACCCAAGCAGCGATCCCCATTATCTGTCTGGAAGATGGCACTCGACAAGGTATATGTTACTTACAGATAACGTTACCAATGCACCGCTATCCCAATCGTAAACAATCAGCTGACTTGGCAACGGTGCAAAGCACAAAGCTTGCCCTAGGCAAACCTGGCAAACCCGGGCCAGGCATCGGCCGCCTGCTGAATAACACTGAGCTCGTCATCATTCAAATCAAGTGAACCCGCCACGGCATTCGATGTAGCCTGCGTGGCATCTCGTGCACCTACCAGCACATGCGACACACCTGGCTGGGTCAATGTCCATGCCAGCACTAGCTGTTCGGTACTTACATCCTTATCGCGTGCCAGTGCCTTAACCGGCGCTAATACAGCCTGTATAGCCTCTAGCACAGGCGGCGCAAACCGCGGATTACCAATGCGCAGATCATCACTGCTGAATTCTCGCTTGGCATCAATCTTCCCAGTGAGTAATCCTTGAGCAATGGGCGAATAGCATAGAAAGCCGATATCGTATTTCTGGCACAACGGTAAATTAATATCATCCTGCTCTCTGTCCAACAAGCTGTAGCGCTCCTGATCAGTGGCCATCTGCCCAAAACTGGCAGCAGATTCCAGACGCTCTGAATTTTCGTTGCACAGGCCCCAGCTCCGAATCAAGCCTTCCTGCTTTAACGATTCCAGTGTAGACACAACAGCTTCCATATCCGTTTCAGGATCTGGCCAGTGGGTTTGATAAAGATCGATATAGTCCGTACCCAGCCGCTTAAGACTCTGTTGCAGCTCCCAACGAATGGATTCATCCGTCAGTGTCCGGTAGATGGAATGCTCGGGGCCTTTGTTGTGCAACGTAGGCGTTTCAATATCCCAACGCAAACCGCATTTGGTGGCCAGTACGATATCTTCGCGCTTGCGACCATTGATGGCTTCACCCACGATTTGCTCAGACAAACCAAAACCGTAAACGGCAGCAGTATCAATCAGATCAACGCCAGCATCCAGCGACGAACGCACAGCCAATACTGATGCCTTGGCATCGGTACCACCCCATTTCCAACCGCCAATAGCCCAGGCACCAAAAGCCACTACAGAGGCTTGCATGCCTTGCGCACCGAGTTGTCGTTTTTTCATTGATTTTTCCAGATGCGATAAACACAAGCGTGATTGATAGTTTGAGTCAACCTTTGGCGCCACGAGTCTTGGTGTTGTGTGGTCTGGCGTTTTTCTCAAGCTCACCAATAATAATGCCGGCCACATCTTTACCGCTCGCCGATTCGATGCCTTCTAGTCCGGGGGATGAGTTTACCTCCATCACCAGCGGGCCTCGCTCCGAGCGCAATAAATCTACACCTGCCACCGATAGGCCCAATATCTTGGCAGCACTGACAGCGGTGGCACGTTCCTCAGGTGTGATCTTTACCAGACTGGCTGACCCCCCTCTGTGCAAGTTTGATCGAAATTCACCTTCGGCAGCCTGGCGCTTCATGGCCGCCACCACTTTACCGCCCACCACCAGGCAGCGAATATCAGCGCCACCGGCTTCCTTAATGAATTCCTGCACAAGGATATTCGCTTGAAGCCCCATGAATGCTTCTATGACAGATTCAGCGGCCTTATTGGTTTCCGCCAGTACAACGCCAATACCTTGCGTACCTTCCAGCAGCTTAATGACCACGGGGGCACCACCCACCATCTTGATAATGTCTTTGCTGTCTCCGGGCTTGTTGGCAAAACCTGTCACTGGCAGGCCAATACCTTTACGCGATAACAACTGCAGTGAGCGCAGCTTGTCTCGCGATCGGGACAAAGCAACACTCTCTATAAGCGTATAAGTGCCCATCATCTCGAACTGACGGAGCACAGACGTGCCGTAGGCGGTAACCGACGCCCCCACGCGAGGAATTACTGCATCAATATGCTCAAGCTTGGCCCCTTCAAAATGTACCTCAGGCTTTCGCGAAACGATGTTCATATAACATCGCAGCACATCGATTACACGCACTTCATGGCCACGCTGTTCAGCAGCTTCAATCAAGCGGCGTGTGGAATATAACCGACTGTTTCTGGATAGAATCGCTATTTTCACGAGCTACCTGCTGCTTTTTCCTTCCCGTAGACAGCACGCGCTTTCACACGCCCCAATGTATAGGAGCGAAACGGGTTAACAACGATATCGGGAACCAGTGCAGTACGCCCCAACAGCATTCGAAACAGCATATCCGGACGCTGAGCCAGAGTCACCTCGACCTCACGCTCCACGCTACCAACCACTAGGCGCGTAATAATAAAAAAGCGCTCCTCGGCGTGCCCACCCGAGTCGGTGACACGTCGAATATCAACCAGCGGCGCCTCACATCTGCGCTTGATGGTTAGGTTACGCTGAATAGGTAGTACGGTGAAAGACACCCAATCGTCACCGTTTTCATTTTTAAAACGTTCGACATTACACGAGTGAATAGCCGATGTTCGCGCACCTGTGTCAATTTTGGCTTTGACTGCTGGTAGGCCAAGATCGGGCAGTCCAACCCATTCCCGCCAGCCAATGGTCAGGATTGCCGAATCCCCTTCCACCGCTGGCGACAAGCCCGTAGTTATGGACGGGGATGCTGCGGCAAGCTCAGAGGCCGATGTGGACTCAGGATTCGAATCGGAAGTGCTCATGACAGATAGGTTCTGGTTTGATACGGCATTATCTCACGCGCCCATGGCAAAGTGCGCAGCCGCAGACTCACGCACCACAACCTGCGCGTTCGGGATATCGTTTTCCATAGCTCGCTCTTTTGCAGCCTCAGCACTGTGGCCATGCTCTATCCAGCGTTCGATAAGCCGCTCTTCCAGGGTATCCAGAGGCACATTCAGTAAGACCGTTAAATCCATGCTGTGCTGTAGATCTTGCCATACAGGCCTTTCAAGTAGCAGATAGTTACCCTCCACCACAACGATACGATGATGTTGACCAACAGCTGAAGCCGCGCAACGTGCCAGATCCATGGAACGGTCAAACAGTGGAATGTAGATGACCGCATCGTCCAATTGACTCACCGCCGATCCAGCAGGCTCTAAAGGCGCTGCCAGACGTTGCAGTAGTTGCCGAAAACCAAGGACATCAAAAGTATGGGGGGCGCCTTTTACAGGGCGAAGCCCGCGCTCATCCAGAACACTGTTATCCAGATGATATCCATCCATGGGAACCGCCACAGCTGCATCACCGGTTGAAACAAGTGCTGCATTGAGCTGCTCTGTAAGCACATGAGCCAGAGTGCTTTTACCACTAGCTGGAGCGCCCGCGATACCGATGATGAATCGCTGGGTGGGTAGCAACTTGCCATAGGCAGCCAGAATCACATTGACCAGCTCACCGCTATCACGCAGGGTTTTGGATGCGCGCGCTGGCGAATCGCTATGGGGATCATTAGTCATTGCAAAAAACCATTGATTTTAACCATTCATAAAACCAGCAAGGGCGACCGAAGCCGCCCTTGCGATACACCACTAATGCTTAGGTAATACCAGGATCAGATCCTAGCCCCAGCAACGATCCATGCCTTCGGCAGTATCGATAGACTCAACGCCGTCCACTGGCTGATCAGTTACCAGTGAAACACCTGTGTCGAAAAACTCCAGACCTTCGGTTGGCTCGGGCTTGGTGCCGTCGGCTGCGAAAGCTGCAATGGCCTCAACACCCAACGATGCCATCAACAAAGGGTATTGCTGCGAGGTGGCTCCAATAACGCCATCAGCGACATTCTGCACTCCCGGGCATCCTCCATCCACAGACACGATCATCACTTTGTCTTCACGGCCAAAGGCTTTCAATGCTTCGTAAGCACCGGCAGCGGCTGGCTCGTTAATGGTATAGACCACGTTGACACCCGGATCTCTAATCATCAGTGATTCCATGGCAGTACGGCCACCTTCCTCATTACCCGCAGTAACCTCGTTACCGACAATGCGTGGATCCTCTTCATCACCCCAGCGATTAGGGTCACCCAGTTCGATACCGAAACCCTGGAGAAATCCCTGATCTCGTAGCACGCCCACTGAAGGCTGGCTGTCGGCCAGATCCAGCATGGCAACTTTGGCGTTTGCAGCCTCGTCGCCTAACTGCGCAGCAGCCCAGGCACCGATGAGCTCTCCAGCCTTAAAGTTGTCAGTGGCAAAGGTTGCATCGGCTGAATCGATGGGCTCGAGCGGTGTATCCAGTGCAATAACGAGCAGTCCAGCATCGCGCGCCTGCTGAACAACCGGAACGATCGCTTTAGTGTCAGAGGCTGTGATCAGAATGCCCTTGGCGCCTGATGCTATGCAAGTCTCGATGGCTTGCACTTGTGTTTCGTGGTCTCCATCCACCTTGCCGGCGAACGTGGATAGCGTGATACCCAGCTCTTCGGCCTTGGCCGCAGCACCCTCTTTCATTTTCACAAAGAAAGGGTTGATATCTGTCTTGGTGATAAGACACGCGCCAACTTCGTCTTGCGCATAGCTCTGGCCTGCGAAGCCTGCACTGAGTGCCAGCGTGGCCAAAATACTGATTCTCTTCACATCGTTCTCCTGTTGGTGATTTCGGTTGCTGAAACGCCATCTCGCGCCATAAGCGGTACAAGCGTCTAACGAATCACCCATCCGTGTCAATAGCTGGGAATGATGTAACCGGCCTTAGCGCCAGTAAAGCGAACTACAACCGCGCTGCAATCGCTTTTAAAAAAATAGATTCGTAGCTTTCAATCATCTGCTTTTTATCAAAGTTACTGAGGGCGTACTGCCTGGCAAACCGCGATTGCGCTGCGCGCAGTTCTGAATCGACAATCAGATTACGCATAGCCATCGATAACTGGTCAACATCGCAATCCACAAGTGCCCCACCACTCTGATCACCGTCACGGGCAATCGCCTCCTCTGAGCCTCCGGCATCAGTCAGCACCACGGGTGTGCCTGCAGCCTGTGACTCCAGTGCAGTCAGCGGATGCCCTTCCCGATCTGAGGAGAGCACAAACAGATCAAAAGCTGCCAGCACATCTGGAATATCATGACGCGCACCGGCAAGCGTAATGATATGAGATAGCCCAAGATCGTCGATGTAATGTTGAATCCGAGCACGCTCTGGCCCCTCACCCACAATCTTCAAGTAGAGGTAATAGTGCTCGGACAACGCCTCATCATTAGCCAGCTTGGCAAATGCATCAATCAGACGCGTGTGATTTTTGGCCGTGACAAGCCGCCCTACAGAACCGATTAAAATGGCCTCGCGCTTATCATCTGTATCGTCATAGTAGCTAGCAAGCCAACCCTTACGTAGCGCTGTTCCAGACCCACTAGCATAGCGGGCAGTATCCACCCCGTTGTTGATGACCGTAATATCTGCGCGGTCAATACCGACAACCTCTTCGTAAAAATTTGCTGTATCGGAGGAGACGGTGACCATACGATAGGAGCGCCTGCCCAGAAATTTATCGACCCAGCGATAATGTAGTGGTTTCCATGTATCACGAGAGTGCTCGGTAACTACGATCGCAATGTTGGTCGCTATCAGCGACAAACGTGTCCAGGAATTCGCAACCCACAGGTGGCTGTTGATAACATCAGGTTTTATCTCATTCACACAGTTGTACAAACGCCACAACAGACGAGTATCAAATCCAAGCTTCTTGTTAAGCACATGCAACTGCACGGATTCATCAAGCCCGCTGGCTAGCTCACCTGCAGCCGTCAGACAAATCACGTGAACCTGCCAACCACGGACCACAAACGCGTTAGCCATCACCATCAGCATATGCTCGGCGCCACCGACACTCAACTCTTCTATAGTGAATGCAATGACACGCGGTGATGCGGCCTGGGGCGTCATAGCCTGCGAATTATTGTCAATCGCCAAAGATCCGTCTACCTGTTTTAATCTGTCAACACTCATGTGTCTGGCAGCGCCGTCGGAATGAATTCATCCGGCACGTAATGCTTGAAATGTCCAAGTAGCTCGTTGATGTTAGCGTCCTGATTAAACAATCGGGCAACTCGATCACGAGCCGCCGCGCTGTAATCAACTGCACGCTGTGGATCCCGGTAAAGTGATTCAAGAGCGCGAGCGAAACCTTCCACATCATCCACCTCTACCAGCACTCCCGTCTCTGCATCGCCGACAAGCTCGGGGATGGCACTGACGCGAGTGGTAACAACAGGAATTCCTAGTGCCATGGCCTCCGCAATAACATTAGGTATGCCATCGGGAGGATGGCCGGGTATGAGCCTTGGTGCCAGTGCAAACACGTCGGCCATCTCGAGCGTCTCTAACACCTGCTCGAACGCCAGCGCGCCCAGAAATGTCACCTCATCACTCAAACCTGAGGCAGCGACAAGTTCATTAAGTTCATCTTCCAAGGGGCCTGAACCGATGATCTGGACCTTTATGGGTATCCCTACTGCCCGCAGAAGCTTGCAGGCTTTGATCAACACATCATGTCCCTTGGTTGGCACCAGTCGGCCAATACTCACAATCGACAGCGCCTCTCCTGCCACTGCCAACCTTGCCTCTCGCTGATCAGCGCGCTGCATGACGCGCGGGTCAAGCCCGTGATAGTTGAGGTGTACGTGCTCAGGGTGGTCAAGTCCCATTTTCTGCTGCAGATGGTTACAAAAATAGCCACTACACACTACGCAGAAACGGGCTTCATTTAGTTTATGTTGCAAGAAGCGGTTGGGTGAGAAAATGTCTTCCCCGTGAATAGCCGCTGACCATGACTGCCCGAAAATACGTGAAATATACCAGCATGAAGTCGTTGGAATATTCGCCCAGTGGCCATGCCAGTGCGTGATCCCACGCTTCCGGCCATCTTCCGCAATCCAAAGGCTAAGCGGCAACACGGCCAGATTCTTGATGATATCCATGGGGCGATCTCTTCCCTGCCACACCACGCCTGCCATGGCCCGGACCAGCGAACCCGGGGTCTTCACGGTAGCTCTGGCGAATGCCATCAGCGTGCTTGCAGTGAACAGTTCTGAATACGTAGTGCGCTCGCTTGAGAGCCGAATAGCGTCGTCCAGCGTTATCGGGTCGCGCGGGTATTGCAGAGAATAAATGTCAAAGCGCATCCCTCTGCGCTCAAGAGCCACCAACTCACGCAAGATAAACGTCTCATGCAGCTCTGGAAACATAGAGATAATAATACCCAGCCGAGCATTGGAACGTTGTTCTGGCGCATTGATAGTCAAAGTAGATCCGGATATACCTGTGTTGTGGCTAAGCGTTATTTTATCCTCTATCCCCATGCTGTGCGGGTAGTCAACACATAACGATTACCCAAATTCAGCGATACTCGTGCCACTTTTACATTGCAGAGTGTGAGTTTGTCAGCATTGCTATGCTTTTCACCCCGTTAAGTGCTAGTAAAAACTGATATGAAATCCTATGTCTAACCCCCTAATTGCTATTGCAGGCGTGGCAGCTTTGGGCGGTCTGTGCCAATGGCTGGCGTGGCGCCTGAAGCTACCGTCCATATTGTTTTTGTTGATGGCAGGCCTACTGGTAGGGCCAGTCACAGGCGCTTTTAACCCTGATGAGCTTTTGGGCGATCTACTGTTTCCTATCGTCTCCATTGCGGTTGCCATCATTCTTTTTGAAGGTGGCCTGACTCTCAAAATCAGCGACATCCGTGGACACGGAGCTGTGGTAACCCGACTCATCACCGTCGGTATGTTACTCACGTGGGGTTTGCTGTCACTGACCGCACATGTTCTGTTTGACATGCCATGGTCGCTCGCCCTTATTTTAGGATCGATATGTGTTGTCAGCGGACCCACTGTGGTGAAACCGATGCTTCGCGCTGTCCGTCCATCAAACAAGGTTGGACATATTCTGCACTGGGAAGGGATTCTCATCGATCCGCTTGGCGTGTTCCTGGCCCTGCTAGTTTTTAATTTCATCATGCTGGACCTTCAATCCAGCGGCATCGGTACTGTTGCCTACATTTTATTCAAGCTGGCTTTTGTTGGCGCAAGCCTTGGGATCGCCGCAGGTTTTGCTATCGCGTTTGTTCTTCGTCGCTATCTGGTCCCCGACTTCCTTGTTAACGTCTTGACCTTGGTCAGCGTGGTTTGCATGTTTGTGCTGGCAGAGACTCTTCAGCATGAGGCAGGCCTTCTGACGGTAACCATCATGGGGGTGTGGCTGGCCAACACTCGCGGGCTTCACGTTGAAAAGATACTGCATTTCAAGGAAGATTTGAGCATTCTGCTGGTTTCCACCTTGTTCATATTGCTCGCCTCTCGCGTGGACATCAGCGTCATCCCCCAATACGGCTGGCAGATTCTGGCCCTACTGGCCATCACGCAGTTTGTTATACGCCCATTAAATGCGCTGCTCTGTACGGTTAATTCGGATCTAGCATGGGGCGAGCGAGTATTTATCGGCTGGCTTTCGCCGCGCGGAATTGTGGCAGCAGCAGTGTCATCTGTGTTTCTTCTCCGGCTACAGGAGAATGATGTGCCCATGTCTGAGCTGCTTGTGCCGCTGACGTTCAGCATGATCATCGGTACCGTCGTGTTTCAATCGCTTACAGCCAAGCCACTAGCCGACAAACTAGGCATCAGCAACCCCGAACCTAACGGCGTGTTGTTTTTTGGTGCTAACGATATTGCATTGGCTCTGGCTACTGCGCTCAAGGAACAGGGCATAAAGACGATGCTCTCGGATACCTCGTGGAGCAATGTTCGCCACGCTCGCCAGCAAGGATTCGAGGCTTATCACGGTAATCCAACCTCAGGCCATGCCACCGAAAACCTTGATTTGCAGGGTATTGGAAAGCTCATTGCAGTGTCTGCCGACCGCGACACCAATGCTCTGGCCAGTATGCATTTTCGCCAGGACTTCGGATCAAGTGCTGTATTTACACTCGAGGGCGCCTCGGAAGATGCTCAGTACGAGCGTTTTGATACCGCAAATCGTAACCGGGCCAATCCCTTGTTCGATGCGAACCTGAGTTACAGTCGCATGAGTAAACGGCTTCGAGAAGATGAAATACGACTCATTGACGTGCAAACAGAGCCCGATGATTTAGTCCGTGACGCCAACAATACCGGTGCAGATGAAGCACATGTCGACTCTACAGATGAATCTGCCCAACCGCGTGATATGCCCGTGGACAATGAACAGCTTCAGGAGCAGGACTTGAAACTATTTGCTCTGAACAAAGAGGGAGGCCTCTATGTGTATGGTGCTGGCGAGAAGATATCAGTGAAGAAAGGCTGGAAGCTGATCGTGCTGTCACCGCGCAAAGTGGCCAAGACCGATCAGTGAGTATGCAAGGCCCGGTACATATCAGGTAGGCGATACCCAGTGTATTTCCGAGTATTGCCTACGGAGCAACGCATACCGGGTCGTGTCAGTGAAAGGATTTATCAATCCCACACTTGACGGATAGAGGACCCGGGCGACTGGCAAAAAAAAGGCTGCGAATCCGTTAGAAATCGCAGCCTTTTACATTAGTGCTTGTGCCGTGCGCAAACTAGAACAAGTTGCTAGGCATTCTTAGCGCGTTCGATACTTTCCATTATCTGACGTTTGGCGTCTGCAGCATTCGCCCAACCGTCAATTTCCACCCACTTACCTTTTTCCAGCTCTTTGTAGCGTGTGAAAAAATGCTCGATCTGCTTTTTCAGCAGCTCAGGCAGGTCGTCAACGTCGTTGATGTGATCATAGAGCGTGGTCAGCTTTTTCTTCGGCAAAGCAACCAGCTTGGCGTCAGGTCCGGCTTCATCTTTCATGTTGAGCACGCCCACTGGCCGGCAAGCAATAACGCTACCGTGCACCAGAGGATAAGGCGTGTGAACCAGCACATCGATAGGGTCACCATCTTCTGACAACGTATGCGGGATGTAGCCGTAGTTGCATGGGTAGAACATGGGTGATGCCATGAACCGGTCGACCATCAGGGTACCGCTGTCTTTGTCTATCTCGTATTTGACAGGGTCACTATTGGCCGGAATTTCAATAATGACGTTCACTTCTTCTGGCACATCACTACCGACGTTTAGCGTATCGAAACTCATGCTTGGTTCTCTAAGGATTAATGTGAATTAATGTGTCGACTGCGTGCCCGAGTCCTGTGATGAGCGGAACGCAGGGACGCAGCCCGTTGAACGTTGCTTGGCAGCACCCTCAAGGGGGTACAGGAAACCTGATGTTTCCTGAGCTATTGCAGCAATTATTTCAAGCCAGACGCTAGAACTTCAGCCTGAGGATCGGTAAGTAGGTTGGCTAATGCACCTTGCTTGAAACCACTGCCACGCGAATTAATGATCTCGGGCAATGGAATTTCGCTATCTTTCATGCGCTTGCAGGCAGCGGCGACTGATCGTCCACCACGGGCCATAAGTGATCCCTTAAGTACTCGGATGGGGTCTCCCATCTCGCCTTCCTCGTCTTGCAGAGTGGCGTTTACGACCTCGTCGATGGTGGCTTGCCAGCGGATACCATCACCGTTGCAGCCGATGATTTCATCGCCCACCTCAATAGCAAGGTAGTCTTTCGCCAGGGCGCGTGTTTCGCACGTGACCGGATTGGCGACGACAAGCCCTCGCACAGTGCCGAATTCCACAGTTTCAACCTTCTGTGCAGTGTTGAGATAAACTAAATAAACGCTCACTAAAGGCAATACCCACTATTCGACTAGAACCACAAGTCTAAAGCAAAGCGTGTTCCCCGTCCAATCACAGGGGTTTGTACGGTAAGTAACCGTTGACCTTGTAACCTCCTGTCCAGACTACCGCTGCAGCCTTAGAGGTTGTTCGCTCAACCGCCTATAGTAATCAGCCGCCGTATCTGACACCTCGCCCTGCCGCACGAGCGCGTCCACGCCATCTGTCACAGGGCTTGCATTATTGGCAATTTGAACCTCGAGCTGCTCGATCTGCCTCAAAATGTTATTGAATTCGGCTTCCACACGAGCCGCATTGATATCTCCACCGCCATCGGAACGCAGTAACTGCGCACTATTTCGAAGCCCTTCCAGATCCTCAGCACTCACACCTGCCGCATCCAGCTGCGGAATAAGACTGTCAAGCGCATCTGCGGTCTCGCCGGCCTGCTCAGGTGAACGTTGGAACGCCTGCCCGTCCTGCGCACCGCTATTGGGCTGCGAATTGGACGCAATCCCTGTTCCCTGGCCGACGCCAAGCCGACCTTCCTGTCCCGATTGACCCGGCTCTCCAGCCTGGCCGCCTTGACCCTCGCCCTGACCTTCGCCTTGACCTTCGCCCTGACCTTCGCC
>JALZVU010000251.1 GCA_023301795.1 Granulosicoccus sp.
GAGTATCTGGTGTCTGGAGGACAAGATCGTCCAACAGTCAGTTACCACAGTTCTCAGTGCTGTTTATGAAGAAGACTTTCTGGGATTCTCCTACGGATTGCGTCAAGGTAGAGGCGCTGAGCCTGCGCAAGGTTTGTGCGCAGGAAATAGCACTTGTTTGTGTGCCAAGTGTGATTTCTGTTAGGACTTAGGAGCATAATTAAAATGCCCGAAGCTAGCTTCTCTTGCACTTCCTGTTAAATCAAAAACCACCATACCGCAAAAAGCACCGGTAAAAGACTCATGCTCACCACGCCCGCCTTCATCAGATATGACTGAGGCATCTAGTTCTGGACCAATTTCCTCCCATTGATCTGAGCCGCGAGTTCGCCAATAGAATTGTTGGGTTGTGTTATCGACGCTAACTTTCATTTCAATAGTATTTTCAGATATAGAGATGGGCTGAGGCATAGGAAAGACTAAAGCGCCATCTGGATAGTCACCGGCACACGATATTATTGTCAGGCAGTGTCCCATGCCGGGTTCATGAGTAAGCAATAGCGCATGGAATTTATAGCGATTGTAATAAGTCGTCAAACCTGCTGCTTGCTGATACGTTGTCGGTGAAAAATCTACCTCTGTATCAGCCTGATAGCAATGGTGCTGCTGGCGCCTTGCGATCAGTGATTGCTCAAACCAGCTACCGATACTTTCTCGCCCGGTTACTATCAATGAGCTATCACCCAGTCGGAATAACCTCTCCGGATAAGGGGTTCGAAGCCATTGAAAGTCTATGGGTAAGGTAGATTCTGAGAAATCATAATGTATCGCAGCATCAATTAGGCTCTCTTCCCCGTTTACCTTTTTTTCTGTGTTTTTGTTAGCCAAATAATCAATTGACGTTCCAGGTGACGGAACGCTCTGGCGAGCCAATTGCCCACCGTGTTCGAGGTAAAGCCAGTCATCGTCTTTCCACACGCATCGTTCAAGACCACTTTCCCGACCTAGCGGACAAAAATATTTTGATGCCGGGCTTCCGGGCGCCGGTCGATCGCTTATCGGACGTCCCATCAAAAATGAATGATAAATATCACCCCAATGGGTTTCAACATATTGTCCGTGTCCTGTGCGTTGAATGGGATGCTCGGGTTGTCCGTCGGCACAAAGCAGGTGTCCGTCCGGCTGCGTTTCGTAGGGACCTGTCAGTACTTTGGAACGAGCCATGGTAACGGCGTGCTGGTAGCCAGTGCCGCCCTCAGCTACAGTGAGGTAATACCATCCATTACGTTTGAACAAATGGGGTGCTTCGGTCAAACCGCGTTCGCTACCACCGTAGATGTTAAAAACATCACCAATCAGCCCTCGTTCCTGGCTCCACTCTTGAAGCAGAATTCCGTCAAACGAATCGTGAGTCGGGTTGCCACCAGTTCCACTACCACGATGATTCCATTGTATGTTGGCAAAGTACTTTCGTCCGTCATCATCATGAAACAGAGTGGGGTCAAAGCCGCTGTTGTTAACATACATCGGATCAGACCATTCTCCGTCTATGCTCTGGCATGTTGTTATGTAGTTAGGCGAATCTTTGAATGCACCATCCAAGCGTTTCACATCGGTATACACGAGCCAAAATAGCCCATCGCTGTAAGAAAGGCAGGGTGCCCATATCCCACAGCTATCTGGATTACCGCGCATGTCCAGAAGTGCAGCACGATTCAACGGTCGTGCAACTAAGGTCCAGTTTTCCAAATCCCTAGAGTGATGTATTTGAACACCGGGGTACCACTCAAACGTAGATGTGGCCAGATAATAGTCTTTACCGACTCGCAGGAACGACGGGTCAGGGTTGAATCCTTTGAGAACCGGATTGCAGATGCTCATGTCTTTGCTCCTGTGAGTGGTTGACCATTGTGGCAGGCAACACCAATGAGTGTCCACTGAACTAGACGTTTGCGGCAACATCCTTCAACAAGGATTGTACGTCTTCGGCAGTCAGTACCTGCGATCATGATGTTCACTGTTTCATTCAATAGATGGGTTTGTTTCAGTAGCAACGCTTCAAGCGAGAAGACATCCGGAGAGGGTGTTCACAGCGCTGCATCACCTGATTGATATCGAGTTTCTGCAAGAAGCATTCTTGCGATTGCGCAAGGATGCAGCGGCAGGGGTTGATAACATGACAGCAGCAGAGTACCAAGAAGGTTTAGTGGAAAGACTCGCTGAGCTACATCTGCGTGTTCACGAAAACCGTTACCGGGCGCTACCGGTGTGAAGCCTTTGTTGATGAAAAGTTTGTTTCGATATCAGAGGCGAAAATATCGCTGCTTGATTGGGGTTTTCTTCACTCAGGTGGGGGGCATGGTTTCAATATCAATGGGAGCGTTGAGCGCCATCTGGCGGGTTGTGCCATTTAATTCTTATTGTTTTAGAAACACGGCTACCGGGTGTGCTGTAATTTCAACTGAAATGGAAAGTCGTGCGATTTATTTTCCTTGAAACTGTGAGGAGTCAACCGGCAATGTTCTTCGGAATTTCAAGATGCTGTAGCGGCGGCAGGTCCGGATCGCTTAGCCTATGTACGACGGCATTCGCCAGATACTTTCCCGCAGCGCCTATATCTTCCAGTTCAACGATGATGTTCTTCCGGAACATCTTCAAAATCGGCACCGACTCTTTGCCGTAAACGTCGATGTCAGTGCCGAGTTCGAGTCCTCGTTTCTCGATGGAGACGATGGCGGCAATGGCGACCTTGGAAGAGGTGCAGATCACTGCATCAATTTCCGGTGATTGTTCAAGCCTGTGTGCTACCCAGTGGCCAATGTCGTCAGCAGGCTTGTCACTGTTGACGTTTTTCGAAATGTGATAGTTGAGCTTCAGCAGCCGGCTTTCGGCTTTCAAACCGTTTGCCATATCCTGTGCGTAGTTCTGATTGAGCGGCGGCAAGATCGCGAGAAGGTTTTTCCGCCCGCGAGCCGCGAGCCGCCGTATCGCGACGCGCATGAAGGCTGTGTTGTCGTAGTCGTAGTAGGCATGCTTATCGCTCCACGTGGTGCGACCATGGGTGGCGAACGGAAAACCATGCTTCAGCAAATAAGCTACACGCTTATCTTCTGGCTCGGTCATGTTAAAAATCACAGCATCAGCAGAGCGCGTCTCGACGATATATTTTATTGGGCGCAGCGGATCCTCATCGGCAAACCAGGGAAGAATGTTCAAGTGATATTGTGTTCCACGCAATTCCTGGGCAATGGAGTTGGTCAGCTTGGACGCATGGTTAAGCGCGTCGTCTTCTGCCGGAATAACCAGCGAGATCACGTTGGTACGACCAGTGCGAAGTCGCAACCCCGCGCGGTTTGGAACGTAGCCAATCCCATTGGCAATTCGGTTCACAAGCTTCTTGGTATCAACGCCAATATCATGGGCATCACCAAGAGCTCGTGACACTGTAGGCACAGCAAGACCGCTTATCCTCGCGATAGTTTTTAGCGTCGGCGTTTCGCCGGGATTGACCAGCTCGAGGAAATCCTCGTCGCTAAGCTTTGCGGCTTTAGATGCGTCTTGTTTCATTAATAATGCTCAAATTTCCACTTGTATTGTCTGAAAAGACACTTCGCGTAGCGTGGTCTCAATGTGCCGCAGCTGTGGTGGAATAGCGTAAGTACAGCAACTATACCTAGCACAATATAATGCTTGCAAGTAAAAACTAAATCGTTGTAGTATTTACTATAACGATTTAGTTGTATTCAATAACGATTAAGTACCACATCCATTATAACTAGGAGGAAAGCCATGAATTTAACTTCAAAACTTCTTGCTGCAACGGCTCTAGTAGCCGCGTCCAGCACTTCTGCCACCGAGCTTGAAGTAATGCATTGGTGGACATCTGGCGGTGAAGCTGCCGCTGTCGGTGAGCTGGCCAACGCATTCGACGCCACCGGCAATACGTGGGTCGACGCAGCTATCGCGGGCGGCGATGCGGCGCGTCCGGTAATGATCAGCCGCCTCACTGGTGGCGACCCAATGGGCGCGTTTCAATTCAATCACGGGCGTCAAGCTGAAGAGCTGATCGAGGCCGGCCTACTGCGCGACATTACTGATATCGCAGAAGCGGAAGGGTGGAAAGACATCGTCAACCCATTGTCCTTGCTTGACTCATGTACTGTCGACGGTCGTATTTATTGCGCGCCTGTAAACATCCATTCATGGCAGTGGCTATGGTTGTCACACAAAGCCTACAAAGACGCTGGCGTCGATGTGCCAACCAATTGGGACGAATTCGTGGCGGCGGCTCCAAAGCTTACAGAGTCTGGCATTTTGCCGATGGCTGCTGGGCAAGAAGGTTGGCAGCAAGGTGGGCTTTTCAATGTTTTGATGGCCTCGTTAGTACCCAATGAAGTTTTCCTGTCTGTCTATGGCGATAAGGATACTGATGTAGCCGCTGGCCCAGAGATCGCAAGAGTGTTCAAAGCGGCGGCGGATGCACGTTCTATGTCGAGCAATTCCACTGTACAAGCCTGGAATGATGCTACTAACCTCGTAATTACAGGAAAGGCTGGTGGCCAGATCATGGGAGATTGGGCGCAAGGTGAATTCGCCATCGCCGAGCAAGTGGCGGGTGAAGACTACAGCTGTTTACCGGGCCTTGGTGTCACAGAGCTTTTGAGTACAGGTGGTGACGCTTTCTATTTTCCAGTACTTAAGGATGAAGCTCAAATCGCTGCGCAAGGCGAGTTGGCGGCACTAATGCTTAAGCCTGCAACGCAGGTTGCTTTTAATCTGAAAAAGGGTTCACTTCCAGTGCGTGGTGATATCGATCTGTCTACCGCTAACGACTGCATGCAGAAAGGTCTAGCTCTGTTGGAGAAAGGCGCATTACTGCCCGACTTTAACCAATTGGTCACGCCAGACACAAAGGATCAGATCGACACACTATTCGTTGAATTCTTTGCAGACTCATCAATGGCTGTAGACGCAGCACAGGCTGAGTTCGTCAAGATTATTTCAGCTGCTGAGTAATCTTTGTCATTGGTCGGCCCGCGAACATGCGGGCCGGCTCTAATTTACTTCCGGTAAAACAGGGGAGGCCCATGGCTTCAACGCGCCCTAGCCAACTTTTCCGCAACAAAACAGCAAAGATTGCAGCGATCCCAATGATCGTGACAGCACTGTTTGTGTTTGTTGGTGGAACAGTTTGGACAGTTGTTTATAGTTTTACCAAGTCCGGCTTGTTGCCCCGTCTGAAATGGGTTGGGCTGGATCAATATGAGCGTTTGTGGGCAACCAGGAAATGGCTCATCGCGATTGAAAATCTGGCAATTTACGGCATTTGCATGTTGGTTCTTGTCTTCGTGATCGGCTTTATTCTTGCGGCTCTCATAGATCAGAAAATCCGTTTTGAAAACACCATACGCACCATCATTCTGTACCCTTTTGCACTCAGTTTTGTGATCACAGGTCTGGTTTGGCAGTGGATGCTCAATCCGGAGTTTGGTGTGCAGAACATCGTCCGGGAATGGGGTTGGGAAAGTTTTACTTTTAACCCTCTCTACAATGCGGACATCGCTATATATGGCGTTTTGATTGCTGGGCTTTGGCAGGCTAGTGGTCTCGTCATGGTGTTGATGCTTGCCGGGCTGCGGGGCATTGATCAGGACGTTTGGAAAGCTGCGCGGGTTGATGGCATACCGACTTGGAAAACCTATATACGGATCGTCATCCCGATGATGCGCCCCGTCTTCATCACGGCGCTTGTCATTGTAGTGACCGGTATCGTAAAAATTTACGATTTGATTGTTGCACAGACTGGTGGTGGGCCCGGGATTTCAACTGAAGTGCCGGCTAAGTATGTCTATGACATGATGTTTAAGGCCAGCAATTTGGGTCAGGGTTTTGCAGCCTCAACCATGATGTTGTTGACGGTATTACTGGTTGTTATTCCTTGGGCAATTCTTGAATTCGGAGACTCGAAGAAGCATGGTTGAAGCATCCGCCACTGCGCTCGAT
Source organism: Granulosicoccus sp. (assembly GCA_023301795.1). Taxonomy (GTDB): domain Bacteria; phylum Pseudomonadota; class Gammaproteobacteria; order Granulosicoccales; family Granulosicoccaceae; genus Granulosicoccus. The sequence continues at coordinate 5,983 of JALZVU010000251.1, forward strand.
GGCCCACAGGGACCAAAGCCGCGCAAAGTTTTTTCGCGTCGCAATATCTTTCTTTACGGCACATTGTTTGTCATCGCGATTTACTATGCACTGCCGCTTTACGTGATGATCGTGACGTCGTTAAAAGGCATGCCGGAAATTCGCTTGGGTAACATCTTTGCCCCACCTGTGGAGGTGACTTTCGAGCCCTGGGTGAAGGCCTGGTCACAGGCCTGTACCGGCCTGACTTGTAACGGACTGAGCACGGGTTTCTGGAACTCAGTTCAAATCACCATCCCTTCCGTGATCCTGTCGATCATCATCGCGTCGGTGAATGGTTACGCATTAGCCAACTGGAAGTTCAAAGGCTCGGATGTGTTCTTTACCATCCTTATCTTCGGCGCATTTATTCCCTATCAGGTCATGCTTTATCCGATCGTGATCTTGCTGCGCGAGATCGGACTATACGGCTCGCTGAGTGGGTTGGTGCTCGTGCATACCATCTTCGGCATGCCAATCCTGACGCTGTTGTTTCGCAACTATTTTACGTCACTGCCCGAAGAGCTTTTTAAAGCTGCACGAGTGGACGGTGCAAAGTTTTGGGGCATTTATTTCCGCATCATGGTGCCAATGTCACTACCGATATTTACTGTCGCCGTTATCTTGCAAGTGACAGGTATCTGGAACGATTTTCTGTTCGGCGTCGTCTATAGCGGCCCGGAATCTTATCCGATGACGGTGTCGCTCAATAACATTGTGAACTCCTCGCAGGGCGTAAAGGAATACAACGTCAACATGGCGGCAACAATACTTACGGGCCTGGTACCGCTGACGATTTATTTCGTTTCAGGAAGAATGTTTGTGCGCGGCATTGCCGCAGGCGCTGTCAAAGGTTGAGAATTTATGAATAATTCAATTGAAATAAAAAATCTCGACTTGGAGTTCGGATCCGTCAAGGTTCTGAAGAATCTCAACCTTGAGATTGGAAAAGGCGAATTCCTAGTATTGCTCGGCTCGTCGGGTTGTGGGAAATCAACGCTTTTGAACTGTATCGCTGGACTCCTCGATGTCAGTGCTGGGCAGATCCACATTAACGACAAGAACGTCACTTGGGCCGAGCCGTCCGAACGAGGCATTGGTATGGTTTTCCAATCCTATGCGCTGTACCCGCAGATGACAGTCGAAGGCAACCTGTCTTTCGGTCTGAAAAACGCCAAACTACCCAAAGCGGACATCGCTAAACGCGTGAAACGCGCCTCGGAAGTCCTGCAGATAGAGCCGCTATTGAAACGCAAACCTGCTGCATTGTCGGGCGGGCAACGGCAGCGGGTCGCCATTGGCCGGGCGCTGGTGCGTGATGTCGATGTGTTTCTGTTTGATGAGCCGCTCAGTAATCTTGATGCCAAGCTGCGTGCCGATCTCCGGGTGGAAATCAAGCGTCTGCACCAAAAGCTTAAAAACACGATGGTCTATGTAACTCACGACCAGATCGAGGCTATGACACTCGCTGACCGGATCGCCATCATGCGTGAAGGTCAGATCATGCAGCTAGGGTCACCGGACGATATCTATGGCCGCCCGGTGAATAAATACGTGGCCGATTTCATCGGTTCGCCATCAATGAACTTTCTCGATGGGGTGATCCAAAACGGCGCGTTTACGGTCGGAGATCTGACCATTCCGCTGACGGGATATGAATTTGTGTCTGGCAGTGCGGTCGACGGGCCCACCACGATGGGCATTCGCCCTGAACATGTGTTGACTGGCGAGTTGGTTGATAACGCGCCGGTCCAGATTGACGTGGATGTCGAATTGATCGAGCCGACCGGGTCAGACAAGTTGATCGACTGTCAGCTGGCAGGCCATGATTTTCGGGTGCGGATGGATGGGCAGGCGCAGGTCTTTGCCGGTGAAAAACTGCGGCTGGGGGTCGACCCGTCGCGCGCATCGCTTTTTGATGTGGCAACCGAGCTTCGCCTCTAGTGGTCCGTCAACCCGATAAATTAGGATCCTAATCTATCGGGTTGACGGACCACTAGGTTCCATTGCTCAGACATCTTGCTTGACGAACATCCAACTTTTCACGAAGAATCTCTTTATGAACTTATCTTTTCAACTTTACTCCGCCCGTAATTTTCAACCCTGGTCCAGCGTGATTCCGCGTCTTGCAGAACTGGGATACGCTCAGGTGGAAGGGTTTGGCGGTGTCTATAGCGATGCGCAAGAATTCCGAGATCTGCTGGAGAGTCACGGCATGAGCATGAGCTCTGGCCATTTTTTTCCGCTGAGCGAGCTGGAGGAAGGATTGGACGCGTCGCTTGCATTGGCCAGTAAGCTTGGAATGAAGCGTGTGATTTGTCCAGCGCCCGAGGACCTTTGGCGGCAGGGTACAGATAGTGCCAACTGGATTTCCCTTGCCAAAAGGCTCAATGAGGCTGGCAAGCGCGTCAATGATGCTGGGTTCCGGTTCGGTTGGCACAACCACCACTGGGAATTCATGCGGTTGGCTAGTGGTGAGATCCCAATGGAGCTGCTGTTGGAATATGCACCGGAGATGGAATGGGAAATGGATGTTGCCTGGGTAGTGCGAGGCGGCGCGGACCCGATGACCTGGATTGAAACTCATGCCAGTCGCATTACCGCCGCGCATGTCAAAGACATTGCACCGGATGGAGAAAACGCAGACGAAGATGGTTGGGCTGATGTGGGCGAGGGTGTGATGAATTGGACATCACTCATCGCCGCCCTGTGCAATGCAGGCACGGATTTGTTTGTTGTTGAGCACGATAATCCGTCGGATTGGGATCGCTTCGCCACCCGTTCGTTCGATGCATTAGGTCAGTGCTGGGGAAAATCATGAAAACTTTTGGTGTGGGCATTATCGGGTGCGGTGACATTTCGTCGTCCTATCTCGAATTCGCACCAATGTTTAAATTGCTTGACGTACGAGCAGTTGCCGATCTGAATATGGATGCGGCTCGGGAACGCGCTGCGGAATTTAATGTGCGTGCAGACACCGTTAAAGATCTGCTGGCCGCCACCGACATCGACATTATCATCAACCTTACTGTGCCGGCGGCGCATTTTGAAGTTACAAAGCAGATTCTTAATGCTGGTAAACACGCCTACTCAGAAAAGCCCTTCGTGTTGACGGCGGCAGAAGGCGAGGCACTACGACAACTCGCTGATGAAAAGGGACTCCGTGTTGCATCTGCGCCCGACACCTTCTTGGGCGGTTCACATCAGCTGGCTCGGGCAGTACTTGATGAAGGCCAGGTAGGCGTGATACTCAGTGGCACGTGCCATGTGTTGTCGCATGGGATGGAAGCCAACCATCCGAACCCGGATTTCTTTTTTCAACCCGGCGGCGGTCCGGTTCTAGATCTTGGCCCTTACTACATCACCAATCTCGTGCAGCTGATCGGACCGGTGAAGGCAGTTACGGCGATGGCCTCTACCGGCTTTAAAACACGCACTATCGGAAGTGGTCCGCGCGAAGGTGAAAACGTACCGGTGAGTACGCCGACCAATATACACGCGGTTTTGGAATTCCAAAGCGGCGCGCTCATCACACTCGGCGCTAGTTGGGACGTCTGGGCGCATCGCCACAAGAATATGGAGCTCTACGGTAACGAGGGATCTCTCTATGTACCCGACCCGAATTTTTTCGCAGGAGATGTCTTGTTGGCTGGGCAGGAGGAGGGTGAGCCGGTTGAGGTCACACCACGCAATCACCCGTTCTCTGCCATCAACAGTAAGGACAGCCGGGATATCGAACGCGCCAATTACCGTGGCGCCGGGCTCGCCGACATGGCTGCAGCGATCAACGAAGGCAGACAACATCGCTGTAGTCTGGAACTGGCGACGCATGTTGTTGAGGTAATAACTGCAATACTACGCTCAGCGGAAAGTCGTTGCTGCGTAGAGATGACGACAAACTGCACCCGCCCTGAACCGCTCAATCCCGCTCAAGCAAAAGCATTGCTCGCGTGAACATGGTTGTAGGTCATTTAGCCCCACCGTGATTGTGCAAATCACGGTGGCAACAGGCAGCCCCGGCTCTACAGTCCGAGCTGGGTCGGCGATAATTGTTGTAACGCCGATGAGTCCGAGCGAATGGCAGCGGGAAACCCGGTAGAAACCAGACGCGTCGTGCGGATTGCGGTCTCATGCGTCCAACGAGAAAAGTACCAAGGCTTGCGGCTATTTGAGCCGTTATACTTTATGGCAACGCTAGCAACGATTTGTTAGGTAGCTGAAGAGCCACGGTTGGTC
>JALZVU010000252.1 GCA_023301795.1 Granulosicoccus sp.
GTTTTGACGGGAAACCAGCTGGAGGGTGCATAGTCAGCATTGATTAATGGCAGGATGAGCATGACAAACCACACCGTCGCACCGCCAGCAAGGCCTGCGATAAAACCTGTCTGGGTAGCACGCGACCAATACAGAAGGCCCAGTACACCGGGGAGTAATTGCGCGGCTGCCACAAACGAGATCAGCCCAAGGCTTGCCAGTCCTTCATTGAGTTCTATGATGATGTAAAAACCATAACCTGCTGCAATGATGATGGAGATGATCATGCGCCGGCCCCACAGCAGGCGGCGATAGAAATCGCTGGCCTGATTGGCTGACAACGCTGCCGGCAAAAACAGGTTGTTCATGCACATTGATGACAACGCCAGGGTTGTCACGATCATCATCGCACTGGCTGCAGACAGCCCGCCAATAAACACCAGAATGGCTAGCCAATCGCGCCCCAGCGTCAAGGTCATACCCAGTACATAAAAATCGGGTGACACAGACAGAGACAGATGCCTGCCAGCAAACAGGATCGGGATGATAGGCAGGTTGAGCAATAACAGATACAGAGGAAATAACCAGTAGGCTGTGCGCAGGTGCGACGGCTTCTGGTTCTCAGTAAATGTCATGTGATACTGCCGGGGCAATAAGAAAGCTGCGCAGAAGGCCAGCAATAACAGCGTGCTCCATAAACCCGAAGAGCTCGGTTTATACAGTGCTTCCAGCATCTCGGGGTTGGCACGTGCGTAGTCGTTTAACGCTGCGGGTGAGTCGAATACCTGAGTGACAACAAACAGCCCAGCGATAATCATCGCCACTAGTTTTATCGCAGATTCGAAAGCGATAGCCAACACCAGACCCTTGTGTTTTTCACGCGGTGTTAGATGCCGTGCGCCAAATAGCACGGTGAATACCGTGATAATCACACAAAAAACCAGCGCCAGTACATCTGGCGGAACTTGCTTGCTGAGGATACGAATGGATTCGGTAACCGCACGGATTTGTAGCGATATGTAGGGCAAGATACCCACTAGCATGAACAGGGTTACCACAAAGCCTGTGGCGCGCCCGCCGTAGCGAAAGGCCAGTAGGTCGGCAATGGAGCTGAGTTGATGCTCGGCGCATAAACGCAGGATAGGACGCAACAAATAGGGCCCGAGAATGAAAGCCCCGGTCAAGCCCAGGTAGATCGTCAGAAACGCAAAGCCGCTGCTGTCCGCAAGCCCAACGCTGCCATAGTAGGTCCAGGACGTGGCATAGACGCCCAGCGACAGAGAGTAGACCACCGGATTGGATACCAGCTTATCGGGTAGCCACCCGGCATCAGCACACCAGGCGACGATAAACAGAACGCCCAGATAGCCCAGCGCTATGGCAAACAGCCAGCCAAGCTCAATCCCCATGGCGCTGCCTTAGCTGGTTACACGCCAGCAGGACTACGATAAGCAGCCAAGGTGCGAATATCGCGTACCACGGTAATGTGAGCGAAGACCACCAGATATTGAGTGGTGAGTTAAACAGAAAAACGGCCAAGGCGAATATCAGCAGTGTGTGGTCGGCGCCTTGTCGTTTGTTCTTCATGTCTGCAATTCTGCCATGCGCAGCGCTGCAGGCACTTGGCTGATTTGCCAATGGTCGGTGGCCTGCAGCCAGAAATCGTTGATGGTACGTGTCTCAAAACCTTTTTGGCCGAGAAAATGCCAGGCGCGTTGCAGGGTGTTGAGCGGGTCCAGAGAGTCAAGGGTCGCAGCTTTTGAGTGCTTGCTGAGCTTGTCATCGTTTTTATCGACCGCCACCGGAATATGCGCATAGCGAGGAGCTGGCAATGACAGGTAGCGCATGATGGCAATCTGAGCGGCAGTGCTTTGCAACAGATCAGCGCCTCGGACCACCTCTGTGCAATCAGTAGCATCATCAACGGCGCAGGCCAGCGTGTAGGACACCAGCTTGTCGCGCCGCCAGATAATGATATCGCCGACGGTTGCCGCTACGTCAACACGCTGAGTGCCTTGCACCGCATCGTCAAATTCCAGTGTTTCAGGCATCACGATACGCAGTGCCTTGTCTACCACTGGTTCGTCAATGGATGTAAGCCTGTTGTGGCGACAAGTACCGGGATAAACCTTGCCAGGAGGCAAACTGCGACGGCTGCAACTGCAGCTAAATACGAGCCCATCGTCAATGAGCGTTGCCAGCGCATGCCGGTAGCGCAGATGCTGCGCGCTTTGCCATCGGATAGGGCCATCCCATGTCAGGCCGTAGTGTATTAGTGTTTTCTGGATGCTATCGGCAGCGCCGGGTACGCTGCGAGGTCCATCAATATCATCGATTCGCAGCTGCCATTCCAGCTTCTTGCTGCGGGCTTCGCAGTAGCTGGCCATAGCGGCCAGTAGAGAGCCGAAATGCAGGTCGCCGGTGGGGGAGGGAGCAAATCGCCCAGCAGGGGTGTCCGGGATCACTGGGCACCTCGTGGAGGTGCCCGTCCGTGTGTTCGCTCGATACCGTCTTTACACGCCTTAGCAAGCTTTACGATGCTTGATGACACGTGTCTGCGATCAATCGTGCCTGCGATGCAGAATCAGGCGTTCTGACGTTCGCGGATTTCTTCCAGCGTCTTGCAGTCGATGCATAATTCGGCTGTTGGTCTGGCTTCCAGTCGGTTTACACCTATCTCGATACCGCAGGTTTCGCAATACCCGTACTCATCATCATCAATGCGCTTTTGCGCTTCGTTGATTTTCTTGATGAGTTTGCGCTCACGATCGCGTGTGCGCAGCTCCAGGCTGAATTCTTCTTCCTGTGTGGCGCGGTCGTTAGGATCAGGAAAGTTGGTTGCATCATCTTTCATGTGACCAACGGTACGGTCGACCTCTTCCATCAGTTGTTGCTTCCACTCAGCCAGCTTCTTGCTGAAGTGGACAAGTTGCTCGGCATCCATGTAATGCCCTGCAACACGCTCGTAAGGTACAGGCGCACGCGTCAGTGCATTCGATGAATCGACAGAATCCTGATCGTCGTCTTGATCTTGCTCAGGGACGTCCGCGGTGATGGATTCGTCGTCAATTTTATTTGCTGCCTTCTTTGCCACTTTTTTACTCGTTACAGGTTTACGTGCAGAGGTTGCTTCAGACGTTGCGGCTGCGTCTGTGGTTGTTTTACTTGCTGCTTTCTCAGTTGTTGCCTTGCTTGCAGTTTTGCTGCCAGAAGTTTTAGAGGCAGCAGTCTTTTTGCCGGACGTTTTCTTGGTCGCTGCCTTGCTTGCTGCTGCGGTCTTCTTCGCAGCCGGCTTTTTCTTGGCAGTGCTTGATTCAGCTGCCTTCTTGCCTGCAGCTTTTTCGGGTGTGGCTTCGTTCTCTACTGAATCTGTCAATTGAGCATTCTCCACGGCGGTCTTTAAGCCCGTCGTTTTTTCCATTGCACCCGTACGCTTTCGATGCACATTTTGGACGCCGCAGAGGTTGTTTCTGAGGCGCTCGATTTTTTCGTCCTATTTAGCGTCAGCCAGGAAAATCCTCTACAACTCTAGATTTTCGCAGCGGTGCGTTTTACCAGAAATACGCCTCCAGCGCAATTCGAACAATCATTTAAGACACTATTCTACCCTTTAGTTGCGTAATCATTGCGCGATATTGCCGGTTTCTTCCTGATCCTGAGGTTTCTTGCCGGTTGGTGTCACTTCTTGTATTACTGCCGTAATTTCGCCCCTGGCAAGCCTTGCCGTGACTTTATCACCGGGGTGTAGGCTGCTTGCATCGGTCACCACGCTGTCGCCTTTTTTCACTAATGCGTAGCCTCTGTCGAGCACCGCCAATGGGCTGACGCTATGCAGTGCGCGTGCACTCAATTCGAAGCGTGAGAGTGCCCGCTGTCGATGGGTATTCATGGCAACAGCCAGCCGACTATCCAGCGCGCGCCAGCTCGACAGCCGTTGCTGTACGAGTACGTCAGGCGAGCGGGCTTGCAGGCGAGCCTGCAGACGTTCCAGAGAGGTTAGCTTAGTGTTAGCTCGACGTTGCCAGGCACGTTGGAGGCGCTGGTGGATGTCGTCCACACGCTGGGCTTGTTCGCGCAGCGCTCGCTCGGGGTGTCTGAGTTGCAGGCGGGTATCCTGTTGGCGCAGCCTGGTGCTGAACCTGGCAAGGCTTGCTTTTTGTAGCAGCAGAAGTTGACGCGATGCACCGGCAACCCGTTGTTGCAAAGAGCTGGTATCGGGTGTGGCAAGCTCGGCAGCCGCGGACGGCGTAGGCGCACGCAGATCTGCCACCAGATCGCTGATGGTTACATCCACTTCATGACCAATGCCGGCAACAATGGGTATATGGCTTTGACGGATGGCTTGAGCCACTGCCAATTCGTTGAATGCCCACAAGTCTTCTAATGAGCCGCCCCCGCGAACCAGTAACAGCACATCGACTTCATCGCGCTGATTGGCACGCTCCAGTGCACGGGCAATAGCTGGCGCTGCAGCGGCTCCCTGCGTGAGCGTGGGATAGATGACAATGTTAGCTTGTCGGTAGCGTCTGGCCAGCACTTGCAGCACATCGCGAATAGCGGCACCTGTGGGCGAGGTAACAAGCCCGATGGTGTGCGGCATGGCCGGCAGCGGGCGCTTGTTTGCTACATCAAACCAGCCTTCTGCATCCAGCTTGCGCTTAGTGGCCTCGAAAGCGGCCTGCAAGCGTCCTTCACCGGCAGGCTCCATGTGTTCGACGATAAGCTGGAAATCACCACGGGCAGCATATAAACCGAGTTTGCCGCGCACCACCACCGAGTCGCCGTTCTGCGGTTGGAAATCTACGTAGCGATTACGCCCTTTGAACATCGCACAGCGAATCTGTGACTGGCTGTCCTTGAGAGTGAAGTAGAAGTGCCCACTACCGGGGCGGCTGAAGTTTGAAATTTCTGCTTGCAGCCACAGTGTGCCAAACCCGCTTTCAAGCAGTGTTTGCACTTCCTGATTTAACCGGCTTACGGTATATACCTTGCGCTTTTGCGCCAAGCCTGTTTTTTCTGATGTTTCAGATGAAATCACGAGATGTTATGCGTGTTGAGGTTGTGAGTCAGTTCGGGAATGTTTTGACATGATGCCTTGTACGGCGTTACCAATGATGCCCCGATGAAACATGAGTTTGTGCTTTACACCATCCATTAGCATACACCGGTCGATGCTGCATCACTGTATACTTGACCCGTAACGATGCCCCTCACGCTTGCGGTCCCAATCCAATGCTGGTTTTTCAGGAAGCTCTTACGTTCGATGACGTTCTGCTCACTCCACGTCATTCAAAAGTTCTGCCCAGAGATGTCGATCTCTCTACGCGGCTAACACGCTCTCTAACGCTCAATATTCCGCTGATGTCGGCGGCTATGGACACAGTCACTGAATCTCGACTGGCCATTGCCCTTGCACAGGAAGGGGGTATTGGCATTATTCATAAAAACCTGTCCATTGAGCGACAGGCTGGTGAAGTATCGCGTGTTAAAAAACATGAGAGCGGGGTGGTAACAGAACCCATCACCATTACACCGACCACCACCATTGCCCAGGTTATTGATCTTATCGCCCTGCACGGCATATCGGGTTTGCCCGTGGTCGATGGGTCTACGCTGGCAGGCATTGTCACACAGCGTGATTTGCGTTTTGAAACCAATCTTGATCAGCCGGTATCCAACATCATGACACCGCGCGAACGTCTGGTTACCGTTCATGAGCATGCCTCCAGACAAGAGGCGGTGGAGAAACTTCACAAGCATCGTATTGAAAAAGTACTCATGGTTAACGATGCGTTCGAGCTTCGCGGCATGATTACAGTGAAAGACATCACCAAGGCGCAGGATTTTCCCAACGCTTGCAAAGACGGTCTGCAACGGTTGCTCGCAGGTGCTGCTGTAGGTACTGGTGCTGATACTAACGAGCGCGTTGCCGAGCTGGTTTCGGCAGGTGTTGATGTGCTTATCGTTGATACCGCACATGGGCACTCGCAAGGCGTTCTCGACAAGGTTGCCTGGATCAAGGAAAACTTTTCGGATGTGCAGGTTATCGGTGGCAACATTGCCACCGGTGAGGCAGCCACAGATCTAGTAGCGCGCGGTGCTGATGGCGTAAAGGTCGGTATTGGTCCGGGTTCCATTTGCACAACACGTATCGTGGCTGGTGTGGGTGTGCCGCAGATAACCGCTATCGATAACGTGGCTACTGCACTTGAAGGTACGGGTGTGCCATTGATTGCTGATGGCGGCATTCGCTTCTCCGGTGATATGGCCAAAGCGATTGCCGCAGGTGCATCAGCGGTGATGGTGGGTAGCATGTTTGCAGGCACTGAAGAGGCGCCTGGTGAGGTTGTTCTGTATCAGGGTAGCTCGTACAAATCCTATCGCGGTATGGGTTCTGTGGGTGCCATGCGAGCAGGCTCCAGTGATCGTTACTTTCAGGATGATGAGGACATGGAAGACAAACTGGTCCCTGAAGGTATAGAAGGCCGTGTTCCCTACAAAGGTGCGTTGTCTGCCATCGTTCATCAGATGATTGGTGGCGTTCGTTCCAGCATGGGTTATTGCGGAGCGCCTGATATTGAAGCCATGCGCCGCGATGCTACCTTCGTACGAATAACAGGTGCCGGCATGCGTGAGAGCCACGTGCATGATGTGCAGATGACCAAAGAAGCGCCTAACTACCGAATCGGCTAAGCCCAAGCGCGTCCAGCCACCACTCTCCAGATTCACGACCTACCTTCCGCTATGGCAGATCTCCACGACCAACGCATACTCATCCTGGATTTTGGTGGGCAGACAACGCAACTGATTGCCCGGCGCGTCCGGGAGTGCGGTGTGTATTGCGAGATACATCCTTGGGATATCAGTGATGAGGTGGTTCGTGAGTTCAATGCCCGCGGTATCATTTTATCAGGTGGTCCTGAGTCGGTTATTGCCGAGGGCGCGCCGCGGATTCCGCAAGCCGCACTGGAGCTTGGTGTACCGCTACTAGGAATTTGCTATGGCATGCAGGCCATGGTTCATCAACTGGGTGGGGATGTGCGTGCGCAAGCCTCCCACAGTGAATTTGGTTATGCCTCGGTGCAGCTGGTGTCCACTGCTGATTTGTTTGCAGGCCTTAGTGACCGTGTAGAGAACGAACAGAACCTGCTGGATGTCTGGATGAGCCATGGCGATCGGGTTGAGGCATTGCCCGAGGGGTTTGAACTTGTGGGTACCAGTGCCAACGCGCCAATGGCCATCATGGCCGATGAACAGAAGCGCCGCTACGGTATTCAGTTTCATCCAGAGGTGACCCATACCTTGCAGGGCGCTACCTTGCTTAAACGGTTTGTCCGCGACATCTGTGCCTGCGATGGACTCTGGACACCCGGCAACATTATCGATGATGCTGTTGCCCGCATTACCGAGCAGGTGGGTGATGAGGAAGTCTTGTTGGGTTTATCCGGTGGTGTGGATTCATCTGTGGTGGCGGCTCTGCTGCACAAGGCCATTGGCAAGCAACTTACCTGCGTGTTTGTTGATAACGGATTGCTGAGGCTCAACGAAGGCGATCAGGTCATGCAAACCTTTGCGGACAACATGGGTGTCCGTGTTATCCGTGTGAATGCAGAAGATCGTTTTCTGGGTGCACTGAAGGGTGTCAGCGACCCTGAGAAAAAGCGCAAAGTTATCGGCAATCTATTTGTTGAGGTATTTGAAGAGGAGGCGGCAAAACTTGCCAATGCCACCTGGCTTGCCCAAGGCACGATCTACCCTGATGTCATTGAATCTGCAGCCAGTACCAGCGGTAGCGCGCACCTGATCAAGTCACACCACAATGTGGGTGGTTTGCCTGCGGATATGCGCCTCAAATTGCTCGAACCGTTGCGTGAGCTGTTTAAGGATGAGGTGCGAGCCATTGGCGTGGATCTTGGTTTGCCTGCTCCCATGGTTCAGCGTCACCCATTCCCTGGGCCAGGCCTGGGCGTGCGTATCCTGGGTGAGGTCACAAAAGAATTTGCTGATATCTTGCGTGAGGCAGATGCGGTGTTCATTGACGCTCTCTACGCGCATGATCTGTACGACAAGGTGTCTCAGGCGTTTACCGTGTTCTTGCCGGTCAAATCTGTTGGCGTTACGGGTGATGGCAGGCGCTACGACTATGTGGTGGCACTGCGCGCTGTAGAGACGGTAGACTTCATGACGGCACGCGCTGCGCGTCTGCCATGGGATATGTTAGATGAGGTGTCGCGAAACATCTGTAATTCAATTCCACGGATTTCGCGGGTCAGTTACGATATCTCCAGTAAGCCGCCTGCCACGATAGAGTGGGAGTAGTTAGTTCTGGCTTATATTTTCGCAAATCCCACAATCGAGAAAAAATGTCGCTCGGCGGCGAGTCGATGAAATAGAATACCGAGTTGGGGCTGGTTATGTGATCGATTGTGTCTATTGCTTCCGTTCACACTGCCCATGCGCCAGATGTTGCAAGATACCGGGCGGACAATTGCAGTCCTGTCTGTGTCTGCTAGCCTTAACGTATTAATTTTGAGTAATAAGCATCATGAAGGCAATCAATTGGATCGTTCTCCTCGCCGCTACGGTTCTGATTACCGGTTGTGCATCGAGTGCGCCACGGGTTACGGGTACCGAGGGGGGCAGCAGAGCAGCTCTTGAGGCCCTGGCCGCAAAGCAAGACTCTGACGGTGACTCTATTGCCGATGCTGATGACACCTGCTCTGACACGGCTTCCGGCGTGCTTGTTGA
>JALZVU010000253.1 GCA_023301795.1 Granulosicoccus sp.
GGCCGCTGCGTTCCGCTGACATCAATGCCCAATCGCGCTTAGATAGATAGATTGGGCATCGACTACTATTTGAGCTGCCTGTGTCGGGAACTAAATAGGTTTTCAATGGGCCTATTAATTGCACTGGCGCAATGTGGACCGACCAGTACACGAACTCTTTGACACGGTGTCAGTAAGTGATAGCAAAAAAAGAGGGTAGTGCCGCCCGAAGCTACAAGCTTTGATAGGATTTTTCAATTTGTAAAGCTGAACGGATAATGCGCCTGATAATAATGTTTCGTAAATTGTTACGTGGTGTTAAGCGTGACTCTGGAAAACGCTTAACGCTACAGTGTTATGTAATTTGCCTCTTCGTACTGTTTTCACCTGCCGTCTGGGCCCTGGAAGAATTGGGTGAAATTGCACCGCTTGCACCCATGGATGGTCCCGGAATGCGAGATATCGGGTGGCAATGGCATTATGTCGACGCCAATGGTGAGCCAGGTTATATGGAGAAGGTTGCTGGGGATGACGTTAGCGCTAGTTATGAACGAACCGACGGATGTCACTGGACAAGACCCATCAAAGGCTTTGCGCCCGCGTCTGAGTGGTCTGATTGTCCAAGTACGGGTAAGGCCAATGTTAGTTTTACTAAGGGCGATATATGGCCATTAACCGTAGGCGCTGAATTTACCTGGCGAATTCAAGGAAAAAGTAATCTGATAGGCCGAGCGTGGAAGTCTGGACGTAGCTGCACCGTTTTACCCAGTGTGCGTATCAGAACGGTTCTCGGCGAAGATGATGTGCATAAACTTTACTGCAAAGAACGATGGGGTACCCGAACTTGGTGGCTTTCCCCTAAAGTCGGAACAGCTATAGCTTATCGTCAGACAAGCCGGCGCGGTGTCGTTTTGCAAGAAATGACGCACATAAAGAAATAGAGTAGTGGGCCCATTTTACTGGACAGGGGTTTCAGCGCTTTCTGTTGCTCAGTAGCCTTATTGGATACTAGTTCAATATATAGCCTACTAGGTGTCAGACCAATGATCCCTTGGTGTCGTCGTTTGGTGTAGCTTCATCAATGCCAGCTCCTCACAACTGGCAGGCTCTGGAATGTAGTGGAACGATGATCGAGGAATGTTCAGTAACTCGCACTGAAAAATAATGGAGAGATCTTCGTTCTCACTTTTACTGTCTCCAGAATAATGGAGGAAAGCGCTTATGTCATCCTTGGCCTGTCTAGAAAGAAGGGTCTGCCTCTTATAAGCCTTTCGGATATAACAAGTAACACCGTGACGGATCGTAAGAATTCACTATTCAGGTAGTTGTTCTAAACAGGGCTATTTCTTGCTTTATTAGATTTTAGGATCGGTTTGTTGGCTGGACTATTCCAGTTGACTATCGAATCTAGCGCCCATTGCACACGCTGAATGAGCTAAATACTCTGGTATTAGTGTGTATCAAACGCGCAGGGCGCTTTTCAATTTTGAAGTTAATAAGCATCTACTCAAAGACGGCAAGCAAGGCATCGTTTGGACTAAAAATACAGGTTTTAGTGATTGTCGCCGACGTAACCTAGTAGACAAGAAGCTCAAAGAGAAGATAGATTTATTAGTATGAAAAGTAGATACAAGACCAAGGCCGTAGTGAAGAAAAATTCAAACATAGCCGAGAAGAGCAGTATCTTCAAACTAACCCCATTGTGTGCCGCACTGGCCCTCTGTATCAGCGGTATGGCATACGCTGATCTGGACGACGACAACGACGGCATTCTGAATGCGGACGAGCAAGTACACGTCAACCTAGTCACGTTAGCAGCAACAGGCGACCAAGCAACGAGCGTTGGCGCACCAATGGCTGCCTTTTCTGGCGGGGGAGTCGACGCTGAGTTAACTCTCACATCTGGCAGTCCAATACGGATCACATTTTCTGACAATATTGCTGATGTAAACAACGGTCCTGTGGGTCCGGGCTTTCAGTATGTAGGCAGCGACTCCAGCGCCTCGTTTGAACTAGATTTCTCTGGGCCCGTGACAAACTTGGTGTTCACTATTGGCGACATGGAAAGCAGTATTGAAGCAACTGCCATCCGCGCCTTCGACGAAAACAACAATCTACTACCAGCCAGTGCCATTTCTTTTCTAGTCGCCGCTGACGCAACCGATGTTGCGGTTCTTTCCCAAAATTCGGTTGGGACATCTGAGTCGTCGACTACAAATATTGAACTCGACGACGATGCGGGGACTGTTCAGGTGTCCGTCGATGGGGTAGTTTCACGGCTTGAATACGATGTGTCTTCCGTCGGAGGCGTCATCGGAATAACGTTCGCAAATTTCAATTACAACGTTCTTTTGGACACTGATGGCGACGGGGTATTTGACCACCAAGATCTAGATAGTGACGACGACGGTATTCTGGATGCCGATGAATTCGTTAATGCTGCAAACATCGACGCCGCAACGTCGACACTGATTGTAACTGGCGATGCGACGGGTTCAGCCGGACCGGGTGGGGATCTGTCGGTGACAGTTCTCGCTAATACCGGGTCTGGTAGCGAACTGCTCGTCAGAACCGATGTTGATGGCCAGTTGAGTTTTGGTGCTGACGACCAGCTAATCGAGCAATTCATCAGTATCGATGCAGGGGCTTTTGATGATGGCCTGTATCTTGAAATTGATGGCGTCGTCATCGTCAACTTCACTCAATCTCATTGGGATGCCAGCCGTGGTGCTATTACAACTGAATTCAACGATGGGGGATTTGATGGACCGGGCGGCGCTACAAGTTGGCGACCATGGACAGGTGAAGGCAATCCGGAATTTATTGTGCGTCAAGGTAGCATTCAATTGCTGGTCGACCACGACACGTTAGGCCGTGTCGATGCTCTTCAATTCATGGACGACACCGTAGCAGGCTGGGTACTGAATGAAGACTTTACGATTGATCTGACTACTGGCACCAATGTACTTTTCGGAAACGCGAATTCTTCAGGTATCGGATCATTTAGTGGTGGATCGATCACGTTCGGAGCGACGGTAGCAACCGTCGACACTGATGGTGATGGAATTTCTGATCACTTGGATCTGGACAGTGACAACGATGGCATCAGCGATTTATACGAAAGCGGCGATGCAGAGGGAATAGCACTCGATACCGATGGTGGCGGAACGCTCGACTTAACAGAAGCAGCTGATAGTGACAACGACGGTCTGAAGGATGTCTTTGAAAACGGAGACCTTGTGGCAGACGTTGGTACAACGCCGTTGCAAAGTGATTCTGATGGCATACCTGATTATCTGGATCTTGACTCCGATGGTGATGGGATTCCTGATGCTGATGAGGTTGATCCGCTTAATTCAGTAGACACTGACGGCGATGGCGTTGCTGATATTGATGACCTGGACGACGACAACGACGGAATCGTGGATGTCGTTGAAGGGTACGGAATTCTGGCGGATGGGACTACTATTGAATCGATTGTAGGTACCGGCTTGTTGGTTGACTCAGCTGCTTGGACTTCAGTGCTCAATTCGCTGCCTGAATCGCAATTTAATATAGAGAGCTTTGAATCATTTTCCGCAAACACTGACTTGGATGGATTGGTCGCTAGCGGGTTTGACCTCACCGTTGACAGCACTGACAATCCGAACGGTGAATTCGATATCGGCGGTAATCAGTATGGAACGAATCCGTTAACCGGAAATCGACAAGCAACTATCGAAATAATAGGTACTGATGTTGTAACCTTGACATTGAACTTTGATTCGCCTGTCGTCGGATTTGGATTGAACCTTGGTGACCTCTATGATGGAAGCGCTCAGTCTGAAGTCACGATTTCGATTGATGGTGTTCCTGTTTGGCGAGCTGCGGATCACGTTGGTCCTAGCAGCACCGGCAATGTTACTAATGAGCTGACCGGAGAAACGCTATTATTAGGTAATGAAATATTCGGTTTCATCGGGTATTACGATTTAAGCAACCCGGTGTCCACGATCACTATTCAGCATGCGCTGGGCGGAGGTGACAACTTTACGCTGGACGATATTTCGATCATTTACCCGGGAAGAGACAGTGATGGAGATGGAAACCTTGACCACTTGGATCTGGACAGTGACAACGACGGTATCAGCGATTTGTACGAAAGCGGCGATGTAGCCGGAATAGCACTCGATACCAATGTTGACGGAATGCTCGACTCAACAGAAGCGGGTGATAGTGACAACGACGGTCTGAAG
>JALZVU010000254.1 GCA_023301795.1 Granulosicoccus sp.
ACGGCACACCGCTAGCCAGGCCACGTATAAGCCCAAATCAACGGTGCCCACGTGATGACATCTGACTGAATCGCCTTGCTTAAAATCAGAAATATCAGCACCAGAAACGTACACGGAAAAATAAACATAACCAGTGGTCCAAGAAGTTTTACCGGTGCCTCCATGGCAAGCTTCTCGGCCTTCTGGAACCGCTCTGTTCTAAGTTGCTCAGACTGAGCTCGCAACAATGGCCCGATACTAGCCCCAGTACGCTCAGCCTGGATAAGGCTACTAACCACATTTTGAATAGCCAGCGTACCGGTTCTATCAGCCAGATCACGCATGGCCTCAGCTCGCGAGCGCCCTGCACGTATATCCCGCAACACTCGACTGAATTCACGCCGTAGTGGAGAATCGGCAGATTTTTGTACAGCCTGGGTAATACCACCCGTAAGGTTACTGCCCGACTCCACCGACAAAGTGATGATGTCCAGATAAAACGGAAGCGCGCGCAAAATGTTGTTGGCGCGCTTTTGTGCTGATTCCTTTAGCCATAGCTCTGGGTAGAAATAACCGCCTAGTGCGGCAGCCAGTGCAAACGGCAGAATGTTCAAATCACGCGACAAACCGATGACCATGAGAATGGCAAAAAACACCAGTGCCGATACAAACTGAGACGCTAGAAACTGCTTGGCCGATACCGTGTATTCCACACCACCACGCTTCAGCTTTATCGATGTCAGGTTGATTGATTCCTCAGAGAAGTACTTGCCAAAGTAATGTACCCATAACTCGATAAACGGCCACACCACACGAAAGCCCATCGGGGGGCGATCCATGAATTGCCGGTCCTCAATAGGCACACCGGCGAACACCATCCACAGTTGCCAGAACATCAAACCGACAAAGGAGCCAATGGCCAGACTGATCAGTAGCATGCTCATATATCGATATTCACAATTTTGCGAATCATCATTCCACCGATAAGCTGCAGTATCCCTATCACCAACAAAAATGCCCAACCCAGTACGCTACTGAACATGGGACCTGTGGCATCAGGCTCAATGAACGTCAGTGCAATAAGAATGAAAAACGGCAAGGCTGTTACCACGTACCCTTGTAATACGCCCTGTGATGTCAGTGCCTTTATCTTGCCTTCCATCTCCATCTTGCGGCGTATGGTGACCGATAAACGTTGCAGTATTTCAGCAAGATTTCCACCCACCTCTTGCGCAATCAATGCCGCTGAGATAACCAGATCAACCTCCTCTGACTGTATTCGCTCACCCAGATTATCAAGCGCATGCTCAAGACGCGCACCCAGGCGTTGCTCACGCAGCAACAAGCCAAACTCCTGCCCCAACGGCCCTTTTTGTTCCTCCACCATCGATTGAAGGGCACTGGAAAACGTCGCACCCGCTCGCATGGCACCAGCCACTTGAGCCAGCGCGTCAGGCAACGCCTTGTTAATAGCCGCTTTTCGACGCTTGGCCATGGAGTTCAAAATAAAGCGCGGTGCCATTAACATCAGTACAACCGCTATGACGATAACCACTATCGATTGATTCAGCAGGAACAATGCGATAGGCACTATGACAAGCATCAGAACGTACAGAACCAGCAGCTTCTTGGTATTGGCAAACAGAAACATCTTTCGAAGCTGGCTATCTGTCTGGGTAGCCACTTTTTCTGAAGCTGATTCAAACACCTCGGTGCTTGCGCTTATCATGATGTACGCGACCACGGTCACGCCCAGAAACATACAAAACAGCAGAATGGAAAGTGTCATGGCCTAGAACCCGGATGCATTGCCAAACACTGAAAGATCCACATCCATCCCGATATCACGAAGCTCCTCATAGAAGGTTGGAATGTTGCCAGTGGCTTTAAAACTGCCACGTACCTTGTGATTCTCATCAACGCCTTGCTGATCAAACACAAAAATATCTTGTAGCTGCACCGTTCCCGACTCAACACCCACCACCTCTGTAATCTTGCTGATCTTTCTAGAGCCACAGTGAAATCGGGTTTGCTGGATAATCATGTGTACCGCTGAGGCAACCTGCTCTCTGATGGCGGTTACGGGTAAATCCATGCCCGCCATTAGTACAAGCACTTCAAGACGAGACACAACATCACGCGGGTTATTGGCGTGGATGGTGGTGAGCGAGCCATCGTGGCCAGTGTTCATGGCCTGCAACATATCCAGCGCCTCCCCACCACGACACTCACCAACAACCACTCGATCGGGCCGCATCCGCAAAGAGTTTTTGACCAGATCTCTTATCGGCACTGCACCTTTGCCTTCAAGATTCGAAGGCCGTGATTCCAGCGAAACAAGGTTAGGCTGTATAAGCTTCAGCTCCGCCGCATCTTCGATGGTGACGATACGATCCGAATCGGGTATGAAGTTGGAGAGCACGTTCAGCAAGGTGGTCTTACCAGAGCCCGTTCCGCCCGAGACAATGATGTTCTTGCGCATCTCCACGCACACCTGGAGAAAGTCGACCATCTCCTGGCTTACTGAATCGTATTTAACAAGATCGGAAAACTGCAGACGATGCTTGGGAAATTTTCTGATGGTCAGACTGGGCCCTTTAAGCGCCAGTGGGGGAATGATGGCGTTAACACGAGAACCGTCCTTAAGGCGAGCATCGACGATGGGGCTACTTTCATCAATGCGTCTGCCTAACGGTGTGATGATCCGTTCTATCACCGAATACACGGTGCGATCACTACTGAACCGGTAAGGCGAACGTTCAAGCTTACCGGCACGTTCCACGAATATCTCAGCATGATTATTAACCATGATCTCTGTGACGTCCGGATCATCTAGAAACTGCTCCAGTGGTCCCAACCCAACCGCTTCATTAATAACGTTTTGCTTGAGGTCTTCCGTGTCCAGCTCTTCGGGTAAATCATTTTGTAATGAAACAAGGATGCTATCGATCAACGCAACTGACTCACTGCGAAGCTCGTCATCACTCATGCGGTTTACATCTTTTCGTCGCAAATCCATCTGGTAGAGCAGCTGGTCATGAACAACGGTTGCCCAATAAGCCAGCTCTGCAGCTGCACTGGTGTCCTCCTCAAAATCGTTGTCGGTAGGTGTGGCCGTGCTAGCTGGTACCGGTGCTATAGCTACCGGAGGTGCCTCGGGTGCCTGCTCCGTTAATGGAGTAGCTGTAGCAGTTTCGGCTACTTCACTGTGTGGGGTATGGGTATCCACACTGCGCAAGTGCGGTTTTTCGTCAACGGCTAAATCAATGCTCTCATCGCTGTCGGGCAGATCAGCAACGGTGCTCTGCCCGAAACCAAAGGCTTTAAACAATGAACGCTTTGCAGGCTTGGTTTTGGCAACCGGTTGCTCGGACTGATTCAGCTCGTCACGCAGGGACGTGGCGGCGCCTAAGTCTTGATTATCAGGGTTGCTTGACGGGTGTACATCGGATACAGAGTTTGCAGCAGATTGCCCTGCAGGCTTGCCTGTGGGGATGCTTGAGCTGCCCAGAATAATGGAGACATCGCCAATCATGATCTCGTCAAGATCCGTTAATGGACCATACTCCATCACTCGATCACGATTAACCCAACAACCACTCATGCTGCCAAGGTCTTTCAGGTATACCCCATCAGGGCGCATGCGCAACTCGGCATGACGCTTACCCATCTTTCGAGAATCGACAATCAGATCATTATTTCTGGCGCTACCAATACTGCACATGTCGCCCATGACCTTATGGCTTTTACGCCGGGCAGACCCTAATTGAAAATGGAAATCGAACATAACCTGATTACTCCATCAAGGGCAGTTGTTGGCGAGCCTGTCGCAGCAAGGTATTCGTTTCGTCGTAACGTTCTCTTTCTCGCTGCACGTTGCCTGTATCACCTGGCTCAATGACCTCGGGGGTAACAAATATGACAAGCTCTGTGACTGTATTAGTACGGCTCTTGGAGCTGAAAAACCTGCCTATAATCGGTAGGCGCCCCAAACCCGGAATGTAGTTGACATCACTGCCCGACTCAGAGCTGAGCAAGCCCGAGATCACAATGGTCTGACCAGACTGCACGTTGAATTCTGTCTGGGCACGCCGCGTCAGAAGCCCAGGTGTACCATTGACTGCAGAGGCCGCATCGAGCTGGCTAATTTCAGTTTCGATAAACGTTCTGACGTTTCCGCCACTGTCTATTTGCGGTGCCACATTGAGCTTGATACCGTATTCCTTGAAATCAACAACAGCCTGACCGTTTTCACCAATGGCGGGGAACGGTACTTCGCCGCCTGCCAGAAAACTGGCCGAGCCACCATTCATGGCACTCAGCACCGGCTCCGCCAAAATCACCGCGTCCCCGTTTCGCGCCAGAAAGTTGATTTTTGACGTCACCTGCGATGCAATACCGAAGTAGGTAGAGAACGGCTCAACCCGATTAGGCAATCCACTAAAACCTTCTGCAGCCGGGCGAAACAGATTGTTGCCAATGGCGTCCCCTGCCGCGGCAAAGGTAGGTCCGTTGGCAGATGCTCCCCAGTCGATACCTAGATTCCCCAATGCTGTTTTACGAAACTCCACCATACGCACACGCATCCGTACCATTCGCTCCATGTGCACGCGCGTTTGCTGATCCTCTTCACTGACACGAATGTTGTAATCGCTCTGAGATTCATCTTTGTTCCACAAGCGAAGTGAAGTGCTTCCGGCCGCTTGTGCGATTACCAGCAGCTCACCTGTCTTGAGTATCTCTGCGCGAATGATGCCGCCATTGCCGATGGCAACACGAGTCACATCCACTTTACCCATCACTTTGAGTTCGCCAACAAACATATCCAGATTGGCAACCCTGATGATCGGTTCCAGCAATTCTTGGCTATCGTCTCCCACGTCCGATGATTCCGGAACACCGACGCTGCTACCCTCAGAGCCAAATTCGATAATGCTAGGCACCACGACCAGCTGTTCAGGTTCACCGATAAGTAGAGCATCTTGTGGGACATCAGAAATAGGCAATAGCGTTGATGACAAATCGCCACGTGGCTGCGTTATAGCAGCCCACTTGTCGTTATCAGCATCTGGCGTCCCGCCTATCTCTTGCCATTCATCAAAGGCGTTGTCCTCAGCCGCCTGACTATCGGTTGCTGATCCTATTGCTGTCCACTCGTTAGTATCGGCAAGGAGAGGAGACGTCAGCGTTAGCAGACAAGCCAATGCTCCGTATACAAGTGAGGATCGCTGCTTGATAGCACCATTGACTCCAGGTTCACGCCGTATGAGATGGCACGGGTTAACAACGAAAGAAATCATGAACCACCTACAATAAATTCAATGCGCGGGGCAGCCGGGGCTCTTTTTCGTTTAGTGGGAGGTTTAATCACTGGGGGTGCAATCCCTAGCAAGGCGTTGACATCCATTGTCTCGCCGTTTAATGGGGATTCATCATCAGGATTTCGCAACACCGCCGTAATCTGGCCAATCGATTGCGCCAAGGTGATCCTTTGAGCGTTCTCCGGACTGACCTGTACGGTAATAGTGGAAAAACTGCGGGTGGAGTTGTTGCCATTTTTGTCTACCATCGTCTGCTCACCCGTGGCAATTACATTCAATTTTTCGATGAGTGGGAAAATCTCACGATCACCGGTTTTATCGTGGCTCAGTAACAAGTCAACACGATCATCAGGTTGCAGAAAACCCGAAATTGAGTTGATCTCGTCCACCCGAACCGTTAATGCTCGAAGACCTTCCAACAACTGGCCGCTGAAGGTGGGAGACATACCGCCTTCCAGATGTGCCCACAAAAGAGGGCGACCCGCATCAACATCAAAATCAACACGCTGCCCCAGCGCTATAGCCAAGTCGGCTTCTGACACCGAATTGGTATCTGCATACTGCTCGGGAATCTCGCGTAAACGTAGATCATCTTGTATAACCGTCTCACCGCGAATCAGCTTTCGAGTCGGTACGATAACCGACACCATGGGTTCGGTCTTATCAAGCTGTGCTTTATAAAAATTGATCTGGGTTTCGATGTATTGCCTGGAGTAGAAAACCCCGAATGCACCCACGCTTAAAGACAGCACGAACATGAGAATGTGTTTTAGAGAACGTTTACGTTTAGGTGTTGCCGGACTAGCCATGGTCATACTCCAACTACTAATTATTTTTTTTATGAATAAAACATCTAGCCAATGCTTAAGGCATTGATAGCAAGAACGTTGTGTGCATCTGGAAATTGCGTAAGCCAGCCATCAGCATGCCAACTGGAGTAAGACCTCCAGCTCCTGGGATTGGCAGGAACAACGCGCCAAAGACAACCAGGGTGACCATCACGTACTCAACACTGGTAAAGCCACGCTGACGTCCACATGCAGTTGCCAGCACACAATGAAATCTATTGGTCATGGCTCACCCACCTGGTTAACTACGGCCACACTTCCGTTTTGCACTGGTGTGACTACTACTTCGGCTTGTTGACCCGGGCGGTGTAATAACAACGTCGTGGAGCCCTGGATATCGTTGTCAGCAACAATGGCCCAGCCTTCACGCTCAAAATGGCTTCGATAAAACCCAGCCACCTCGCCCTGACGGCTTGAGCTGAACATGACATCGGTTTGTGTTGGCTTGCCAAATTCTGTACCTGCCATGGACGACACCAGCACGCCGTTTCTCGGCATTGCAGGTTTATAGGACCAATCTTTGACTGGCTCCAGCTCCATCACAGACGCGTAACCTTCGATTCCCTGGCGCGTGCTTCGTAGCTGAACAACGTGGTTCCAACCATCGTCGATATGGCTGATGATGAACCAGCCGTCAGCTTCTTCCTCCAGAAAGCCTGGAAGCTCATCTTCACCTGTTGCCCACTCCGATCTTACGTAGTCCAGTACGGGTTCAATAGCGCCTGAATACTGCAATGTCGCCATCGACATTCGGTGCCCATGCTGAATCACGTTCAGTGCCACGGACCGACTTACAACCGTTTTTGGCAATGGAATATCCTGTAGTTTCTCTACATCAGCCCGCGCCAGCGTTGATACACACAACAAGGTGATAAGCAGGCCTGAAGTCAACGTACGGACAATCTGGTAGGGTATCTTCAGAGCAATTAGTGGCGCTAGTAGGTGCTTCATTCCTAGTCCTCCTCGTAGTCTTTGAGAACCCGTTGCCTAATCTCGCTATCAGGCAGAGGCCGCATATCAACATACCCGAACGATTCATCCATACCTTTCAATTCCTTGAAAAGCGGGAAATTTCCAAACTTCGAAATTGTTGATCCGATAGTTCGCAATACACCAGCTGGCACCATCGCTCGCGCACGATCTGCGGCCATGTCATCGTTACCTGCACTCCAGTTGTCATGCATGATTACAGTAGCGTCACTAAATATAAGTGGTCCAAACCAACCATTTTCTTTTACGTCTGCGCGAACATCCGCACGCAGCATACCCTTGGTTTGGCTATTTTTATCCATCCAGCTGCCACCGGTAAGATCCGCTGTAGTTTCAGCGATACCGTTAACCAATTCCTCGATATTCAAGGCAAATTTACCCTCTGCACCAGAGTTGTATGCGCTGCTGTAGGGTACTGCACCTCCTGTATTTTCATCCAGCTCCACCACCGTATGCGCAGCAGACCAGTAGTTCTTCAATGTTTGAGATTCAACTTCCGGCATATTAGGCGCGTCCGCTGCCTCTTCGCTACTAGTGCCCCCACCCCAGAGCAAATTAGGCGCTGAAGCATCACCACCCAGTGCGACCATTGGATCTGAAAAGAATCGGGCTTTAACATCACGTGGCGCTACTTTTGCGTCCCCTACGGTACCTTCCCACGCCGCGTAGCGACTCGCTTGCACCGTGGTCTGACGCAGATCGATTAGTTTTCCAATCATTGGCACGCCAAACATGATGGGCATTAGCACCAGCATCAGCACAACGGTTTCTGCCAGAGCAGCTCCAGATTGATGTTTCATATATCGTTGTCCTCGCCCCAAGGTAGCAGCTCATCTACATTGACGTCATCGCGAAGCTCAACCGGGGTTTCCAGGTAATCCTCGAGCAAAAAGTCTGTGATGCTGGCCATCTGATCAAACGGCATGAGCTCGGGGAACAGATCACCACCGTAGTGTGCAATTCTATCGATCAGATAGTTTGTCATTGTTGTCTTTAGCTCGGCTTTGAGCTGATCCAACTCGGCGCGTTGCGCATCAATGTCTGCCTGAATCCCAATGAGTTCATTTCTCAAAGTGAGTGGAGCTCGGGAATCACCACTGCTGTTCTCGCCGTAATTTCTGATTTCGTTAGT
>JALZVU010000255.1 GCA_023301795.1 Granulosicoccus sp.
CTGCCTCATATCTCTGTGGACATGTCAGGCTTGTTTCCGATGCTGTCCGATGATGAATGATCAGACGAGCCAGCCCAACCTGGACTGTTCATGAATCTGAACGAAAGTCCTCGGCTGGGCGTCCCGGGCTAGGCGCACCTGGCCGGCCGCCCCTAGCCGGGCGCCCCCAAGCATGCATGGATAGACTGGGCTAGGGGTCTGCCAAAAAATACTTATCACTCAGCCAGCAATTGATCATCACCAATCAAGAGCACTCTGGAAGCTGTCTCGTTAACATCAATATCCATTAACACTACAAAGTCGTCCTCTGCCGCGTCTCTATCAACAACGTGAATACGCAAGTTGCCTTCTGTTGAAGGAAACGCCACCGAGGTAGCCGGTGCACTATTACCAGCGGCCCAAAGCGCCACCGCACCTGCTTCAGATTGAACAATGATGATGCGACTGCTGGTATTAACCAACCACAGCGGTTCAGCCACTGCTGAATTTATCGCCTCTACCCCATCAATATATAAATTGGAAATGGCAGAGTTTGCAACACCGGATGCTAGGGTGCGCGCCGTACTTGAATTGATGCGTGAGAAGTTGCCGTCTCCATCGAATGCCACGATGTGATAACGATGCGTATCACTACTGGCTGTTCGATCAATGAATAGCTGCCCCATGGAGGTGCCCACATAGCTGCCATCGCGATAGACGTTGTAGCCTTCCACCCCGACATCATCACTGCCAGCAGCCCACGTAAGAAGAACACCAAGCTCATCCACCAGCTGTCGGATGATCAAGGCAGGTGGGGCAACGGGTGGAGATAATTGCGCTGGCGTCGAATCGTTGGTTGCCGACGTAATCAACGTATCGGACTGTGACGTTATGTCCCCGTTAGCATTGAATGCTGCAACAGCGTAGTAATAGATGTTGCCTTGATCAACTTGCGTATCGGCAAAATTACTGTCGCTCACCGTGGCTAAGTAACTACCGTTACGATAGACGTTGTAGCCAGTAGATGCAAAGCCCTCACCGGGTTGCCATTGTAGCGTTATCAGATTTGATGATTCAGTCACCACCTCAAGTGCAATAGGCGCGGTGTCGGTGATGGTTGCCGGTGGTTCAGTGCCAACAGGGGCTTCTGGTACTTCCACGGTCTCTGGTACAGATGCGTCAGGCACATCGGCTGGCACACTTGGATCTAAAGGAGCTTCTTCTGGTGTGGCCGGACCTTCAGCTACTGGTGGCGCGCTTGGATCTGCTGGAGCCTCTTCTGGCGTGGCTGGTGCTTCAGGTTCAGGCTGCACGCTTGGATCTGCCGGAGCTTCCTCTGGTGTGGCCGGTGCTTCTGGCGGCGCAACCGGATCTGCTGGAGCCTCCTCTGGTGTGGCCGGAGCTTCTGGCGGCTCAACCGGATCTGCCGGGGCCTCTTCTGCTGGAGCCGGAGCTTCTGGCGGCGCAACCGGATTTGCCGGAGCTTCCTCTGGTGTAGCCGGAGCTTCTGGCGGCACAACCGGATCTGCTGGAGCTTCCTCTGGTGTGGCCGGAGCTTCTGGCGGCACAACCGGATCTGCCGGAGCTTCTTCTGGTGTGGCTGGAGCTTCTGGCGGCTCAACCGGATCTGCTGGAGCTTCCTCTGGTGTAGCCGGAGCTTCTGGCGGCACAACCGGATCTGCTGGAGCTTCCTCTGGCGTGGCCGGAGCTTCTGGCGGCACAACCGGATCTGCTGGAGCTTCCTCTGGCGCAGCTGGAGCTTCTGGCGGCGCAACCGGATCTGCCGGGGCTTCCTCTGGCGCAGCTGGAGCTTCAGCTACCGGCGGAACGCTCGGCTCTTCAGGCACAGCCGGAACTTCTGGCGGCGCGCTTGG
Organism: Granulosicoccus sp.; assembly: GCA_023301795.1. GTDB lineage: Bacteria > Pseudomonadota > Gammaproteobacteria > Granulosicoccales > Granulosicoccaceae > Granulosicoccus. The sequence continues at coordinate 1,854 of JALZVU010000255.1, forward strand.
CTCTTCGGGTGCTACTGGCGGCTCAACCGGATCATCAACAACCGGTGGCGCTACGTCGACTGAGCCAGCCACGATATCAATCGAAAACGAAACTGCCGCTGTACGTTGGTCTAATTGACCTTCTTCAGCAATAAACAGTTGCACTGTGCGCAGTCCTTCCGAGGCACCACTGTCAGCCACAATACTCAGTTGCTGAGCGTCACCGGAAAAGCTCAGCTGAAACTGCACGCCATCACTATCTACTTGACCGGTATCACTGTTATTAAGCACCCACACTAAATCGTCGTTATTGGCATCGGTGGCCACAGAACAGACATCGGGCAACACACTGACCGCGGACGCCCCTGCTTCAAGCGCCTCATCACTACCAATGTTGGCATCACCCGTTAATGATGGAGCTTGTTCGGGTGCCGCTGCAGGTGCTTGAGTGCCCGGTGCCGGTGGTGGGGCAAATACCGGTGGAGGAACATTACCGTCGGCATCAACGGGTTCGCAGGCGGCATAGGCCGATGTCCACGGAACCATAAACCCAAGCAACACCATCGACGATGCCAATACTGTGCGCTTAGTGAGTAGCTGCATTCTTGCAGTTGGCTTCATTCCGATATCCATTGGGTAGCTAAAAACCAAGTGCCGCAGAGTATCCCGTAATTTGCAGTGACTAGCTACTCATGTTCAACACTATAAAGCCACCATTGCCGCATACTCATGATAGACAGCACAGTTTTTTCAAGAAGCCGCAATAACGTTCACGGCAAGAGACCACCGCGGAATCGATGTCACG
>JALZVU010000256.1 GCA_023301795.1 Granulosicoccus sp.
ATGGCTCCCGTATGCAAAGTGCTGAGATCAACCAGAGTCATCGCGGTAAACCTATCGACATCGCTGATCCCTTGATCCTGGCAGTATTCATCAATCAACTTCTCTGCTGCTGAATCTTGCAGGTCTTTCCTGACGATCTGTCCCATGATCGCTTTTCTCTGCTGTTGATATTGCACGCGAAAGGTATCGATTTCACCGAGCAAGTTCCTGACTACGCCATATTGTTTGCATGAACGTGAGTATGCCCACGCAAACAATTTAGCATGAGTTGAGCATCAATTTTCTCGTATATAGCCAGCAGGGCAGTGGTGTAGTTATCCTTCGCGGTATCACCAAAACTGAACGGACGCAGCTTGTTTTTGATAAATGGAATATTGCAGCTCAAGTAACGGTAGACAACATTATGCGCAACGCTGGTTATTACTCATTGAAAACATGGGCTGTAGCAATTCCTAGTAGGAGCATACCTTGTAGGATGCTATCTGCTTACCGATAAGGATACTCAGTCGCTATAGGTGCTTTGATGAGCCCATCGGGAATACCAAAAGCTGTGACAAGCTCTGCACTATCGGCGCGGGTGGCAAGGCATAGTTCGTCGACCATCTTCGAGATGTAGACAGATTTCCGACCCTCGATATACCCATTTTCCAAATACCAGCCTTTGTGCTCTTCAATCATGGATAGCGCATATAACTGCTCCAGCTGAAGCAATGGTTCCCGAATCGATTCGTCTGCAGCCTTTACGCCTTCTACAAATTGTTCAAGAACTAGCCTCTCAATATAAGCTCTTCCCAGCTCGACCATCATGGGTTGGCATTCAAGAACTGCATCGAACGAATCCATGCCACTCTTCACGCGCTTTCTCAATCGCTGCGCAACCAACCGTAGCAAATAGGATTCACGATAGTTAAAAGCTGCAGTATAGAAGCTACGGCTCAGTAGATGATCACGATCAACATTACGCGTGATAAGAGGATTCAATTCAGTGATGGCCGTGTTGGCGATATCTGTTACAAAACGCATGGTGCTCACAAATCCCATGTTGCCAAAACTCTCTTTGAATTGCGACAAGCGTGTTTTGGCCACTAGTTGTAGCAGTACAGTGTTATCGCCTTCGAAGGTTGTGAAGATTTCAGAATCGGCTTTCATATCGGCGAAACGATTTTCCCACAAGTACCCGTTGCCACCACAAGCCTCACGGCACTCCTGCAATGCTTCCGTAGTAAACCATGTACACAAAGACTTCATACCAGCCGCAACTGCTTCGACTTCCTGACCATCTTCTTCTGTCTTATTAACGTAACGCCCTAAACTGTACTGTTGACCAAAGTGAAATGCGTAAGCTCGCGCTAGCAACGGCATGAGTCTGCGTTGATGTGTTGTGTAGTCAAGAATACTGATTTCATCACCGCCACTAGGGCCGAATTGCGTGCGTTTTTCTGCGTATTTTATGGCAATAGTTAATCCCAGCTTTGCAGCGCTCAAACCTGCATAAGGCACACCCACGCGTCCTCCTACAAGCGTCCCAAGCATGGTAAAGAAACGTTTGCTTTGACTGGTGATTGGGCTTGAATAGTTTCCCTTAGCATCAACTGAACCGAATTTATCTAACAGGTTTTCCCTAGGCACAACAACATGGGTAAACCAGATGCGACCGTTATCAACACCGTTCAGGCCGAGCTTGCGGCCATTGTCTTCAATTCGTACACCTTCTAGCGTCCCTTCGCTATCTCGCAGCGGCACTACAAACGCATGCACACCGTGTGATTCTCCGTTAGTTATCAGCTGGGCGAAGACGGTAGCGGCTTTTGCATGTACTGCAGCATTTCCAATATATTCCTTACGCGCCAATTCGTTTGGTGTGTGCAAGATAAACGCATCTTTATCCATGTCGAAAGTAGCGGTGGTTTCAATATCACGCACGTTACTACCATGGCCACCTTCTGTCATAGCAAAGCTACCAGGCAACGCTAGCGTGCCAATGTCTTTCAGGTATTTGTGATGATGCTTCTCTGTGCCTAGCCAAAAAACACTGCCACCCCATAAGCCAAATTGCACACCAAACTTAATAGTCAGTGAAAGATCGTGGTAGCCCAGCTCTTCGAACACGGCCATGTAAAGTGCTACATCATTTTTGCCGCCAGCATGTTCTGGAAAAGCCAATGCGCCCCAACCTTTTTGAGCAGCCAATTCGCACCATTCGAAAATCAGTTCACGGTATTCGTCCTTCTTTTCGGGTATGCGATCCAACGATAACTTGGGATCAAGAAAGAACTGCCGAACATCATTACGAAGAGCTGCGTGCTCTCCGTCCAGATACGCATTAAGGGCTTTAACATCCAGGTTTTTCCGCTTTGGCTTGTCAACAACCACAGCTTGCTTGCCCAGCATTTCAGCTGTAGCTTCCTCGCCTAGAACACCTAGCTCTGTTTCAATTTCTTTCAGAGCATTTACGGTTGAGCAACTCTCTGACAGAGCTTCACCGTCCACCAATGATGCGCCAAGCTCAGCAAGCGAGCGGCGCTCATCCATAGTCAGTTCACTGCTATTTGCTCGTATATATGACAACCAACCCTGCAGTTCAGTCGGTGACGGCGGATTCGCAGGATCGAGCCACTTCTGGATCAACTGACGCTGATCAACTTGCAGGCAACTACTGGTACTCAATACATTTTCTATACTACGAATTTGCGCTGGAGAGATGACCTCATCTGACCAAGCGACATACAGCATTGGAAGAAAAGGTAGCACACATGAATCGACACTAAGCCCGCTGACTTCTTTGTTCATCATTTCACCTGTTTAAGACCAAGCTGGTTGCGTTGTTGGCACTTAGAATGGCAGCTCTAAGGAGAGTTCATTAATACAGACACAGTATTTTCAGTATACCCGATCATGCACCCTGCTTTTTATGCAGTTTATATCCATGCTTGCAGTGCAGCCCCGCCTAGCCAATCGCTGTAAGTGAAATATGGCATCTCTCTCCTTGCGCTGCGGTTCTGATCAGTCACCATCAAAAAACAACCTAACTCCCCGTTATCTTCTTTTAAGCAGCCACGATAATCAGCCTTGCTAAACGTAGCTTCAACCATATTCCACAAGGTGGCTGATCCGTCTGCAATTTGTGCGGTGCGTGTTCTAGCCTGATTCAAGGGCACGTCATCTTCGTGTCATTTATACTGCATCCTAATACGCAGACGTGGAATGCAAAACGAGTAACGACGGGAGCTCATTGCCAGTTCTGCCTGTCGACCCCGGATGTCGTTGGTTTTGCACAAATACGGGCTCACGAAATAACGCGTTGTCGCTTTCGTGTTGTTGATTGTAAGGGTATTGATATGAGGTACCGCCAATCGACTGCTAACGATTTGTCTAGTAGTGATCATCACTATTCTTTGGCGGGTTCAGAGGATATATGTGTATCTTGCTCTGAGCCTGTGTTGAATGGGTATCGCTGCTATAAAGTGGATGATGTTTTTAGACAGTCTGCAGGTGCTAGGTGGAATGTGGAGTTTATGGTGGCTTAGGTTGTTGGGATGTGTTGGGGATTTGCCGAATATTTCGCTCTGTTGTTACTTTTCCTATCTCAAAACAGTCGCCCCTTTACCATAAGCAATGGCACACCTGAATGGTATTGGCGCAGGTAAGGGTTTAGCATCGCAGCGATTGATCAAGGTGGAAGACCTACAAGTCTCTTTAGGTGAGATTAAGTAAAAAAGAGTACAGTCGGGGCCGCCTCCGGTACTTAGATGCTGTAATAGAGGCAGCGATTAGTACGAAATCGGTTAATTCTCATCTAAAAAACCCAACTTTCACGTGAAGAAAGCCCCTCGCCAATATTGATTTACATTAGCAGAATACTCCGTAAACAAGCTATAGTTGGCGCGATCAAAACAATGCGGATGAGGTGCACTATGGCTGGTGGAATTGACTGGAACACACCAGGTAATAAAATTGCTGGCATTGTTTTATTCATAGGCTTTTTACTATTGAGCTTATCCGCATTCAACCCATTACTTGAAATGCTGGCAGGCGCACCATTGTGGTTTTTTCGAGCCGCCTGCATCGCCGCCATCATTTCTTGTGTGCATGTACTTTTCACTCCAAATGCACTCGTTATGCTCTTTCTCGGCTTTTCAGCCGGTGTGCCCATTTTACTGATCTTCGGGTCTCTTAGTGCTTGGTTGACGGAAGCTGGCTTGGAAAAATCAGCTATCACGTACTTTTCATGGGCAGCCTTGGGTTACTCTTTCAAATTTATATGGGCACCGTTAGTCGATAAACTTCCCGTACCACTATTAACTCATTGGCTT
>JALZVU010000257.1 GCA_023301795.1 Granulosicoccus sp.
GAATTGGCAATCATCTCATCCACTGCTGAAGAGTTACCACCTGCCAGCTTGATTCTGAGTCTAAGATCATTCACAGAATCCGCGTTACGCATAGCCTCTTCTATAGTGATGGCATTTTCATCAAGCATTTGAAACAACGCCTGATCAAAGGTTTGCATGCCCTGATCTTTACTTTTCTTCATCAGCGCCTTTATTTCGTGCACCTCACCTTTCATGATCAGGTCTGACATCAGTGGGGTGTTAAGCAGCACTTCGACAGCAGCACGACGGCCCTTGCCACTGGGCGTGGGCAATAGACGCTGAGATATCAGGGCTTTGATGTTCAATGACAAATCCAAAAGAAGCTGCTTATGTCGCGTCTCAGGGAAAAAGTTTATTATCCGATCCAACGCCTGGTTCGTGTTGTTGGCGTGCAAAGTAGCTAGGCATAAATGGCCGGTTTCTGCGAAGGCAATCGCGTGTTCCATTGTCTTCTGATCACGTATCTCACCAATAAGAATGACATCGGGTGCCTGTCGCAACGTGTTCTTCAGTGCCACCTCAAACGATTCGGTATCGGTACCAACCTCACGTTGAGTAACGATACAGCCCTTATGATGGTGCACGAATTCCACCGGATCTTCTATGGTGATGATATGGCCGTTTGAGTTCTCGTTTCGATAATCGATCATCGAGGCAAGGCTTGTAGATTTACCTGAGCCTGTACCGCCCACGAAGATAACCAAGCCTCGCTTGGCCATGCCAATCTGCGCCAGGATGTCGGGCATGTTCAGATCACTAAATGAAGGAATATCATTAGGAATTATTCGCACTACCAGCCCCGCGCTACCGCGCTGCACTAGAGCGTTTACACGAAATCTCGATATCTTCGGCAGCGCTATAGCGAAGTTACACTCCTTCTTCGCTTTAAATTCATCGCGTTCAGCTTCGGTCATCAGACACTGGCTCAGCGCAAGCGTGTGTTCTGCAGAGAGTTTTTTGTCCATTACAGGCGTTACTTTGCCATGTATTCGCATCGACGGCGCAGCGCCTGCGATGATAAACAAATCTGACCCGCCCTTCTTGTACAGGCTAACCAGCAACTCATCCATGAAACGCTTTGCGACATTCAGGTCCATCACTAATCCTCTATTGGGTATTACTTCACTGCAAGCAAACTGCCACAAATAACGCACACATCGATGTCTGGACTGAAACTTGCCCGCAGCAAGTAGCGGTAGAGCCTCGACCGAACATCAATACCAAATGGCTCTACATGATGCTGTCTGGGTTCTGCGCTTTCTTTTTGGCTTCGGCCAGATCAACGACACCGCGCTTGACCAACTCTTTCAGATTCTGATCCAGAGTCTGCATGCCGTGCCCTTGTCCAGTCTGGATAGCGGAGTACATCTGCGCCACCTTGTCTTCGCGAATAAGATTACGGATAGCCGGGGTCCCCATCATGATTTCGTGTGCTGCCACTCGGCCACCACCTTTCTTCTTCAGTAGCGTCTGGGAGATTACTGCACGCAATGATTCCGATAGCATTGAGCGCACCATCGGCTTTTCACCGGCCGGGAATACATCAACAATCCGGTCAATAGTCTTGGCAGCAGAACTGGTGTGCAACGTGCCAAACACAAGATGCCCCGTCTCAGCAGCGGTCAATGCCAGGGAGATGGTTTCCATATCACGCATCTCTCCCACCAGAATTACGTCAGGATCTTCACGTAACGCTGAGCGTAACGCGTTAGAGAAACCGTAGGTGTCACGATGCACTTCACGCTGATTAATCAGACATTTCTTACTCTCGTGCACGAATTCGATCGGATCTTCGATTGTCAGAATATGCCCAAGCTCAGAGTCATTCTTGTAGTCCATCATCGCTGCAAGCGTTGTCGACTTACCCGAACCTGTTGGACCTGTGACCAATACAATGCCTCGAGGCAACGCGGAAATTTCCTGAAAAATCTTTGGCGCACCCAGCTGTTCTAAAGTGAGAATTTCAGTGGGGATTGTTCTGAACACAGCACCGCAACCTCGGTTCTGATTGAAGGCGTTAACGCGAAATCTTGCAGTGTCAGGAATTTCGAAAGAGAAATCTGTCTCCAGCTTCTCTTCATAATCCTTACGTTGCTTATCATTCATGATGTCGTACACCATAGCCTGAACCGCGGCATGGTCTAGCGCGGGCACATTAATACGTCGCATATCACCGTCCACGCGTATCATGGGCGGTAATCCAGCTGAGAGGTGCATGTCCGATGCGCCGTTCTTCACGCTAAAAGTAAGTAGCTGTGCAATATCCATGAAACGTACCCTTTAATATGTTCTTAGCCGACAGACCTGTACCGAAGTGTTTACTCAAGGCGATGCAGGAAGTTCAAGCGCGTGGCAACCTTGAACTTCCTATCGGCTGCTTACTCCCCTACGTGTCGGCCGTTTTCGTTTTTTCTTAGCCCCTATTCGCGGATCATCCGTACACAAACAGTAAACTGCAGCTCAGGAATCGAATAACGTGAACGAAAACACACCGAATATTGCAGTCACTTTAAATTCTGTCAAAGCTCAGATCAGCGAGTTCGAGCACACCTACCAACGCACCATTGATAGCGTGCAACTGTTAGCTGTCAGCAAGAAAAAACCAGCCACTGCCGTGACAGCGGCGGCACAAGCCGGACAAATAGCGTTTGGTGAAAATTATGTTGATGAAGGGGTTGCCAAGATCCTGGAAATTAACAACACGGCCCTCATCTGGCACTACATCGGCGCCATTCAGTCGCGTAAAACAGCTCAAATTGCCGAACACTTCCATTGGGCCCATGGTGTAGACAGGCTCAAGATCGCCAAACGGTTGGCCGAACAAAGGCCAGATCATCTGCCACCGCTGAACATATGCTTACAAGTGAATCTTGACAATGAGGCGTCGAAGGCTGGCATCAGTATCGAGGAGCTGCCAGAGCTTGCGACGCACTGCGCGGCACTGAAGGGCGTGTGCCTGCGCGGCCTTATGGCAATACCCGCACCTCGCCAGCAATTAGACGAACAGCGCGAGGTGCTGGCACGGTTACGCCAGGCCCTACAGTCTTTGCAATTGCAGCACCCAGAGCTGGATACGCTGTCCATGGGCATGAGTGGTGACCTGGAAGCTGCAGTAGCCGAAGGCGCTACCATTGTGCGGATAGGCACTGCCATCTTCGGCGCACGCGACAGCTAATAGATAGCTGAATCAGATTGCGAACAACCAGCCAACGTTGCCAAACAGTCGGCGACAGCTGCGAATGTTGATAAACTAACCACTAATAAACGGATAGAGAACTCATGAGCACAGCTACCTCCTCGAACGCCATGGCTGACGCCTACGCCATTGGACAAAGTCTCTGGCTGGATTACATCCAGAAAAGCCTGCTTGATGGCGAGCTACAACGAATGATCAACGAAGATCAGCTTAAAGGGCTAACGTCGAACCCAGCTATTTTTGAGCAGGCTATCGCCAACACAAACGAATACGATGAGACGATTGCCGCTATAGTCGCCGACCAAAGTGATGTCAGTGAACTCGAACTGTTCAATCAGTTAGCTATCGCCGACATCCAAGCTGCCGCCGATGCCTTTGCAGATACCTACGAGGAAACTGATGGTGTTGATGGCATGGTCAGCCTTGAGGTGACACCGGAGCTGGCGCATGATGCTGCAGGCACCATCAAAATGGGCATGGAGCTCCACGGCCGAGTAAACCGCCCTAACCTGATGATTAAAGTCCCAGGCACCAGTGAAGGCGTAAAAGCCTTTGAGGCGCTTACCGCGCTTGGCATAAACGTCAATGTCACTCTGCTTTTCAGCGTATCGCGATACAAGGAAATTGCACAGGCCTACATCCGTGGCCTGGAACGTCGACATGCTGATGGACATTCAATAGCGCGAATCGCCTCAGTGGCAAGTTTCTTTGTCAGTCGTGTAGATGTCAGTGCCGACAAAGCACTGGACGCACTGGGTAGCGCGGAAGCCAAGGCGCTCACCGGCAAAATTGCTATAGCCAACGCGAAAGTGGCCTACGGTCATTTCGTCAACCTGTTTGGTAGTGAGCAATTCACCAAACTGAAAGAGCAAGGCGCACGGCCACAAAGACTCCTCTGGGCCAGTACCGGAGTGAAAAACCCTGACTACTCCGACGTACTCTATATAGAAGAGCTAATTGGACCGGATACTGTTAATACCGTGCCACCCAAGACCTTAGAGGCATTTATGGATCACGGTGTTGCCGAATCAAGACTAACTGGCGGACTTGCACAGGCCCATAAGGATATTTCTTCCTTGACCGGGCTCGGCGTTTCGTTGTCGGACCTTACCGACTCACTAGAGGCTGATGGAATAAAGTCTTTTGAAGAGGCTTTCGGGCGACTGTTGAAAGTACTGGCTGACAAGCGCCAGACACTAGCAAGCTGATGCGCTGGCTGTTTGTAGGTGCAGGGAATATGGCAAGCAGCCTTATCGGTGGTTTGCTGGGTGCGGGGGAAAACGCAACACACATTGGTGTGCTGGATCCTAATGAGCAAGCCTGTGAACGCGCTTCAAAAGCACTCGGCGTCCTCAGTGCAAACTCAATCGAGAGCATTATTCCTGCGTTGTTTGCACATGTTGATGCTGATGATCGGCAACTGGGCGTCGTTATTGCCGTTAAACCGCATATCGTAGAACCAGTCTGTCGCGCGTTTTCGAGCTACATGAGCGACACGGATGCCGATGGGTTTGTCCCCATCCATCCAGTTTTCATATCAGTCGCTGCCGGTGTGCGTGAAAGCAGTATGCGAGCATGGTTACCTGATGCGGCTGCGCTAATACGCTGTATGCCCAACACACCGGCGTTACTTGGCCTGGGGGCGACTGCCCTCTATGCCAACGCGCAATGCGCCGAGCCCGACAGGCAACTCGCTGAACAGCTATTGAACAGCGCCGGCATGACACTCTGGGTGGACGAGGAATCAGCACTGGATATCGTGACTGCGGTGTCAGGCAGTGGACCTGCTTATTTTTTCTACCTGATAGAGCACATGATTGAAGCAGGTGTATCTATGGGCCTGCCATACGACACAGCTGAGAAACTGGCCACGCAAACCGCTTTTGGAGCTGCAAGCATGGCACGCCAAGGCGATCTGAGCGCTGCTGTGTTACGTGAGAACGTTACTTCAAAGGGTGGCACAACTGCTGCTGCGCTTCAGGTGTTTAACGATTCTGAAACACCTTCCATCATCAAAGCGGCACTGCAGGCGTCGCGAATGCGGGCAACCGAACTGGGCGACGAACTAGCCTGAACCGTTCATGTATAAACCGAGCCAGCCGATTATAGGTCCTGCTCTGATATACCCTCGAATGAAATGACAGGCGAACAAGCAGTTGCCTGTCATTTCATCGGACTTACAACCTACCACGACACCGGAGAGTAACCATGGCCAATCCAGCGCTAAGTGCTATCGGCTTTATTTTAGGCATTCTGTTCAATTTATACGCAACCATTGTGGCCGTCAGGTTTGTCATGCAAGTGGTCCGTGCCGACTACTACAATCCGCTTGCGCAAGCTGTTGTCAAATTGACGGATCCCCTGCTGATTCCATTGCGACGTGTCATACCCAGTATCAAGCAATACGACACAGCATCAGTGGTACTGCTGTTCTCAGTGTTGTTCCTGAAGATGATTGTATTCAAATATATGAGTCTGGGTGCAGTGCCTGCCATTGGAGCTTCAGCAGTGATCGCACAACTGCCCCTGGTCAAACTTATACTGCTGAGTCTTCTGGATGTTATCCACCAGTTCTTCAATGTATTTATCTATGCACTGATTATTCAGGCAATACTCAGCTGGCTACCCAACGCTGGCGGCAACCCTGTACAGGCTATGGTTGCAGCCATCAGTGAGCCAGTCTTGCGACCTTTGAGAAAACTAATACCGCCCATGGGTGGGATTGATCTAACGGTATTTTTCACTATCATTGGCTTGTTTGCAGTGCGAATTTTCTTCATCGGAACACTACGCCAACTGTTCGGTTTATAAGGCTGGCAAGTCGAAAAACACTGAAAATACAGCTGAAAATGATTCTAGAGATCAATTTTTACTAAAAAAGCAGTGTTTTTCGCGTTTTTATCCTATAACTTACTGACGTGTTAAGTCTGTCTGTGTTAATTTTCGCGCGTCTCAAAAGACAGGTACGTGTAATACGTATCCAGTGGCAGCACTTGAAGAGAAGAAAACACTTCTCACCAAACCCAGTAATTAACAGAGGAAGAAACAATGGCGGCGAAGAAAAAAGCAGTAGCCAAGAAAAAGGCAGTTGGCAAGAAAAAGGCAACAGCTAAAAAGGCAACAGCTAAAAAAACCACCGCAGCAGCGGCGGTAAAGAAGCCACCGACCAAATCCGAAATCATGGCATCTATTGCCGAGACTACGGAACTCAGCCGCAAAGAAGTTGCTTCTGTGTTTGAAGCACTCAATGGCCTGATTCAAGATAACCTCAAGCCACGCGGCCCTGGCACATTCAGCGTTCCGGGCTTAATGAAAATTCGCGTGAACAAGAAGCCTGCGACAAAAGCCCGTAAAGGTATCAACCCGTTCACCGGCGAAGAAACCATGTTCAAAGCAAAGCCAGCTCGCAAAGTGGTCAAGGTACTACCTTTGAAAAACCTGAAGGACATGGTTTAGTAGAAACTGCAGTATTGGTCGGGGTCAATCAGGTGATTGACCCGGCCTAAAAGCTACGGCTTGTAACCCGGGCAGCCAAGCTAAGCCGCCGACCGCCAAATCAATATTGCCAATTGAAGCTGACGACCACCGATGCACCAGCTATTGGGATTTACCACTTAGCCCTAGATCCTAAACAAAATGTTAGTCAGGAACTGGGAGCAGCAAGAAAGACTGCCCCCCCCCTGTTGACGTAAAACCTGCGGAAAGCTCAAGTTAGGGGTCCTTTTGCCGCTGAGATCGCAATGACTAATCTAATGAATAGTCCGCCGCCAGTCGCGAGCACCCGATGTTCAGGTTATTCTTCCCGAATCGTCACGGTGTGGACGAGCCTCGACACCTCAATTACGTTCAAACTACCGTCCTTTGCTCTCACAGGCAAAAAAATTCTACCGAACGGTATCTCGACCATCTAATGGCAGCAGTTTTGCTTCAAAATATGACTTACCGGTACAAATAGTGAAGAGCGATTGCATGTAGAGCCTGTCAAGCCCGTAAAACAGCTTCAAGTCATCGCCGAACCTTTGCCTCTAGAAGGAATCACTATAAAGTAGCCGTATGGGTAAGCTGAGACGTCGAAAGCCGGATCGCACCGACAATTTGAAAACTGAGAAAGAGGGACAATGAGCGTCAGCGCTTCATCGCAGAACAAACCACAACGATTGCCACGTCTGGTTAATATCCTGATGGTCATAGGACTTGGCGTCGCCTTGGCAGCCCTGAGCCTGAAATTCCTGCCAGCTGATACAGCTGCAGCAGTTGCCAGCACAACAATTCCTGACGCTACCAATTCTGGCGGTAGTGGCAATCGTGCACCTTCACCAACAGAACTTGCGCAGAGAATAGCCGCCGCCCACCTCTTCGGTAACGCCGCAGACAAGCCTGCGCCTAAGGTAACAGAACCCGAGCCTACCGCCCCCATTGAAGAGACTCGCCTAAATCTGCAACTGGCAGGCGTCTTTGCATTCACACCGGCAGAAAATGCCATTGCCATCATCAGCGCAGGCTCTGCTGAGCAAAATGCTTATGGTGTAGGTGACAAAATCACGGGAGACACCTCCCTTGAGGCTGTCTATGCTGATCACGTTATCCTACGCAACAATGGCAAACTAGAAAAACTCGCGTTACCTGAAAATGTTCAGCCGATTGCGCTTGCACCTGTCCAAGCCGCGCCAGCACAACGCTCTCAGAACGAGGGCAATAACCAGTCTGTAGAACTACCAACCAATCCACGCGAATTGCGCGATACGCTGGCACGCAATCCTTCCATTCTGGGGCGTGTAGTAGCAGCTGAGCCGTACCAGGAAAACGGGAAACTGGTGGGTTACCGCATTACACCTAAACAAAATCCTGAGATTCTTGAAGCTCAGGGTATCGTCGCCGGGGACGTCATCACCCGTGTAAACAACATCCAGTTAAACAGCCAGAAGCAAGGCATCAGAGCGCTTCGCAACGCCGTGAAAGCTGAAAACCTTGAAGTAGTCATTCTGCGAGACGGCATCGAAGTACCGATATCCATATCGTTGGCCCAGTAGTTTCTCAAACATTCAACAACGGCCGCTGCCTCGTCACCGTGAACACTTCACAGACAGGCGCAAAGTTTGCCTATTTATGCCCATTTTATTCAGACAACCCCTTGCAAAGCTCTACAATCAAGGCTAAGTCGGTCCCCGAAAACAATTATGATAAAACGTTTCGCTAGTTACACAGCTCGGCCAAAAGCCCTGCTCTTGGGAGCTTGCCTGTCACTGAGCCTGTCACTGGCTCTGAACGTGGGGATATCAAGCAACGCCTATGCACAGGAAGGCACTTTTACGCTTAATCTGAAAAACGCGGACATCCACTCACTGATTCAGACGGTGTCTCGTCAATCTGGACGTAATTTTGTGGTCGACCCACGGGTCAAAGCTCGTGTCACGGTCATCTCCTCCACACCTCTGAATGCCGACGAACTGTATGAGACCTTCCTCTCAGTGCTGCAGGTTCACGGGTATGCGGCTGTACCTAGTGGAGATCTTGTCAAGATCGTCCCTGACGTTAATGCCAAACAGGGACCTGTGCCGCAGTACACAGACTCTGACTCCGAGTCCGACCAATTGGTAACACAAGTTATCAAGGTACAGAACGTGCCAGCCGCACAGCTTGTGCCTATATTGCGACCTCTCGTGCCGCAGCAGGGTCATCTGGCAGCCTACGCGGCCACCAACACACTCATCGTCACCGATCGAGGCTCTAATATCGGACGATTGATCACCATCATTGCAGGTATTGACCGACCCGATAACGACGAAGTAGAACTGGTGCAACTAAGTTACGCCTCGGCTAGCGAAGTCATCCGTATCCTTACATCGCTGCAAAGCCGAGGTGGGCAGATCGATGGTACACCGGGAGCCGTTCGATTCGCCGCCGATGAGCGCACTAACAACATCCTGCTTAGTGGCGACCAGGCAGCCAGAACCCGAATGCGCGGAATCATTGCAAACCTGGACACACCCGTAGAATCTGGCGGCAACACTCGTGTTGTCTACCTTCGCTTTGCGAATGCCGCAGATCTTCTGGCGATTCTGACCGGTGTTTCTGCAGGGCAGGCACAGATTGGCACAGGCGGTTCAGATCTGGACGGTGCCGCTAGTGCTGGTGGCGCACCATCAGCTCCCGTCGTAGACGCCAATGGCGTACAGATTCCCCAACAACCCAATGTACCAACAGCCTCACTCATTCCACGTGGCCCTCAGCAGGATGACCGACCAAACGTCGATATACAGGCAGATGAAGATACCAACGCACTGATCATTACAGCGCCACCTGATGAGATGCGCAGCATTCTTGCCGTGGTCGAGCAGCTTGATATTCGCCGTGCCCAAGTACTCGTTGAAGCAATCATTGCAGAATTATCCACCAATAACAGCTCACAGTTGGGAGTCAACTTTGCCGTTAACGGTGTCGACGCAAACCGCCCTGCAGCCTTTACCAATCTCGGTGGAGCCACACAGGCACTGGTAGGAACAATAGCCAGTGGCGGCGCCGCACTGGGCAACGGGCTGACTGCAGCACTGGGACGTTTCGGCAGTGGTGACGTTGACTTTGCCTTCCTGCTTTCAGCCATCGCCAGTGATTCTGACAACAATATTCTGTCAACGCCATCGCTCGTCACCTTGGACAATCAGGAAGCTGAAATCGTAGTAGGACAGAACGTCCCTTTCGTTACGGGAACGCAGCTCTCAGCAGCCAACGACAACCCTTTTCAGACGATTGAGCGTCAGGACGTTGGTGTTTCGCTGAAGGTCACGCCGCAAATCAACGAAGGCAACAACATCAAGATGGAAATCGAACAGGAAGTGTCTGATGTAAGCTCAACGTCGGTTAGCGGCGCTGCGGATATCACCACCAACTTGCGCTCCATCAGAACCACCGTATTGGTAGAAGATGGGCAAACACTGGTGTTGGGTGGTCTAATCGATGATCAAGTCAGTGATACGCGAGACAAAGTCCCCTTCCTGGGCGATATCCCTCTGCTTGGCAGTTTGTTTCGATACCGCACATCCACCAAGAGCAAACGTAATCTGATGGTGTTTCTGCATCCCACTATCTTGCGTGACCCTGAAACAGCCGACTTCTACAGCCGCAGCAAATACGATGATCTGAGAAAAGCTCAGGTTGGCCTGTTCGGTGACGGAGACCTAAACGCGGGTTCACGTCCAAAGCTACCCGATCTGCACATGTACTTTAATGGCAGGCGCGTCTCTGAAACCGGTAACACCTCTCCGAATACTCTGGTGCCCAGCACCAATATTCGGCAACAAAACGGTATTCCACAAAACATTCCAAAGGTGCAGACACCTGAGAGTGGCAAAGAAGTCAGTGACGAGGATATCCTCGGCTTGGCAACGACTGGTTCTCAGTAATTTACTCTTTAAGATAAATAGAGACAATTTGTGGCTTCTTCACCAGATTTTTTAGATATAGGCGATCCTGTCATCGGTGTGATAGATGGCATTCAGGATGAGCCTGCAGCAGCAGCTTCCAGCTTCCATAATATCCCCTACACTTTTGCCAAGCGCCACGGCGTGCTGCTAGAGCGCAGCAATACAGGGGAATTACTGCTGGTTCATCGCCCGGGCGTACAGCTCAACGCCTTGTCTGAAGCGCGCAGAAAGTCTGGCGGTGGCTCCATAACTCTGGATGCTGTGTCAGCCGAGGATTTTGATGCCCGTCTCACTCGTCACTATGAAGGTGAGACAGGTCAGGCCACCGATATCATGGACGATTTTGGTGACGAACTGGACCTTGCACAGCTTGCCGATGCACTACCAGAGCCTGAAGACTTACTGGAATCCACTGACGACGCGCCGGTAATCCGTTTGATCAACGCCATGCTCACCGAGGCGGTTCGCAAGGGTGCATCAGATGTTCACATTGAGCCGTTCGAGAAACGACTTGCTGTGCGTTATCGAGTTGATGGCGTCATGCAGAAACTGCTTGAACCACCACGTGCTATCGCGCCACTCATCATATCTCGCCTGAAGGTCATGGCGAAACTGGACATCGCAGAGCGTCGCCTTCCTCAGGATGGCCGCATAAGTTTGAGAGTTGCCGGCCGGCCAGTGGATGTCCGGGTCTCTACCCTGCCCTCCGGTCACGGTGAGCGCGTCGTGCTTCGACTGCTCGACAAGCAAGCTGGCAGGCTTGATCTGGAACATTTGGGCATGCCTGAAGGTGCGCTGAATGATCTGCAGAGCACACTTGGACTCTCTCACGGCATTGTGCTGGTAACCGGCCCGACGGGTTCTGGTAAAACCACAACGCTGTACGCCGCTCTTGCCAAACTCAACACGACTCGCTTCTCCATCCTGACGGTAGAAGATCCTATCGAGTATTACATCGATGGAATTGGCCAGACTCAGGTTAATAACAAAGTTGACCTGGATTTTGCAAGAGGCCTTCGCGCTATCTTGCGACAGGATCCGGACATCGTGATGGTCGGTGAGATACGTGATATGGAAACTGCAGAGATTGCAGTACAAGCATCACTCACTGGTCACCTGGTACTGTCCACATTACACACCAATACCGCCGTGGGCGCTGTAACGCGACTACGCGACATGGGTATTGAACCGTTCCTGCTGTCATCAAGCCTTGTTGGCTTGGTTGCACAACGTCTGGTGCGCCTGTTATGTACAAGCTGCAAACGTCCACACACGCCCACTAATGCAGAGCTTCAAACCTTGCGCAGTACTGCAAGCGAAGCCACTCAAATGTGCGAGGCGCATGGATGTGATAACTGCAATCACACGGGCTACGCCGGTCGGCAAGGCATATACGAAGTGGTGAAGGTGGATGAAACCATGCGAACCATGATTCACGATGGCGCCTCTGAACACGATATCGAGCGATACGCCCGAACCAAAAGCCCCGGGATCAGTGAAGATGGAATGCGTCTGGTGCTCGTCGGCAAGACATCAATAGAAGAAGTTATGCGCGTAACCCGAGAGGGCTGATGGCTGCTTTTGAATACCTGGCCCTGGATGCACGCGGGCGGGAAAAAAAAGGGGTTCTCGAAGCCGATACAGCAAGATTGGCGCGGGCGCAGTTGCGCCAGCAAAGCCTTACTCCCCTCGAAGTTGCAGAAACCTCAGGACGCGACCGCAGCAAAAGTGGTCGCAAAGCAGGCGCCTCTGGAACAAATTCTGTACCGACGTTCAGAGGTGGCATAAAAACCAATGATCTTGCGTTGGTCACCCGGCAAATAGCGACACTCAGTGCCGCTGGAACGCCATTAGAGGAATCCCTGTCAGCGGTAAGTCGCCAGACAGAAAAGCCCAGAATCAAATCGTTATTGCTGTCTGTACGCGCCAAGGTTATGGAAGGCCATGCATTTGCCACGGCACTTGCAGACTACCCGAAAGTGTTCCCGGAGATATACCAAGCCACCGTTTCTGCGGGTGAGCAGTCCGGCCATCTGGACGCTGTACTGGAACGCTTAGCCGACTACACAGAAGAGCGACAGGCTGCCAATGCGACGGTTAAAAAGGCACTTATCTACCCTAGCGTGCTGGTACTCGCTTCTATTCTTATTGTCAGTTTTTTACTGGCGTACGTGGTGCCTCAAGTGGTGCAAGTGTTCGAGGGGATGGATCAGGAACTGCCCGGCCTGACCACTGCCATGTTGGCAACTTCAGCTTTTGTACGCCAATGGGGGTTGTTGATTGCAGGCATTGCTGTCGTCGCCTTCTTTATTTTTCAGAGGGCAATGAAAGGTGAGGCATTCAAAACACGAATCCATTCACTTCTGCTCAAGCTACCGTTGTTCAAACGGCTTATACGCGGATTCAATACGGCGCAATTTGCAAGAACGCTAAGCATTTTGGCAGCCAGTGGCGTCCCAGTGCTAGAGGCTTTGGATATCGGTGCGCAGGTTATAACCAACCGACCTATGCGCAAGGCAGTCAATACGGCTGCAGCTCAGGTACGGGAGGGATCGACCCTTAGTAACGCATTGGAACGAACCGGGTATTTTCCACCGATGCTGTTGCATCTTATCGCCAGTGGAGAGTCGTCAGGGCAACTCGATTCCATGCTGGAGAAAGCGGCCACTCACCAGGAACGAGAACTCAACTCCTTGATGGCCGTATTTCTGGGTTTGTTTGAGCCCGTTGTCATTCTGATTATGGGCGGAGTGGTGCTGACCATTGTGCTGGGCATTTTGCTGCCTATATTCGAGATGAACCAGCTAGTTTAATTAGACGGGGCGAGATAGCTATCTCGCCTTAGCCGTACCTGTTTGGTGAAACCAGATAACCCTTAAGCTTTTAGTCGAAAAGGGATAATCGTTGCTGTCTTTACCGAGATGGGACGAAGGGTACCGCTAACCGCTCCGTTGCCACAAGGCCAGCATTGCTCTATATCCATCTGCTCGCAAGCACGGCGAATCATCAATTCAGTAATAACGTGCTCATCGCCATACTCGTCCACTGTGGCACACACAGTGACTTCGTCCGGCAGTGGTATGAGTGTGTCAGTAACAACTGATTTACAAAATCTCATCTCGTTTCTCCGTCAACCAACCGTACTTCCAAAAATTCGTCACATCTCATAGCAAGAGCAAAACCCACACCCTGATTCATCATTTGGCTATCCCTTCTTCCGCAGAAAGCTGAGCGATATGCTCTTCAAACAAACCAAGCTCGCTGTCAGACTTTTCGGGATAACGCAAAGGCAGGGATTCCAGAGTCTCTAAAATGACTCTTGCCACGCTCAGACGCATATAAGGCTTGTCGTCAGCAGGAATGGCATACCACGGCGCGTGCTCCCGGGATGTTTCATTGATAAGTGATTCGTAAGCTTGCATGTAGTCGTCCCAGCGCGCCCGTGTAGCCAGATCACTGTTGGAAAATTTCCAGTACTTCTCAGGCGTTGTCAGTCTTTTCAAAAACCGTTTCTTCTGCTCTTGTTTCGACACGTTGAGCCAAAACTTCAATACAACCGTGCCATTTCGACTCAAATGTGCTTCGTGCTGGCGAATTGACTCGAAGCGTTCACTCCATAGCGTTGAAGGCTCGTGCGATGGAAGTCGCTGATTAGCTAAGTACTCCGGATGAACACGCACAGCGAGCACTTCTTCGTAGTAGCTGCGGTTGAAAACACCGATACAGCCACGCTCAGGCAGGCTGGTCGTTGTGCGCCAGAGCCAATCGTGCTCAAGCTCTTTGTCGGACGGCGATTTGAACGAAGAAACCTGGCATCCAGCCGGGTTCACACCACTCATAACAGCCCGTATGGTGCCGTCTTTGCCCGCAGCGTCCATAGCTTGAAAAACCAGCAAAAGTGCGTACCGATCGTCTGCATACAGAATTCGTTGTAGCTCACTGATCTTGGCTACACACTTGGCAAGCTCTTTCTCTAAACCCTTCTTGCTCAGCCCCTTGCCATCTTCAGGTGGCGTGCTCGAACAACCATCGATCGCAAAACTACCGTCGAATGGAGCAGTGAAGGGTGAGAGCACGGGATTCACGCACCCTGCTCCAAGACAGAATTAGTTGTTTGTTCCGCAGTAACACCCGTTGGAATAACACAATTGATACCTGTACCGCGCATGCTGCAGTAGCCACCAGGGTTTTTCGTAAGGTATTGCTGGTGATAGTCCTCGGCGAAGAAAAAATCACCTATCGGTGCTAACTCTGTGGTGATCTCACCGTAGCCTTTGTCGGAAAGCGATTTTTGAAAGGCGTCTTTGCTGATCAACGCTTTCTGTAATTGCTCATCAGAGGTGGTGTATACGCCAGAGCGGTACTGGGTTCCTCTGTCAGGGCCCTGCTGCATACCTTGAGTTGGGTCGTGATTTTCCCAGAATAGCGTGAGCAATGCCTCGAACGAGATCAGCGCTGGATCATAAACCACCAGAACGACTTCATTGTGTCCGGTTTTCCCGGTACACACCTCTTCGTAGGAAGGATTAGGCGTTGATCCTGCGGCGTAACCTACTGCTGTGGTGTAAACACCTTTTTGCCCGTAAAACAGTCGCTCCACGCCCCAGAAACACCCCATACCCAGAACAACCTGACGCATTTGCTCAGGATAAGGGCCGGTCATTGGGTTGCCGGTAACTATATTACGCGCGGCTACGTTGACAGCTTCAGCTCTGCCGGGAAGCGCATCAGCTGCGCTGGGAATATCCAGTTTTTTACCAAATCCAAACAATGTTCAGCTCCAATGCCCGCAAAATATGACGGGCTAGATGGGCCAAGCACAAGCTTGACCGTTGTCAAGCTGAACATTAGCTGACTAGGCTTAAACCAAACTGAAAGTGGCGACTAATCAGCCACAGAATGCGAATTAGTTTGCATTTTACGTGTTATCTGCTAGCTGAAAAGTCCATAACGGCCTGCATAGACGATAACAATCAATGCCACGCCCAGAATCAGGTTCACCAAAACGATGTGGCGCACCCTGTTCAGGGCAATCCCAGCGTCAGACCAGGATTCCGCAGCCACTTCTCTTTTTAGCACTCGATACGGCCCATAGAAGAGATAAATAAACAGAGCGATCATGATGAGACCCAGCAAGTGCATGATGTGTACATACACTGGACTGCCGGCAAATCCACCGAATACATTAAAAATCAACCAATAGCCGGTTGTCGGTAACAACAACGCTGCCATCCAGACCCAGGGAAAGAAGCGCTTGAAAACGCCACTAAATAACGTTAAACGCCGGTGGGGCTCAAGCGTAGCTACCGCGGGTCGGAGCACAACGTAGGCAAAAAACATCCCACCCACCCAGATGGTAGCTAGTAGGCCGTGCAAACTGATAGCTAAAGCGTTCATTGTCGAATTTGCCGTGTTGAATCATTGAAACTTACGTAAAAAATCGTGAATGGTGTTTCCTGCAACAGAGACCGAATGATTTTCTAGCTTTACGTAATGATCACCTTGCAAGTACGCACCATAGCCTCGTAGCATGCCCACTAGTGACCAGTGACCCGCAGAGCAGCTCAACAGTCCGCCACCGGATTGACCGGAATCGATAGTTGCACTGGTGTGCAAAGTCCCCTCTCTAGCTTGTTGAAAAACGCCTAACGATGTAGCCATGGCTTGCGCACGTGGATATCCTGCAGCCCAGACTGGATCAAGACGAACAGGTCTGAAAACTGATACGCGTAAAGGCTGTATAGAGTCTGTGTCTACCGCCAGCACTGCAAGATCGCGCACATGGTCCACCATGACAAGGTCGGCAGAGCGAAAGGCATCGCCCACACGCACAAAGAAGTGCCCTGCTCCTTGCACAGCGTGAGCCGCTGTCAGCACTCGGTTTTCATCAAATACAATGCCGCTGGCGTGGCTGCCGTGGTCGGTTGCAACACGCACGATGGCCGCCAGGGTCGCCTCATCGGGTTGATCACATGTGACACCGCGCAAGGGAGTCATATAGCCTTGCTCGTTGACACCGGTTGGCGTGAAGTACTCGCCCGATTCTGCGATCGCGAATGGCGTGGTACCGACCAGACAGATCAACCAGAACACACAGGCGCTGATGATCGAACTTGCGCTTCGCATGTAACCCCTCTTGATGCATCACCGAATGACAAATGGCGACCCGTATTACGGATCAATCGACACTGGTCCATTTGCTACCATCAGGCCATGTCGCGCAGCCTTACAGTGTATCGCACGAAAAAGTGTTTTTTGCACGCGGTGGCTGTCGAATTGCTGACGCATCACAAGGCCAGCGACATACAACATGCAAGGCGTGCCCAATGCGAAGTTTATGCGTCCAAGAACACCCTATTCATCCGCCACTCTATGACCTAAGTGTGAACTTG
The DNA here is from genome assembly GCA_023301795.1 of Granulosicoccus sp. Lineage (GTDB taxonomy): Bacteria > Pseudomonadota > Gammaproteobacteria > Granulosicoccales > Granulosicoccaceae > Granulosicoccus. The sequence goes on from JALZVU010000257.1 coordinate 17,031, forward strand.
ATAATCTTCAGTGACAGCAACTTCTGATAAAAAGTATGGTCCCAAGTTACAAGCACATGCCTTAAGTATCCCGAAACCGTGGCGGTAATTGAACCAAATTCGCTACAGTTTCAACGATTGACACACAGAAGCCACTATTCTCACTGCATCTTGGGTCAGAACTTACAACCAACAGCCGTTATCTGAATATCCAATTGGTGCCGGCAGTAGACCGACGCATGATGTGGTCGGTAACAACAAGTTATATCAATAAACAATCTGTCCGCCTTGAGTACTGCCTTAACACAACGGTTACTGAGACTTCCTGATGCACCCGATCTCGAAAGCAGCTGCATTGCTAAATACCAGTGAGTTCAAGATTTTCATCGAGGCTTATCTTGCATGGTTTGGTGATCGCCCAGACGATACTGAAATAGGCGATCTGTTTTCTCAATTCATGATGTTTGGAAAACTGCCTGATTGGGCAGATCACTTCGCTCGATCGGTGCTTGATGATCTGGAAGCCAACCGTCAGGTCACTCTCAATTCTTTCAGCATTCTGAATTTATCCCCTCGTGTAGGCAAGCGTCCGGAAATTAGCTTCTCCATCGTCAAACGATAGCTCTGCATCCATAGGCAACCTACGGAAAACTCCATCAGCATTACCCGCTAAAGAGAGTCTCCAGTTGCCCACAACCTAACTGCCGCGATAGGTGGAATAGCCAAACGGGTTGAGCAGCAAAGGCACATGATAATGTTGCCCATCACCGTCAATTTCAAACACCACATCCACGTGGGGATAAAAGCACTTCTGCTCCAAGGCTTTGTAATAGTCGGAGAGGTAGAACGTCAATTTGTAAATACCGGCAGGTAACGAATCCCTCTCACCCGTAAAATCAGCAACCCGACCATCGGCGTTGGTCGCGCCTGTTCCTAACATCAGCCAGTCGTCATCATTTTGTTGCATCAACGTGATCAAGACAGCTTCAGCGGGAGCACCGCGAGAAGTATCGAGGATGTGGGAAGTAATCTGGGTCATGAGCAGGCTGTTTGAGCGGTAGTGTCGGTTGCGCACAGTGTACTATCGCACTCGCATCATAGACATCAGAATTATTTCGGAGCACAACCGTGTCGATTTTTGAAAAAGCGCTGAACCCGTGTGTCGCTAACCAGCAAGCCTTGTCACCCGTCAGTTTTCTGCGAAGAGCTGCGGCCGTACGCCCACACCAGATCGCCATTGTCCATGGCAAGAGGCGTTACACCTACGCTCAGTTCTGGCAACGCAGCCAACAGCTTGGGGCGGCCTTGGCCAGTCACGGCGTAGGCGTGGGTGATTGCGTTGCCATCATGGCCACTAACACCCCGGAGATGCTTGAAGCTCACAACGGAGTACCCCTCATTGGCGCGGTCTTGAACTCACTCAACATCCGGCTTGATGCGACCACCCTGGCTTTCATACTCGAACACGGTGAAGCGAAAGTACTGTTAACCGATCGCGAGTTCTCCCCAGTCATCAAAGAGGCTTTGGTCACTCTGGATCGTAAAATTCTCGTTATCGATATTGACGATGAACTCGCAGAATCAGGAGAGCTGCTCGGCGAGACCGATTACGAGTCTTTCCTCAGCTCTGCCAAACCCGAGGATGCACCACAGGGTGTGAGCGATGAATGGCAAGCCATATCGCTGTTGTACACATCGGGTACCACCGGCAATCCCAAAGGGTGTGTTTATCACCACCGCGGCGCTTATTTGAACGCTATTGGCAACATGACGACAATGGGCGTGACCTATCGGTCTCGATACCTGTGGACGTTACCGATGTTCCATTGCGATGGCTGGACGTTCACGTGGGCCGTAACTGCCGCCATGGGCACCCATGTGTGCTTGCGCAAAGTTGACCCCACCTTGATATTCAATCTGATAGAGCAAGAGGATGTGACACATATGTGTGGTGCACCCATTGTGCTCAACATGTTGGCTCATGCACCGGCTGAAGTACAAAAACGTGCTACCCAAAACATTGAAATTGCCACGGGGGGTGCAGCACCTCCATCATCCGTGATTGAATCCATGGAAGCCATTGGTTTTAACGTCACACACCTGTACGGCCTTACCGAAACTTACGGCCCAGCCACTGTTTGCATTCCGCAAGACGACTGGCAAGATCTTGATCTGCAACAACGCTCCGCACGCGTAGCTCGACAGGGCGTCCATTACCTCACTCTGGAGGATGCTGCCATTATTAATAGCGACACCATGGAGCATGTGCCGGCTGATGGCAAGACCATTGGCGAATTGATGATCCGTGGCAACACTGTCATGAAGGGGTATTTGAAAAACACACAAGCCACGGCAGATGCCTTTGCCGGCGGATGGTTTCATACCGGCGATTTAGGTGTCCAACATCCAGACGGCTATGTGGAAATCAAAGACCGAGCAAAAGACATCATTATTAGCGGTGGCGAAAACGTCTCTACGCTAGAAGTGGAAGAGGTGCTGTATCGGCACCCGGCTATTCTTGAGGCTGCTGTTGTTGCAAAGCCAGATGAGACATGGGGAGAAACACCCTGCGCGTTCGTTACATTACACAAGACGGGTGGAGCAACAGAGCAGGAAATCATTGAATACTGCCGTGAGCACATGGCGCGGTTCAAAGTACCAAAGCACGTGTTATTTGGACCACTACCTAAAACATCAACGGGGAAAATTCAAAAATATGCGCTGCGAGACCTGGCTGCTGGCGAACCTGAGTAATTCTGGCTAGACCGGCACCACAGCGCTGACACCACCATCAACCGCCAGTATCTGACCGGTAATATGCTTACCCGCCGGGCTGGCAAACAATAGTGCCGTACCTTTCAAATCATCTTCATCCCCCAGCCGCTGTAAAGGCACTTTGGATGTCATGTTGTCTTCCCCAAGATCATCAATCAGGCCGTGCGTCATTTTGCTCGGGAAAAACCCCGGTGCAATGGCGTTTACGTTAATCCCGTATCTTCCCCACTCAGCAGCCAGAGTGCGGGTGAAATTAACGATAGCGCCTTTGCTGGTTCCATAGGCAATAAAACGTGCCTTAGTGGAGCCTGCCAGGCCAGCGATGGATGCGATATTGATAATACGCCCCTGACCTCGAGCTATCATGCAGGCATTGGCCACCGCCTGACTCATCAGGAACACACTGCGAACATTAAGATTCATCACCTTGTCCCACGCTGCAAGCGAATGCTCTTCAGCAGGCATTGCCCATGTGGCACCTGCGTTGTTAACAAGAATATCAATGTGCCCCAAAACGCTCATGGCTGTATCGCACACGCGTTGCACCTCTTCGGGATTGCTGGTATCGGCTGCAATCCATTGAGCATCGATACCGCACTGTGTAAAACGCGCAACGGCGGACTCCAGCTCCTGTGACTTACGGGCTGTAATCAGAAGTCTGGCCCCTGCCTCACCCAGACTTTCAGCAATCTGAAAGCCTAAACCACGCGACCCTCCTGTCACTAAAGCTGTTTTTCCAGTCAGATCAAATAGATTTGAAACAGATGTGCTCATAGCGAAGAAAAATTAGTGGGCTAAGTGTTGAGATAGTTACATCAACTGGTGCGGTATAGGTTACACGATGCGTGGAGCATACTCAGAATTTGCCGTTAACCACCGCATGATGATAAAAATTCTTGAGTCACTGCCGCTACGGGCCAAACTAGCCGTGTTGCCTATTATTCTTCTAGGAACATTAACGCTTGTTCTTACCGACGTGGCGACAGGTGTACATACCCAACGCGAGGAGGCTACGTTGATCAACATAGCCGGTCGGCAAAGGATGCTCAATCAACGTTACGTCAAAGAGGTGATACACGCTGGCAACAGCCCGATTTCACCCATCCAGGGCAATGAGCCTGACCATATCAGAACTTTACAACTGTTCAAGGATTCACTTAAAACGTTGACAGATGGCGGCACACTGGTTGTGGACCCGAAAAACAACATCACGAAAGACGTTCCAGCTACAACAAATCCAGCTCTTATAGAAGCTCTTGACAAAAACAAGCACCTTGTAGACGAACTGGAAGAATTGGCCACACTGTACTTGTCCTCAGCACAACGCGGTGACGCTGGCGAGATAGACAAGCTGCTGGCTCTCAACGCGGCGTTGCACACTGAAGCAAATGCCGTGGTACAACTTTTTGTGACGCAATCAAACGATGCGATAAGTACACTTGTCTGGGAATGCACTCTGTTGAGTCTGGCAGCAGTCATCGTTGCCATTTTGGCAAGTTACGCGGTGAGCCGAAGTATTGCAGATCCCGTCGTCGTATTCCGAAATCGTCTCAAACAGGCGTCGCTGGGTAATCTTGAGGAAACAGAGTCACTTAATCGCAAAGACGAATTCGGAGAAATGGCGACAGATCTTGAACATACCTTATCCGCTGTGCGCAAGGCTCTGGGATCTGACAATGTTGATTGGCAGGAGATCAACACAATGTTCAACGATATGAAAGTTGATCTGCAAAGCGTTCGCGCCATCGTCACGCAAGTCCCCGCCACCATGCTGATGATCGACAATGAGGGAGCGGTGAGCTACATGAACCCTCATGCACAGGAAGAAATTGCGTACCTTGTAGAACAAGGCGCATTTAAACACCGCTTCACCACAGGTGACAACATCAGCAATGCGAAATTCGGATGCGATCAGTTGTGGCAAATTTGTCGTACCAGCAGCCAACTACCGTGTAACGAAATCAGGCAACTGAAAAATGAGCATCTGAATCTTTCAATACATGCCTTGCGTGATGATGCCAACCAGAGCATGGGAACACTGATTGCCTGGCAAATAGTGACAGACGACGTCAAGCTCCAACAGTCATTAAACGACGCAAAGCAAGAGGACGCCAAGCAAGCAGCTTCTCTGGTCAAGCTCATAAGCGAATTGCACACTGTTGTGCAAGCAGCAACCAAGGGCGACTTGAACAAGAGAATCACGCTTGGCAATGATGAAAAACTTGATGTCATCGCGCAGGGTATTAACGATTTCATTCAGCATATCCATCAGGACATGAGCAAGATACAACACGGTTCATCTCAACTGATCAATGCTGCGAATCGCCTGTCAAGTAGCTCAGACAGTCTGGACAAGAGCGCTGAAAAAACGCATGAGAACACCAAAGCGGTAGCATACGATTCACAGAGTGTTGACAGCTACATGATGGAAGCATCAACGGCAACTGAGCAAATGAGTGCATCGATTCGCGAAATCAGCACTACCACGGAAAGCGCAGATAACGTTGCACAGAATGCTGTTCGATTGACCGAGGGCGCAATTGTTACCGTTCAAAAGCTGTTCGAGTCCGGCAAAGACATCGGCAATGTTCTCAAGTTCATTACCACAATTGCCGAGCAAACCAATCTGCTGGCCTTGAATGCCACCATTGAAGCTGCAAGAGCAGGCGATGCAGGAAAAGGGTTCGCCGTAGTGGCCAACGAAGTCAAGGAACTGGCCAAGCAAACTGCCGACGCCACTGATGAAATCGGCAAACGTATTAGCAGCATTCAGTCAGACAGCACCAGTGCCGTTGATTGCATCAAAGTAATCAACAAAATTGTTACTGAAGTAAGTCATTATCAAGGCACTATTGCCACAGCCATCACTGAACAAACGTCCGTTTCCAGAGAAATAAGTCAGACCATTGGGCAAACCGCTAGTAGCAGCTCGAGCATACGAAGCCATATAGACGATCTAGTGCATCAGAATCAGGCGAGTGTGACAACATTATTGGATACGCGAAATGCAACTACCGAGGTTGTTGAATGCGCCCAGCAACTAGAGCATTTACTGGCACACTATCAACTGACGTAGTTCAAGCTAAACCCACTAATATTTACGGTTACGAAAATGTAAATGCGAAGGCTCAATGATTGGTTTATCTGAACACTAGGGTTCAGTAACGATACCACCGCGATTCCCTATCTCGATAGAACCATAGCGCTGTGTAAACACATCAGGCAGTGGGCGGTCATCTTCCATCGACAACCAGAGACGTAGCAGATGACGACGTTTGTCGAGGGTGGGCCAGTCAAGAAAACCTGTGCGATCGTGCAGCTGTGAATGGTTGTACACGAACTGCATGTCGCCAGGTTGTAGCTGCATGCTAAAGCACAGCTCAGGATCGTTCGCCAGAGAATCAAACAAATCCAGCGCTTCAACGTGCTCTGTGCTCAACTGCATAGCCTCTTCAAAACGTTGGGCACTGTCTATGTACTGTCGCTGGTAAAAAACAGTTAAACATCCCTCATGCCAATTAAATACCGGGATCTCCACAAACGGTTTTGCCCCCTCAGGAATCTCACCACGTCTGTCAGTGGCGATGGGGTCAAACAGCTTTTCCAGTAGATCAGGCCGAAGGGCTTTCATTCGATTGTAGATGGACTCTGCGCTCACCAATAATGATTCGCCGCCACTTTTTGCGTCCTGAAGACACAGCAAACCAACCACATCTGCACTGTCGGTGTGGAACGTCTGACGTTCACAGGTCTGATAAATACGACTGTTGGGATCACTCGCATCGGCCCCAATATCCCGGACATGGCCCAGCACATCGCCAGCAGCATTTTGCGATCGTGCGCTGCCCAGGTGCGCGCCTATTCCGCAAAACACAGCTTGCGCAAAGTTCTGCGTATAGTCTGCAACCGGCAGGCCGCGCAAAACCTCTACGCCGGTGCCTCTTAAAAGACATTGGCGCAGCTTGCGAATATGACGATCAAACACTTGTAGTGGGAACGCCGCCTTTGTGATGGTTCTGATGTCTTGTTGAAGCGACATGAAATGCGTTGCCGCATGCTCCAGATCCTGAACTTCTACGTCAGTCAATGTATAAAGCCATCTATCAGGCTCTGCACGCATCTGCGGGCCCAACCACGCAGCAGGACCAATGAATTCTACGGGTAAGGTAGTCAGATCTTGCATCGGATGGATTTCCATAGTTGCCTGAAAGTGTTCGTTACCCAGCCCGGATTATTCATGAATACACCAAAATCTTCCGCACCCCCTTTTCCTGTAGCGAATCCTACTCAGGCTGGGCGCCCCCGACTGCGCGTCCCGGACTGCGCGTCCCGGACGAAATACAGATCGTATTCCGCTGGGCGGCGATCCGCTCCTTGCCTGGGCGGCCCCCATATAATCCGCTACAGAAAAAGGGTTCGGTCGGGGCCGGCCTTCCGGAAAGAATTAGGCGGGGCGGCCTTCCGCGATTCATGAATA
>JALZVU010000258.1 GCA_023301795.1 Granulosicoccus sp.
GGCTGGAACCGTATCAGGCTTTCCGCCGTAACGGACATGCACAACAACAGCGACCAGACCACTCCCGGGGTGAGAAATTAGGCTCAAGGGATATACCCAACCGAATAACAAACACCGCAGAAGATACGACTATGAGACTAGCATAATACTGCGTTCGGTCGATACTCTCGTTCAGTTACGTCGTGGATGGGTGCTATTTTTGAGACTCTGGCGAGGTGTTAGCCAGTATCTGGTCCAGCTTTTCATTAATCGCTGTAACTCTGTCAAGCACGGTTTCATCCACACTTTCCTGTGAGCGTGATTTGAGTAGGGCATGAGCCGTGTTAATGGCTGTGACAATGGCGATTTTTTCAATACTGGAAGTGGTGTTACGTTTGCGCAGGTCTCGCATGGACTTGTCCACGTAGGCCGCAGCTTGCATGAGATCGTCTTCCTCACCGGGTTTACACCCGATTTGCACTTCCTTGTCCAAGATGCGCAGCCGTGCCGGACGGCTGCTTGCAGGGTCGCTGACACCGCGGCCAACGTTGATCTGGTTCGAGCGCTGTTCGCCAGGCTTGTCGTTGCTATTCATTGTCCGGCCTCTAGGGATTTAAGTCGCTGAATCATCTGTTCAACCTTGTTTCTGGCCATTTCGTTCTTTTCGATGAGCCGCGCTCTTTCTTCGACCAGACTGCCTTGCTGGTCTTTCAATGTCTGATTTTCTAGGTGAAGTTTCGAACAAAGACTGATCACATCTTGCATACGCGTCTCCAGTCGATTGAATTCATCATGTAGCGAAGCACTGCTCATGTCTTTCCCCAAAGTTTTCGCCTAACGGTGGATAGCACCGAAAAAGCTGAAATGGCACTGACTAAAAGGTGACCTGCCGGGAAAATCCACCATCACAAGGCGCCGCTTCCAATATGGTCCCTATTTGTCAGCGTGATAGGAACCTTATTAACCGCATTGTATACTTGATGGCCACACAAGCCAGATTAATTAATGAATCTCTCTCATCAGACAATCAGTGGCCAGCTAGCGCAGCTAGACGTACCGTTAACAGGCTCTGAAGTGCACGGTTTATGTTGTGGCCTGTTGTGCGCGCTTCCCAGTACCGGTGCGAAAACCCGCTGGTTCACAGAATTGCTGGATGCCGCAGCGCTATCACCGGAAAATGTGGGCGCAAAAGCTGCTCAGATCAAATCTCTGGATGAGTTGTTTGGCCAGACGCTGACATCCTTGAACGATGCCGATCTTGAATTTACCCCTTTGCTGCCTGAAGAGGACGTGAGCGTGGTGGAACGTGCTCGAGCGCTAGGTGATTTTTGCGCAGGCTTCACCTACGGCATCGGGCTAAGTGCAGCGCATCGGGGTAATGCACCGTTGCCTGCTGATGTGCACGAGATTGTCGAGGATTTTCAGGCTATCGATGCAGCTGATGCTATTGATCAGGTTGACGAAACTGGTGAAGTTCTCAGTATTGAAAAACAGGAAACGATGTACACGGAGTTATTGGAATATGTCCGAGTGGGCGTTTTACTCGTACTTGAAGAATTACGTCCGATCACGCCAGTAAGACAGGAAAAGCTTTCGTGAAAAAAGGTAGTAGCCGAACGCAGCGCTTCACTAAATCTCAAGCGGCCGAATTCAAACGTCGCCGACGTGCGCTGATGCGCATCATGGGCGATAACGCCATTGCCATCATTCCTGCATCGCGTGAGTGCACTCGAAGCCGAGATACGGAGTACCCCTATCGGGCGGATAACAACCTGCTGTATCTCACAGGCTTCGATGAGCCAGAATCGTTGATGGTGATCATTCCTCACCGTAAGGCGGGTCAATACATCATGTTCTGTCGTGAGCGCGACGAGCTCAAGGAAATCTGGCAGGGGCGGCGTCTGGGGGTTGAGGATGCGCCCGAAGCACTGGATGCAGATGATGCTTTTCCTATCAGCGACATTGATGACATCTTGCCAGGACTGCTAGAAAACAAACAGTCGGTTTATCACACCCTGGGCAAGGATCCCCAGTTTGATGCCCAACTACTGGGTTGGCTCAAGCAGGCGCGCTCAAGTCGTAGTCGTGAGGGTGGTGATCCAGACACGTTTATCTCACTTGATTATCATTTACACGAAATGCGATTGTTCAAGAGTCGTCTTGAAATCAATCAGATGAAGCAGGCAGCAAAACTCAGTGCTGCTGCGCACCTTGATGTGATGCAAGCGGTCAAACCCGGAATGAAGGAATATGAGTTAGAGGCCCGATTGATCAGCCGTTATAAGTCCAATGCAGCCGATCATGCTTTTCTACCCATTGTGGGTAGCGGTGCCAATGGTTGTATTCTTCATTACACAGAGAATAACGACACCATTAACGACGGTGATCTGGTACTGGTTGATTCTGGCGCTGAGTTGCAATACTACGCTGGTGATATTACTCGCACTTTTCCGGCCAACGGTAAATTCACCAAAGCTCAACAAACGGTCTATGACATCGTGCTGGAAGCTCAGCTAGCGGCGATTGAGAAAACGCGCCCGGGCAATCACTGGAACGAGCCACATGAGGCTGCCATCAAGGTACTGACGCGCGGACTACGCGATATGGGTGTGCTCAAGGGTAAGCTTCCGCAGTTGATTAAAGATGAAGCCTACCGGCCTTACTACATGCACAAAACCGGTCACTGGCTAGGCATGGATGTTCACGATGTGGGTGAATACAGAATCAATGGTGAGTGGCGTGTGCTTGAACCAGGCATGGTTATTACCGTAGAACCCGGCCTTTATCTTGGAGACTCAAGGAAAATACCCAAGCAATACCGACATATTGGTATTCGTATAGAGGACGATGTGGTGGTGACCAAAGACGGTTGTGAAGTTATTACCAGTGGTGTGCCAAAAACAGTTGCAGACATTGAGCGCTGCATGAGTGATCGCGAAGCGATGTCATGAGCTCGTTTGATATCTGCATTGTGGGTGCCGGGCTTGTCGGTACGCCTTTGGCGCATGTGTTGTCTCAACAAGGCTGGTCAGTGGCGCTGCTGGATGCCTCTGAAGGGCCTGCGGATAAAACCACGGCTTACCCTGAAGCTCTGGTGCAACGTTGTACTGCATTGAGTCTGGGAACGGCGAGGTGGTTTGAAGTACAACGTTTGTGGGCTGATGTAGCGCCCGATGCCTGTCCTATTAAACAAGTGCACGTATCACACAAGGGCTACTTTGGTGCTACGCGGTTAAATGCCAAAGAGTTGGATGCCGAGGCTGTGGGCTATGTGGTGAACAACGAGCGTTTTAATGCTGAATTGCATGGTCAGTTGAAAAACAGTTCGGTGCATTACAGGTCGGGTGTACGCGTCAGCTCAGTGGATTATGAAGATGACCGCGTCATTGTTCATTTCGACAATCAATCTGTCAAAGCGCGATTACTCATTGCCGCTGATGGTGTGTCATCACTTGTGCGTGAAAGTGCTGGTATTGACACAACGCACGTTGACTATGAGCAATCAGCACTGTTGGGCGCTGTAGAGCTGGAGGGGCAACACAACAATGTTGCCTACGAGCGCTTCACTGGGAGTGGTCCATTGGCCTTGTTGCCACGTCCGGGTCCTTACATGAGTTTTGTAGATTGTATCGAGCCACATGAGCGTGAGTTACTTGCGGCCATGTCAGACGAGCAGTATCTAAGGCGACTCCAGCAACGCTTTGGTTACCGCCTGGGACGTTTCAAAGCAGTGGGTCCTCGGTTTGCAACACCACTGGTGCGCATTGAGGCTACTCAGCAAACAGGTGCACGTACTGTGTTACTTGGCAGTGCCATGCGTCTGCTGCATCCAGTTGGCGGGCAGGGCTATAACCTGGCCATGCGTGATGTGGCTCAGCTGAGCGAGCAATTGCGCGCATGCGTCGGGGAGGATCCCGGATCTGCCGGGTTGCTTGATGATTTTGTGGCTCACCGTGTCAGTGATCAACATCAGGTTGTTCAATTTACTGATCTGTTGGCGCGCAGCTTTCGGGGTAAGGCGAGTTTGCCGGGCCATGTTCGCGCCTTGGGCCTGATATCGCTGGACACTTTCCCCCCGCTTCGTCACCGTTTTGCACGCCGAACCATGGGTATTGCCTAAGTAAACCCTAGTGTTGTTACACAGTTGCAGTTTGCTGGTTACACTGCATGCATGACACTGACAAACAGGCTCAGTTTTTTTCTTCTGGCAGGCGCCATTGGCGCCATAGTGGGCCTGTCCACGTTGCTACTGATCAAGCTTGTATTGCTGGTTCAGTGGATCGGTTACGGTGAAGCCTCTGAAATCCGCTACGCCCTGATACTTAGCGCACGTCCCGACTGGCAAGTGGTGCTTGTGCCGGCTGTCGGTGGATTGCTATTGGGTGTTGTCATGCAATTTTTGCCTGGTAGGCGCTACCACGGCATAGCCGATGTCATGGAAGCCTGTGCGATGAACAGCGCGCGTATGCCAGTGCGTTCTGGTATCGGTGCCGCCTTGGGCGCGGGTGTTTCGATGGGCGTTGGTGCACCTCTGGGTCGTGAGGGGCCTGCCGTTCATATCGGAGCATCGATAAGTGCTTTTGTCGCCGAGAAGTTCAAGCTTGATCACAAGCAATCGCTGGCGTTACTGGGCTGCGGTGCGGCAGCGGCGGTGGCTGTGTCGTTCAACACGCCGGTGGCTGCTGTTATTTTTGCACTGGAAGTGATTGTGGGTTACTACACGCTCAGGGTGTTTGCGCCCATTGTCATAGCCACCATGCTGGCTATGCTAGTACGTGAGTATTTTCTAGGTAGTGAGGCCATGTTTCCAGTGTTGCCGCACGCCATCGCATCTAACTGGGAGTTCTTGCTGTTTGCGTTGCTGGGTGTTGTCGGTGCTCTGTTGGCGAAGACTCTGTTGCTGATGACCGCAGGCTTTGAGCAGATGTGGAAAGCATCCGGGGTGCCGCGATGGTTGCAACCCGCACTGGCAGGAATTGTCATTGGCCTGGTTGCCACCCAGCTGCCACAAGTGATGGGTATCGGTTTTGAAGGTACCTTGCTGGCATTGCGCGGCGTGCTTGAGAGTGATTTGCTGCTGTACCTTCTATTGGGAAAGCTTGCTGTGGTCTGTCTGGCTCTGAGCAGTGGATTTGCAGGTGGAATTTTTGGTCCGGCTGTTTTTATGGGCACGATGCTGGGTGGTCTTTTCTGGGTGGTTGCGTCCATGACAGGATTGCATTTGAGCGAGCAGGGCGTGTACGCCACTATCGGCATGGCCGCTGTGGGTTCAGCGTTGTTGGGTGCGCCGATATCCACCGTACTGATTGTGTTTGAACTCACTCGTGACTACAGCATTACGATGGGTGTCATGACAGCGGCAGCCTTTGCCAGCACCGTGATGCAAGCTGGCAAACACGGCTCGTTCTTTCGTTGGCAGTTGGCAAGGCGCAACGTCAATCTGTCGCATGGCAGAGATATCAGCCTGCTGATGACGCATCGCGTAGAGAGTCTTATTACCGATAACTACCTGCAATGCGATGAATCGATCATGCTGGGTGAGCTGACCTCCAGAATGGGCGCTCAACGCCTGCGAGTAGCTGTTTTCGTAGACGCCGATGGTGTCTATCAGGGCAGCGCATCGCTATCCATGCTGGTGGCCTTCGCGATTGATCACGGCATGGATAGCAACGCTATTGAGGCGTCACTGGATGAGAGTTACGCCATAACAACCATGACGAATATTGTTACTGCCGTGCAGGCCATGGCAGAGAAACAGAACGAGTACATCCCTGTGATCGACAACGCTATCAAGCGCTCACCACGGCTGTTAGGTATCGTCACCAAAAGTGATCTTTTAAGCGAGCACTATGATGTGGTAAAACGGGCGCGCGAGGATGAATTTGGTGTAACGTGATTCCTGGTCAATTGCTCACCCAACACACAGGAATATAACGTTATGGCAGGATCCGGTTTTCTCGGTTTTGACACTCTTGCTCTGCACGCAGGTCAGCAGCCAGATAGTGAAACCCGTGCACGAGCAACCCCCATTTATCAGACAACATCCTATGTGTTTGACGATAGCGATAAAGCGTCGTCTCTGTTTGACATGGCGCGAGCTGGTCATGTGTATTCGCGTATATCCAACCCCACAGTGGCGGTACTTGAGGAGCGTGTGGCGGCGCTGGAAGGTGGCGTTGGGGCAGTATGTACTGCTAGTGGTATGGCTGCCATCCATCTGGGCTTGACCACCATCACAGGCGCAGGCGGGCACATTGTTGCGTCGCGCGCGCTCTACGGTGGCACGCACAATCTACTCAGCTATACCTTGCCACGTTTTGGTATCGAGACCACGTTTGTGGACCCTCAGGATCCTGACGCGTTCGCAGCGGCTATTCGTCCTGAAACCCGCGTGGTTTTTGCAGAAACTGTCGCTAATCCCCGATGTGAAATTCTGGATATCCCCAAGGTGTCTGCTATCGCACATGCAGCTGGGGTGCCATTGATGATCGATGCCACGCTAACCACGCCATATTTGATGCAGCCCATTTCCATGGGGGCTGATATCGTCATGCATTCATTAACCAAATTCATGGGCGGGCACGGTATTGCAGTGGGTGGCGCTCTGGTGGATAGCGGACGGTTTGACTGGGAGGCATCGGGCCGATTTCCTGAAATCACTGAGCCTTATGCAGGGTTTCACGGTATGGATTTTGTGGAGGAGTTTGGGCCAGCGGCGTACATCATGCGCGCAAGAAAAGAAGGGCTTCGGGATTTCGGGGCTAACTTGTCCCCGGGTAACGCGTTTCATTTGCTGCAGGGGCTGGAGACGCTACCCATGCGTATGGATCGGCATGTGAGCAACACGGCGCGCATTGTTGAATTTCTGGCTGGCCATGACGGGGTGTCAGTGGTTCACCACCCCTCCATTTCTACGCACCTGGATCATGAGCTGGGGAAAGCGCTATTACCCAAAGGGTATGGTGCTGTGTTCAGTTTTGAGCTGGCTGGCGGACGAAAAGCGGGCAGCATTTTTATTGAAAATCTACAGCTGTTTTCACACCTGGCTAACGTGGGTGATGCCAAATCGCTGGTTATCCATCCTGGCAGCACCACGCATTCGCGAATGGATGACGAAGCACTGCTTGCCGCGGGTATCTCCCCGGGGCTGGTAAGACTGTCGGTTGGCTTGGAGGATGTCGATGATCTGCTTACCGATCTTAAGCAGGCACTAAGGCGGGCCGGCGCATGAAGGTTCTAGTTGATGGTCATCAGGTATTCATCGGTCAGGGTGGCATGGAATGGAAGCCTGATCAGCGTACGTTGATTTTGCAACACGGCGCCGGGATGGACCGTACCATCTGGGTTTTTCTGGCGCGCTATTTTTCACGTCATGGTTTCAATGTAGTCTGTGCAGATCTGCCCGCACATGGGGCATCCAAAGGTGAGGCGCTGAGCTCTATCGAAGCTTGTGCAGCGCATCTGTGGAAAGTCATTGATGTTCTGCGTGCAGAGCATGGATTACCCGATGGTGAGGTCATTCTGGCTGGTCACAGTATGGGGGCTCTTGTGGCGCTTGAAGCCGCAGCTCAACGTACTGCGCAAGTTGAGCAGCTTGTTTTGTTTGGCACAGGCTACCCGATGCCAGTGGGTCAGCCTTTGCTGGATGCGGCGCAGGCTAACAAGCAGAGCGCAGTCGATATGATCGCTATTTTTGGTCATAGCTACGCCTCTCAAATCGGGCATAACCCGATAGCAGGCATCAGTGTGCAAAATATGGCGATGGCGCTACTGGAGCGTGCAGCTCCCGATGTTTTGTACACCGATCTGCTGGCTTGCAACAACTACAAAGGGGGGGAGGCTGCGGCTTTGAGTCTGGCGGGCAAGCCGTGCACAGTGATTGCCGGACGGCAGGACAAAATGACCCCTATGAAGGCCGGCAAGCATCTAGCCCAACTGCTTGATGCTCAATGCATGCTCCTGGACAACTGTGGACATATGATGATGAGCGAGCAACCTGAGGCTACACTGCAGGCTGTGAAACGCTCATTGTTGCCGGGATAAGACGTTATCAAACTAACTCCCCCGTCCGCATGACGGGGGGCTTACTTGTTCAATTCAGGCAGGAAATATTCAGGCTGTCGCTTTGATGCCATCCAGCTGAGCAAAAATGGTGTCACGAATCATACTGACTGTACCGATGCCATGTACTTTGATGTAGGCAGGAGCATGGGCATCGCCTGTGTTTGACCAATCACCGTAGTACTTTTTCAAGGGTGAGGTTTGTGTCTGGTAGACATCAAGGCGATAACGGACGGTCTCTTCCTGATCGTCAGGGCGTTGAATCAAGGCCTCGCCGGTTTCATCGTCCTTGCCTTCCACCTTAGGTGGATTGAAAACCACATGGTAGCTACGCCCTGAGGCTTCATGCGTTCGGCGACCGCTCATGCGCTTTACGATCTCTTCGCTATCCACATCAATTTCAACGACAGCATCTAGCTGCACGTTCGCATCTTTCAGCGCATCGGCCTGTGCCAGGGTGCGTGGAAAGCCGTCGAACAAAAAGCCTTTTTCACAGTCTTTCTGCTTGATGCGCTCTTTCACCAGGCCGATAATGATGTCGTCAGAGACCAGATCGCCAGATTCCATGACTTTCTTGGCTTCAATACCCAGCGGAGTCTTTGCTTTCACGGCGGCGCGCAACATGTCGCCTGTGGAAATCTGAGGAATACCGTAGCGTTCGGTGAGGAAGCAGGCCTGAGTGCCCTTTCCAGCACCAGGCCCACCTAACAGAATCAACCGCATGAAGTACTCCTCTAACTTTATGGCCATAAAAGACCGGATGGAACAAGAGTAGCGAAATGCAGCCAGTTTTGCACGTAACTGAAGTTCCGGATGCCATACTTGTGTCATGAAGCTTGAAGATTTAAGAAAAGATCTGGTTATAAACACCTCCCTCGCCGGTCATTCTGTGCGTTTGCACAGTACTTGGGGCCTGTTTTCGCCCAGAGCTATTGATGAAGGCAGTGTGTTACTGCTTGACCATCTTGATGTTAAATCTGACGATATAGCGTTGGATATGGGCTGTGGCTACGGCCCGATAGGGCTTTCCATAGCGCAACGAGCTACCCAAGGCTCTGTGCATATGGTTGACAAGGACTTTCTGGCAGTGGATTACGCCAATGCCAACGCCGAGCGCAACAAATTGCCCAACGCGCGTGCGTACTTGAGTAACGGGTTTAGTCATGTGGAGTCAGATCTGCCGCTGAGTCTGGTGGTTTCCAATCTGCCGGCCAAAGTGGGCAACGAATTTTTCCAGATCATGTTTGCCGATGCCCATCAGCGCATGCAACCCGGCGCGCGGATTGTAGTGGTCACGATCAATGGCCTACGCGGATTTATCAAGCGCTCGTTTAATGATGTGTTTGGCAATTACGACAAGGTAAAGCAGGGCAAGTCCTACACCATCTCCATGGCCATCAAGGAAGCTTGACAGGTGCAGCTCATCGACGGGGCGATTGTTAGCTGGCAGTGAGTGCACCAGGTGGCACCGGTAGGCGTTAGTTGCTTGTCCACTTCCACACGGTCGTCGAACACGAAGCAGTCGCCCTGCCAGTGTTTGCCGCCGGTTTGCTCGAAATAATTGAGTACGCCGCCCTCTATCTGGTACACCTCTGTAAATCCTTGCTCGAGCATCCACGGGGCCGCTTTTTCACAGCGGATGCCGCCCGTGCAAAAGGTAACGGTGGGCGTGTCCAGTTGCAGTGTGCCTGCCGCAAGTGCATCTTTTACGGCTGCCTGAAAGTCGCGAAAGTGTGCGATGTCCAGATGTGTGGCCGCCTCGAAGGTTCCAGACGCTATTTCATACGTGTTTCGGGTGTCCAGAAGCAGCATGTCTCGCCCCTCCTCTAGCCACTGTGCGACGGTTGAGGGTGCAAGCGCCGGTGCTTGCGTGCGATGGAGCTGTGCGTCACCCGCATCAGCTCCGTCGAACGCGATAATTTCGTGACGGACACGTACTTTGAGCTTTGAGAACGGGATGTCGGCTGAGGTGCTCTCCTTGAGCCAGATGCCAGCAAACCTATCGTCACTGTGAAAGTATGCAATAGCCTGATCGATTTGCAGTCGATCGCCGGAGAGGGCTATATTGATGCCTTCGTCAGCCAGTAAAATGGTGCCGAGCACGCCAGTCTTTAATAGCGCCGCATGCATATCGGCCTGCAGCAAAGGCAGGTAGTCGATTTTGACAAACCTGTATCCGGAGACGTTAACGATGGGGTCGGCAGAATTATTCACAATAAGTTGAGTCAAAGGGTGACACGGGCGCTCGAAGTTTGGGCAAAGTGTACTAAAGTAATGCGCATAATTAGTTTGTGCTACTCATGAATTGCGCAATTAGTCGATGCGTCATCAATAGCTCAGACTTGTATTCTATTCGTCTTTGCTGTGTATCGTCGATAACAGCGGTGCCATGGGTGTGGGACATGATTGATTTTTACCTGACGAATCGCTTGCGGTGTGTGCTTCGACCTCGAACATGGCTTGTTCTGTGTGCCATTCTGGGAGCCCCTGTAACCGGAGCTGCAGACAACCTTGCCGACCAGCGCGAGCTTTTTTTACAGGCCAGGGCGCAGTTAGCCGCAGGTGAACTTGCAGGTTTTGAGGACTCTCTGGAGGGTCTGCATGACTACCCACTGCATGATTATCTGGTGTTTGAGCAGCTTCAATCACGATGGTTGGGGGGCAAGCCGGTGCGCGCTGATGTCACGGCCCTTAACGCATTTGAGAAGCGTACCGCTCATCAGTCGCTCACGCGTCGATTGACTCGTACATTACAAAAACGATTTGCAGATACTGAACAGTGGCAAATGTTTCTGGGTGTGAGCAAGTCCCGGCTTGCTGCCGGTATGCCGTGCACCACGCTACGTGCAAGGCACGAGACAGGGCAGCTCAAGGGGTTTGATGATGCAGCGCTTGCGTTGTGGGTACAGCCAAAAAATCACCCATCAGTATGTGCGGACGTGCTCAGTGGTCTCGAATCTGATGGTACGCCGCCGGTTGCCTCCATCTGGGAGCGCATCTTCCAGGCCATGGACGCTAACAAACCAGAATTCGCCGAGCCTATGCTGGGGTATCTGGCAAAGCCTGATCGGTCTCGCGTGCAGGCGTGGATAGATGCCGGGAACAAACCTCAGGCTCTGCTACTGGGTGGCAAGCTGGCAGACAATACGGTACTAAATCGCCGTATCGTGGCTGATCTTGTCGTGGATTGGTCACGCCAGGATACGGTTGCTGCCGTTGAACACTGGTTGGATATTCGTGATGACTACACGTTCTATGAGGATCGTTATTACGATACCCACCGTGCTGTGGTCATGCGCGCAGCCTATCGACGCCTACCTGAGGCGCAAGCATGGTTGGCTGACACGCAGGGGCGCAACGATGATCTGGAGCTGGCTGAATGGCGAGTGCGCACCGCCTTGCTGGTTGAGGACTGGGCGGCAATACTGGTCGCTATAAAGCGTCTGCCTGTTGCGGAGCAAGAAGAGGATCATTGGGTATATTGGGTTGCACGTGCAAACGAGCAGTTGGGGCGGCAGGGCGAAGCTCAAAGGCTGTACAGCGAACTCGCTGAACTGCAGTCCTACTACGGTTTTCTGTCTGCTGACAAGCTTGAGCGCGACTACGCAATATACGACGAACCCATTGAGCCTGTGGCTGCGCTATTGAATCAGGTACGCAATGAACCCGCATTGATCAGGGCGCATGAATTCAGTCTGGTTGGTATTGAGCATGAGAGCCGTCGTGAATGGAACAACTGGCTAGCGGGGCGTGAAGACGACGAGCTGGCAGCGTCTGCTGTTTTGGCGGGCGAGTGGGGTTTGTACGACAGAGCGATTTACTCAGCAGGGCGCAGTGGTGATGAGCAACGACGTGCAATAACCCTGCGTTTTCCGGTGCTCTATCGTTCAGAGGTTGCCAAGGCATCCTCCGAGTACAGCATTGAGCCTGCCTGGATTCTGGGTGTCATGCGTCGTGAGAGTGCCTACATTCAGGACATTCGCTCAGGAGCTGGCGCAATCGGCCTAATGCAGCTGATGCCCGCAACAGCGCGGTATGTGGCAAAACTGCAAGGCGATGACGACTGGAAAGGTGATCTTACTGATGCCAAAACCAATATTAGCTTTGGCACACATTACTTGCGCTATGTCATGGATAAATATGATGATCATCAGGTGTTGGCTACTGCCGGCTACAACGCTGGTCCTCACCGTGTTGATCAATGGTTGCGTGAGAGCGAAACCGATGCTGATGTATGGATCGATACCATTGTGTTCACCGAGACTCGACGGTATGTGCGTGCAGTGATGGCTTATGCCGCTATCTATGAATATCAGTTGAGTGGAAAAGCGCAGCGCATCACAGATAAGTTAAGGACGGTACCCAAGGCCTGACGCGTACTAACATTCATTTACTACTGATAGCAGTGTCGATGGGAGCTTGACTGGTGAGTACATCGTAGCTGCGGCGAGCGCGTAAAGACATTGCTCGTCAGCACGATAGCCATAATTTTTGTCGGCTTAAGGTACTCTTTGCCCTTACCCAATCAGTGGACGTACTTGTGACAATTGCAGACCAGATTAACGATCTTGTAGTAGGTGAACTAAGCCCGATACGGCTGGATGTGGTTAACGAAAGCCATATGCACAACGTGCCGCCCAATTCAGAAACTCATTTCAAGCTGGTAATCGTCAGCGAGGCGTTTGATGGGCAAAGCCTGGTGGCGCGCCATCGTACGATCAACAAGTTGCTGGCCAACCAGCTGCAAGGCGGAGTTCATGCCTTGAGTATGCATACTTACACCCCGATGCAATGGGAGGAGCGAGGTGGTGAAGTGCCGCAATCACCTCCTTGTATGGGTGGGAAGGCGCGCGAATAACACGTTGTTTTGATCCACTAAGCCTCTGCCGCTCGCTAGAACAGCGTACATTTTCGGGTTTTTCTGCACAGCGTCCGTAGAGCCTGACTTAGATAGTTGCTCAGTAAAGATTGATTGATTCATTGGGGGCGTCTAACCTATGGGGATATATAATCTTTGCCTCACTAAGGAGAGCACATTGAAACATCTAAATAATCCGGCATCGGTAATGGTGGTCGCTGCTGTCAGCGTTTTTCTGGTCGGTTGCACAATTAATGGTCAGTCTGTTGAAGACAGTTTGGGTGATCATCAGGTTAATGTGTTCACCGCATCACAAGACAGTAAGCCTCTATCCCAGCAAGTACGGCAAAAACTACGCAAAAACCCGCAAACTGCGGTAACGAATATCAGAGTGAGCCAGGATAGTGAGGATACTGTGAAGCTCTCAGGTTTTGTGAATAACGATGCTATCAGGCAGGACGCCGAACGTATTGCTTATCAGATTGAGGGTGTTCGATTCGTTGTGAATAACCTGAGTGTTCAGCGCTAGGAGGCTGGTTGAGAATAGCAATGGGCGGTCCGAAGGCTGCCCCGCGAAGGCGTGGGATATTAAGCGAGAGTGCCAATCAACTGTCTTTGACGGGTAGGTTGAGCTCAAGTAAATCCGGTCTCGCTCTTAAGCCTACCTACTCCTCGTTAGCCAGTGGCTTGTGCGTGCGATGCATCGATGATTTAAACATATCGAGCAGAATGGCGAAAAATGCCCTGTGTGTCGCTGCCTCCTCTGGTGCTGAGTTTGCAAACCTATCGGTCAGCCAGGTGTAAATCCGAAGGTTGGCTGGGCTTATGAACTCAATGGCTATAAGCCCTGCGTGACGAAGGCAGTACCAATCTGATATCAGCTGGGTCATGGAGCATGCGCCTAGCTCATCAAGAGTGAGTCCATGCTGACTCATCTCAGACTCCAGAGTTTCGAGCTGACTCGGTGCGTTTCGCAGAGACTGCGGTGCCAAAGTGTTTTCTCGAGTGCTTGTTGTACTGGTCAACATCAATAGGGCTAGATCAGCTGTATTGGTATCGAGAACTGACGCAGCGATGTCATTGGGCCAGTCTTTTTCCAAGTAATGATGGATAACTCGGCAGTGCATTCGCTGGTACAGAAACTCGCCGTAGCTTGATGCATTTAATGCCGCATGGTCAGCGTCACCTTCGTTGATGATTTCATCGCGATAGTGAGCGATAAGTAACGGATTCACTGCCATAGAGGACAACTGGATGGTATCTATGCTGAGAGCATCTGTGCAGGTGTGGACAACCTTATAGCAAGCTGGAAAAGCCGCCAGAGATGGTACTGCGCAGTCTGTTATCGAGTCTTTGCCGTTCGTTCGCAGCGATTGCGCGTTGATATGCAGATGACCACTGAAATGCAGTTTCACACCCGCGTTCAGTAATACGTCAGCGACCTCTTTAGCAGGCTTTCTTCGTAGCATTTCATGATTGCCAAAGAGCGTTGCAGCGCTGTTCCTGGAGTCGCAAAACGCATCAATAATCGGGTAGTGAGAGCACGCAATCATTGTTTTGCCGGTCTGTTCTGCCCGCGTGCAAACATCGCTTATCCAGTCGATAAGATGCGGTCGATTTTTTAATACCGAATTCCATCCGGCATCAGAGCTATCCAGAAAAGCCTTTTTCTGGTGTGGCGCACGCTGACCGTTGCGCGGCTCGAAGACGTTGGCATCGATCATCAGCAGCCACAGTCCTTCCACCGGCTCAACCAGGTAGGAAGCATCCACCAGTGAGTGTCTCTGTAGGCCATCTTCTGAGCAAGCCTTGTAGCGTCGATTCTCCAGAGAATCACTTAAGCCAAACGGAGACTCCCAGTGTACAAAGTCGGGTTGATTGAATAGCCCGAATGCAGACATTTTTAAAACCCCGTCTGCCACCCCTTCGCAGTACATTTTGG
>JALZVU010000259.1 GCA_023301795.1 Granulosicoccus sp.
CGGTCATGCAACGGACGAATGTTCATACTGTACGACTCCGAATTTATTTGTAATTAACGTAAATGGATACTGACCCGGCTAAAGTGTTAGCACTCTCTGCCGAGGAGTGCCAATTCTAAGGACAGCGAATCTAATATCAAGCCCTTGCCGGAATTAATTGCAAAAAAACTGATAGTTTTTAGGTGAAAAGGATTCATTACCTCGGCAAAGTCTCGATGAAGCCATTAAATTGACGAATCAGGCTTTGCCGCACAGGAACAACTGAGACGGTACAAACGCGATCTAGTCGTCATCAATGCGCTTGAAGTCGCCATCAATGATGTCGCCAGTCACGCTGGTGCCTGCACCCGGAGAGCGTGGGGAACTAGCCTTACTTTCAAATCCTGGCGCCCCGCCAGACGTCGCAGCGCCCGCCACACCCGTCATGACGCGTGCCGATACTCTGGCTGCGATCCACTGTCGTGACGGAGGAATCAGGCACAGAAAACCGAATGCATCGGTCACAAAACCGGGCGTCAGCAATAAGACACCTCCAATCATGATCATCAAGCCCTCCAGTAGCTGCTGAGCGGGCATTTCACCACTGTCCATGCGTTGACGCGCCTTAGCAAGCGTAGCTAACCCCTGCTGACGCAGCATCGCACTGCCCAAAATCGCTGTGGTAATGACAATAAACAAGGTCGGCAGCCAGCCAAAAGCAGCACCAACACGCAGTAACAAAGCGATCTCAAGGATCGGCATGACGATAAAAAGTACAAGTGCGTACGGCATCAACAACTCCTTGACTGTTACCTGAACCTATTGACGCTATCGTGCTCTTACAAGCCGACCAGACAGTTTTCGCAGCCAATCCCAACAGCCGATAGCGAAACCGCACCGAATAATAGATAGTATCAAGTGTTCCCCAGCGCCAGCCGCTAAGAAATCGGGGATTTGTGTTTTTTCGCCATGCAACAAACGATTTTCACATCCTGATATGACAAACGCCTTCAACCTGATGACAGAATTTTTGAAACAGAGGCAAACTGCCCGGCTGGGAGTTACGCTGGCCGCCATTTTACTGGCTGGCTACGCTTCTCAGGCTGCAGCCAACCTGTTCGGTTCGCAAGATGAGCCACTGTCACCCCTGGCTGCATTCGTCCCGGAAGTTGTCAATGTCACGGCAAACAGTATCGATGTCGAATTCACGATAGAAGACGAGTACTACCTGTACCGCGACAAAATGTATTTTACAGCTACCGATGCGGTTATCGCATCTCAGCCCTCAGCAAATTCTCTGGGCGACTTGCTCGGGAGCGGATCCGATGATCTGAACCCCGTAGATTTGCAGGATCCCGAATTTGGCGAATCAAAAACCATCGAAGACGACTTTTTCGGTGTGCAGGCGATATTTCGTGGCGCAACCACTGTCAGCGTGCCCTACGCGGCAAAAGCAGGCGTTGAGTCCTTCTCTCTGGCCGTAAAATATCAGGGTTGTGCGGACATCGGCTTGTGTTACCCACCAACCACCGTCGTATTGGACGTTGCACTGCCCGCTGCGTCTAATCTGGCGCAGTCACCAGGTATCCTTGGCTCATCAGCGGCCTCCTCTCCAGTAATCTCAACTGATCGAGCTTCTGCATCCAAGCGAGCAGCACTGGAAAACATGCTGAGCTCTGGCGACGATGCCGATGAACTACTGTCTCCCGAGCTTGCATTTCTGCCGCAGGTTACTGGCGCAAGTGCTGACGCAATTAGCGTCAATTGGTTTATCGAGGACGGCTACTATTTGTATAGAGACAAGCTCGACTTCACGCTTGAGAATGCCAACGGATTGTCTGTCGTAGCCGGCAATGTCAGCGAGGGCGTCGTCCAGTTTGATGAGTTCTTTGGAAATGTAGCTGTGCTGAGACATAGCGCTGATGCGCAACTCATGTTGGACAGCGCCACCGCGCAGTCGGCCACAGCGATTGCAGGTTCACAAGGCCAACTCATCATCAGCTATCAAGGCTGTGCCGATATCGGTGTGTGCTTCCCTCCGAGCAAAACGACTGTTCCCGTCAGCTTCTCAGACACGTTAGCAACACAAAACGTAACCGCGGCTCTAACACCACTAGCGTTAAGCGCAGGTGGCGGATCAGCGGGAGACCC
This sequence comes from Granulosicoccus sp., assembly GCA_023301795.1. GTDB lineage: Bacteria > Pseudomonadota > Gammaproteobacteria > Granulosicoccales > Granulosicoccaceae > Granulosicoccus. The sequence goes on from JALZVU010000259.1 coordinate 2,131, forward strand.
ACCTGGCAACAGCAACGCTAGCGCAGTCACACCAGTATCGAATTCAAACGGCGGGCTACCGGCTCAATCAGAGCAAGACAGGTTGTCAACATTTCTGGGCGCCAGCAGTTTGTGGCTAACGATTGCTACCTTCTTCGGTCTGGGTCTGTTGCTGGCGTTTACACCTTGCGTGCTGCCCATGATTCCTATTCTATCCAGCCTTATTGTGGGTCAGAAGAACATGAGTACTGGTCGCGCTTTCCAGTTGTCATTGGTTTACGTGCTGGTTATGGCCAGCACCTATGCGCTAGTGGGTGTGCTCGTCGGCTTGTCAGGCTACAACGTGCAGGCCTTCCTCCAGCACCCCTACGTCCTGTCGGGTATTGCCGTCCTGTTCGTCTTGCTCTCCTTATCCATGTTCGGGTTCTATGAGTTGCAAATGCCTGCGTCCTTGCAAGCCAAAGTAACGCAGTGGTCGAACAATCAGAATGGCGGTCAGGTAGGGGGCGTTGCTGCCATGGGTTTTATTTCCACGCTTATTGTGGGTCCGTGTATCACGGCACCCTTGGCTGGCGCGCTTATCTATATCGCCAAAACAGGCGATGCAGTAGTGGGTGGCACAGCATTGTTTGCTCTGGGACTCGGTATGGGTGCGCCGCTGCTGCTTATCGGGGCCTCAGCTGGCAAGTTCGTTCCCAAAGCGGGAACCTGGATGGACACCACCAAGTATATCTTCGGTATTCTGATGCTGGGAATGGCCATTTATATGATCTCGCGCTTTCTGCCAACCACCATCATCATGGGCTTGTACGGCATTCTGGCATTGATGACGGGGGTCTATTTTGGCGCCACCGATTCGCTCACTCGGGACAGTAGCGGATGGCATCGCTTTGGCAAGGGTACAGGGCTTGTGGTTGCCCTCTATGGCGTCACCTTGTTGGTTGGTGCGTTATCAGGTGGGGGAAGTTACACCACACCATTGGGCGCATTGGCGGGCTCTTCATCGGGTAACGCTGGCACTCAGGTAGCAGTCTCTGAACACGCACTGCCTTTTCAGGCTGTCAAGACGATTGCCGATCTGGACAACGTGGTAGCACAGGCTAGCGCACAGGGCCGTCCAGTCATGCTCGATTTTTATGCAGACTGGTGTATCAGCTGCAAGGAGATGGAAGCCTTTACGTTTACCGACCCGCGTGTTCAGGATTTGCTGAACTCGGCAATTGTTGTGCAAGCTGATGTCACAGCCAACGACCAGGCGGATAAGGCCTTGTTGAAGCACTTCAGTTTATTCGGACCACCCGGTATTATTTTTTATGACACCGCCGGTACCGAATTACCCGCAGCACGAGTTGTCGGATTTATGAATGCCGATAATTTTTCAGACCACATCAACCGGGCTCTTTACAGCGGCGATACCTGAGGCTGGGTTACTTTTTTATGCCTGTACTACCAGCCGGGCGCACATGGCTGGAAGCTCCCAGGCGTACTTGTCTAACCGGGCAGCACTAGCCGGCCACACGGTTACGCTTTTGTAGATAGGCATGCCAGAGCAGCCGTGCTGCAGTGCCCCGGTATGGCATCCACGCCTCAGCAACCTTATCCAACTCAGGATACGAGGGCACGTTCTCAAGCCCGGCGGACTCTGCATAACTCACCACCAGCGCACGATCACCACTTGCCCAAGCATCCGGGCGACGCATCGCCATCATCAGATAAACACCTGCTGTCCATGGGCCAATGCCACGTACCTGGGTGAGCGTGTCGATAACTGCAGTGTCATCAAGCTGGTGAAGAGTGGACAAATTCAGTGAACCGTTAATAAGACATTGCGCAATGGAGCGGCAATAGGATTCCTTGCTGGCACTCAGACCCGCCTCTCTCAAAACCCCATCAGCCAATGCCAGAAAATCCCCTGGAAGCATCTCGGGACATGCAGCGCACACCCTTGTCATCACCGCTTGCGCACTGCTCAGTGATACCTTCTGCTCAAGAATAATGTGCACCAGGGTGGCAAAACTCTCTGGCCGGCTCCACAGCGACGGCACACCAAAACCGTCATACAGACCCGCTAAAAGCGGGTCACGCTCAGATAGCTTCTCCAGCGCACAGCGCATGGTGGCTTCAGTTAATTGATACACTCGCTGCACTCCTAAAAACAAGCTGTCATGCCTCTACTAACAAGACCCTACAACGCCGAACAGCGACGACTGACTGCGCACAGCACAAAACGCGTCGACTGGAAACACTGGGGACCCTACCTTGCTGAACGAGCGTGGGGTACTGTGCGAGAAGACTATAGTGACGATGGTAACGCGTGGGCTTTTTTCCCGCACGAGCATGCGCGTAGCCGCACCTATCGATGGAACGAAGACGCACTCGCAGGTTTTTGTGACAGCCAGCAGTACCTGTGCTTCGGCATAGCGCTGTGGAACGGACAAGACCCCTTCCTCAAGGAGCGCTTGTACGGCTTGAGTGGCCCGGAAGGTAACCACGGTGAGGATGTCAAAGAGCTGTATTGGTATGAGGACAGCACCCCCACTCATAGCTTTGCCAACATGCGTTACCACTACCCGCAACAAGCTTTCCCGTATGAGCAACTGCGTCATGAGAATGCCCTGCGCGGGTATGACGATCGGGAATTTGAAATCAGCGACACCGGCGTCTTCAACGACAATCGTTTCTTTGACATCAACGTAAGCTATGCCAAAGCCTCTGAAGATGACGTACTCATCAGTGTCACTATCACCAACAAGGCCGCCCAATCAGCCCCTCTGTCATTCGTGCCACAACTATGGTTTCGCAACACATGGAGCTGGGGCTACGACAGCGGCCCGATGGGGGACGTAAGCACCCGCCCACAACTTAGTCAGCAAGAACACGAACATCTGCCAAGCTCCTTGCTTGCTGAACATTCAGCGCTGGGTGATTATCATTTCTATTGGCAAGGCAACCCCACTCTCATGCTGACGGAAAATGAAACCAATAATCAAAAGCTATACGGCACACCTAATGAGACGCCCTACGTAAAAGATGCTTTTCATGATTACGTCGTGGAAGACAATCTGGAGGCCATCAATCCAGCGATGCGTGGCACCAAGGCTGGATTACATTACAAGCTAACGTTAGCGGCAGGTGCATCTCGCACATTTCAGTTCAGACTTTGCAACAACCCAAAACCACGGCCGTTTTCAGGCTTCAAACCGATAGTTCAAAAACGGTTTGCCGAATTGAACAATTTCTACAACGCCGTGCAATCGCCTGCATTATCAGACGATCTGCGCCAGGTTCAACGGCAGGCGCTAGCGGGCATGTTGTGGTCAAAACAGCTTTACTACTATGATGTAGAACAGTGGCTAAAGGGTGATCCAGGCTCGTCATTGCATCGAGCGCATGATCGCAATGTGCATTGGCAACACATGCACAACTTCGACATCATGTCGATGCCAGATAAATGGGAATACCCTTGGTATGCAGTGTGGGATACAGCGTTCCATACCTTGCCACTGGCCATGGTAGACACAGAATACGCAAAGCGACAACTCACACTCATAACGCGTGAATGGTATATGAACCCCAACGGTCAACTGCCAGCTTACGAATGGGCCTACGGTGATGTTAATCCGCCAGTTCATGCATGGGCAACGTGGCACGTGTACAAAATGGCGCAAGCCAACGAGGCGCCTGACCGTCGCTTTCTGGAAGGTATATTCCAGAAACTTCTGCTTAACTTCACCTGGTGGGTTAACCGTAAAGATACACAAGGCAATAGTATTTTTGAAGGTGGATTTCTTGGCCTTGATAACATCAGTATTTTTGACCGATCCGAAGAGCCACCCACAGGCGGCGTCCTGAACCAGTCCGACGGCACCGGCTGGATGGGGTTTTTCTCACAGTACATGTTGACCATATCGCTAGAGCTGGCACGCGACAATCCTGTCTATGAGGATCTGGCCAGTAAGTTCTTCGAACACTATCTACAGATTGCTTACGCTATCAATGGCGATGAAAAGAGCAATGGATTATGGGACGAGACAGACGGGTTCTTCTATGATCGGCTGGATCTGCCCGATGGACGGCAAGCACCCATCAAAGTGCGATCACTGGTTGGTCTGATGCCACTTATCGCTGTCACTATCATTGATGACGAGGTATACAAGGATTTCCCCCATTTCACCCGTCGCATGCGCTGGGTAATGGAGCACAGACCCTCACTCACTAACAGCATCGTAAATCCGGAAGCCAGTGGTGTTGAGCAACATCACCTGTTGTCATTTTTAAGCCGCGAAAAGCTTTCCCGTGTGCTCAAATATCTTCTTGATGAAGATGAATTTTTGTCAGACTACGGTATTCGCTCTTTGTCAAAAATACACAAAGATCATCCGTTCACCTACGTCACTGACAAGGGTAAATCACTGACCATAAGTTATGAGCCAGGCGAAGGTGAAACTGATCTATTCGGTGGAAACTCCAACTGGCGCGGCCCTATCTGGTTTCCTATCAACTATCTTATTGTGGAATCACTGCAACGTTATCACGCCTTTTATGGAGATGATTTTCGTATCGAGTGCCCCACAGGTTCAGGCAACATGATGAACCTGGATGAGGTTGCCAGCCACATAACAAGCCGACTCGTCCGCTTGTTTGAAGCTGGCGACAATGGCAATCGTGCATGGTGTGGCGAAAATGAAGAGCTCAAGGCGGGTGCTGATGAAGGTCTTCATCAATTCTTTGAATATTTTAATGGTGATACCGGGGAAGGCCTCGGAGCCAGTCATCAAACCGGTTGGACAGGGCTTATCGCCATGTTGCTGGAGAAGGCCTATCCGCGTAAGTGATACGCTGCCTAATCGTCGAATCAAGCACGGCCCCTGCACGTTGTGCGAACGAGAAATAGCGCTGACATTTCATCATCTTATCCCTAGAAAACTGCACAAACGAAAACGTTTTGCAAAGCAGTATTCCAAGGATGAGCTCAATACCGGGATTATGATTTGCCAGCGCTGCCACAAAGGGCTACACAAATTGCACTCTGAGCACGAGCTGGGTAGTCGGCTGAACACAGCACAAGAATTACGTGACGACGAGGCTGTGGCACGACATGTTGTGTGGGTGGCTAAACAGAAAAGTTAGCCCCTGGCCAATCCTGTTTTATTATCCAGGAAGCAGCGCTTGCGCATCGGCCCATAGATCAACGACGATCTCACTCGCGGGTGCATTGCGGGCATAAGCCGCTGACTGCCCTGCCCACGACTGCATGCTAGCAAGGCTTTGAGTTTCCACCGCTTGCTTGCGCATGGCGGCTGTTAAATTGCGCTGTATTGGGTATGGTGCAGGCTCAGGTGATGAAGCAGCTTCAGCAACATCGGTGTATTGCGTTCTCAGACTGCGGCCCAATCTGCCAGAGAATGCCCGCGTGGCCACCGTGTCTTCAGGCCTTGCTTTTGCCATAGCATCGATAAGCACTTGCGGTGTGTTGGCATCACTTGATCGCAGCAATCCAGTGCCTACCTGCACAGCTGATGCACCTAGTGTCATGGCGGCTGCAACAGCACGCGCATCACCTATCCCACCCGTAGCCACCACAGGCACGCTCACAGCATCTACCACAGCGGGTAGAAGAGAAAACAAACCCACCAGACTCGACTGCGCTTTGTCAGCATCGAAAGCACCGCGATGACCACCCGCCTCCATACCTTGCGCAACAATCACATCTGCACCCGCAGCCTCTGCCGCGAGCGCCTCGGCCACTGTTGTGGCAGTCGCGAACCAATGGATGCCTTCTGCTTTCATGGATTCGACCATAGCGGGTGGATACAACCCCATGATCGATGAGATAACGCGTGGGCTGGCAGCTAGCATGGCAGCGCATTGATCATCGAACGAAGGCATCGCCACGTGGGTGTCAGAGTCTGTGATATCCGGCCCCCATTGACTCAAAAATGTTTTGAGCGCTTGCTCATGATCTACATCTATCGATGCATTAGGATCAGGAATCCACGTATTCAACTGGAACGCCCCATTGCTGGTAGCTCGCAACGTAGACACCCAGGAGTCGATACCATCTGCATTCATTAATAATGCACCACAGGCCCCCATGCCCCCTGCGTTAGCAACGGCTGCTGCTAGCGCAGGCGGACTAGAGCCTGCCATAGGCGCCATAAGAATCGGGATGCGAAGCTCGTAGGTGTCACAAAAGCTCTGGGCACGCGCCAGTGCAGATGGGTTAGCAGATGGAGTTGTCGTAGACACGATCAGAGCAACAACGCGGCAGCAGCCGCGGCATTCATGGCAGCCGGACGTTCGCAGCTTGTTTCTATAAGAACAGACTCGCCAGTTTCACCGGATCGCAAAGTGCTGATCATAACGTCAATAACGTGCAAAGCCAGCGTGTTATCACAACGATGGGGGCGCTCATTAGCAATAGCATCTATCATATCGGCAAGTCCTGCACCTCGGTAGTTGGCCGAGAATTCACCATTATTTTGTTCATGGTTTTCAATCGCAAAAGGATGCTCTGGGTGAATACACTCTACATCAACTCCCTTGGCAACTCGAAGCTGCCCCCCAAAGAAATTAGGATCAGGTACGTGCAACGTGGCACCACTGCCATACAGCTCCATTCGATTGTGCTCGTGCTGCCACACATCCCAACTCAGGCTAAGGGTAATCTGTGCACCAGTGTGAAATTCCAGTATTGCATTGACTGAGGTTGCTACATCCACAGGAACAGTTTCGCCTTGCCGCGCCTCAAACCCGATGGTACGAGTATCCGCCACACGCGACGACATGGCCATTACCCGTTTGACTGGCCCCACAAGCTGAACCAAATTACTGATGTAGTACACCCCCATATCCAGCATAGGGCCACCGCCAGGTTGATAGAAACTTTCCGGGCTCGGGTGCCAATCCTCCATACCATGATTCATGAAATAACAGCTACCACCAACAATCCTGCCCACCCGGCCCGAATCGATAAGCTGCCGTGCACACTGGTGAGCACCACCCAGAAAGGTATCGGGAGCTGCGCCAATGCGTAGGCCGTTCTTGTCGGCAATAGCCTGCAAGGCAAGGCCATCGTCAAGTGATAACACATAAGGTTTCTCAGAAAAAACATGCTTGCCCGCTTCAAGCACACTGCTCGATACCGCGCTATGCGCGCTGGGGATTGTCAGGTTAATGACCAGGCCTATCGATTCGTCGGCCAACAGTGACGCGATGGACATCGCCTGAATATTGAACGTATCCCCCAAGGCGCGCGCCGCACTATCATCCAGGTCACTGCACGCTTCTATGTCAAGGCTCTTGAACTGAGGCGCTAGTTGCAAGTAAGTTGCAGAGATATTGCCACAGCCTATGATGCCAATTTTCATTCAGTAGTCTTCTCTATCATTTGATCTGCTGTGACAGCAGCGAGTACTTGTGCCGCAGCGATTGAACGTGTTGCAAAGCGCTCTAGATCAGATGGGTTATCGTGCTCTGTGACATAAATAGTGGCGGGCGAGCTTAACAACGACACCATAACCTTGTCCCAAGCGATTGTGCCCTCGCCCAGATCTGCCCACCCATCTTCATCAAGTAGTTCACCAACAGGGGCAAGATCTTTTAAATGCACAGCCGACAGGCGAGATTGGTAGTGCTGAATCCAGACCAATGGATCTGCACCAGCACGCACTATCCAGGCAACATCAATTTCCCATTGCATTGAAGGCGCGCTATCCATGAGGTGTACCAGTGGAATTTCGCCATCTGCTAATGCACAAAATTCAAAGTCATGATTGTGCCAGGCGAACGTAATTCCAGACCGGTTAAGCGTGGACGCTATGACCTCAAGCTCAAGCCCTAACGTCTGCCATTGCTTGGCATCTTTTGGCCGCAGCAAAGGCTCCAGGTAAGGACAGACAATATGCGTGCAATCAAACGTGGCGGCCTTGGCAATACACGCCACTAACTCTTCGCGTAGTTCTTCAATATTAATATGCATAGACGGAACCGACAATCCCTGCCTATTAAGCTCTACCTTGAAGGCTTCCGTATCAACAAAGTTATCTCTATAGGCCTCAACACCTGTATAACCGGCCCGTGCAACCACGTTTAAAGCTTCGTCCAATGGCAAGTGTCTGGCGCTATAAAGCTGGAAGTACCAATTCATAGAGTAAATCCAATTGCATCAAAATAATCAAACACGGCAGCCTGAAGCAGCATCAAACACACAGGCACGCACCGGATCGAAACCTGCAACAAGTACAGTAGCAGCTTCAGGTGCTGCATCGGCATTCAATCGCACAGCAAATGGCAAATCGGTAACACGCCCCCACGTCACAGCATCAGCACCCATGGGTTCGGTGAGTTCTATATTAAAATCAAGTTGAACCGGTGACAGTGATGCATTACGGCTTAGTTCAACGTGCTCTGGCCTGATGCCAAACTCCACTGCCTGACCCACAACAGGTTTTGCTGTGAACTCGTAACGCTGCAGCGGTATATCATGGGGCGCTACGCCCTGCGATGGAGCACTATCACATCGGAAAACCCACTGATCGCGCACATGCTCTAGTGTTCCCTCCAGAAAATTCATGCTTGGGGAGCCCATAAAACCTGCCACAAATCGATTAACTGGCCTGTTATAAATGGCTTTGGGCGCATCCATCTGTTGAATAACTCCATCCTTCAGGATGGCAATACGATCAGCCAGCGTCAGCGCCTCTATCTGATCATGCGTCACGTAGATCATTGTATTGCCCAATCGACGATGAAGCCGCTTCAATTCAACGCGCAGATCAGTTCGAAGCTTTGCATCCAGATTCGATAATGGCTCATCAAACAAAAACACACTAACGTCTCGCACCAGCGCACGGCCTATGGCTACCCGCTGCCGTTGTCCACCAGAAAGCGCCACAGGTTTACGGTGTAACAAGGATTGGATTTGCAGTATGTCGGCAGCTCGCTCCACGCGACTACGAATCTCGCTCTTGTTCATACCGGCCACACGTAAGCTGAACGACAGGTTCTTCTCTACTGTCATTTGAGGATAGAGCGCATAGGATTGAAACACCATGCCGATGCCACGATCCTTAGGCTCAGCCCACGTGACATTCTCGCCACCAATGAATACCTGGCCATCATCAACATCCTGTAACCCGGCAATGCAGTTCAGGAGTGTTGATTTGCCACAGCCCGAAGGCCCCAGCAGCACCAGAAACTCCCCATCTTCTGCAAAGAGATTGAGATTTTGCAACACAGAAACTGTATCAAAACTCAGATTCAAACCGCGGACATCAACGCTACTCATCCCTTGACTGCTCCCGCTGCTATACCTTTGACAAACAGCTTGCCAGAGATAAAGTACACCACGAGTGGGAGCAAGCCTGTGAGCAAAGTAGCCGCCATGTTGACATTGTATTCCTTAACACCTTGCGCCGAATTGACAATATTGTTCAGCTGCACAGTCATCGGAAAATTACGCGTGCCTGCGTAAATCACGCCAAATAGAAAGTCGTTCCAGATGCCGGTTATCTGGAGGATCAGCGCAACCACGAATATGGGTAATGACATGGGCAGCATAATCTGCACAAATATGCGCCAGAACCCCGCACCATCCACTCGGGCTGCTTGAAACAATTCCATCGGCACACTGGCAAAGTAATTTCTGAACAACAACGTAAGAATGGGCATTCCGAATATCGTGTGTATGAGCACAATGCCTCCCAGTGAGCCAAACAGCCCAAGCTCCCTGAGCAGTATGACCATTGGGTAGATCATGACCTGATACGGTATGAAGGCACCAAAAAGTAATATAGCGAAAAACACCTCTGAGCCTTTGAATCGCCAGAACGACAATGCGTAGCCGTTCATCGACGCTATGCCGATAGACAGGATGGTGCTGGGAATCAGTATTTTAACGCTATTGAAAAATCCGACTTTCAGGCCTTCACAGTACAAGCCGGTGCATGCCGAATCCCACGCTTTAGCCCAGGGCTCAAACGTGATCTCCAGAGGAGGCGCAAAAATATTGCCTATTCTTATCTCCGGCAGACCTTTTAGCGAGGTAACCACCATAACGTACAGCGGTATCAGCCAGTAGATGGCCGCAACAACAAGAACGCCATAAATCACGATATTGCGTGTTGAAAATACACGTGCAGGTTTTGCACCCCTAGGCCCTGACAGGTACGTTGATCCATTTTTTTCAGACTGTATCGCCAACCTAGGCTCTGCCGATGAGCCCGCAAGACTACGCATGACTCTTCGTCTGTTTTTCACGAACTTCCATATAACACCACGGTATGAGAATAATCAGCACCGTGGTCAGCATAACGGTTGAGGCTGCAAAGCCTTGCCCCAGATTTGCCCTGCCAAACATATGGTCGTACACATACTTCGCCGGCACCTCAGAGGAGATACCCGGGCCGCCATGCGTCATCGCCACTACAACGTCGTACACTTTTACAATACCGGTAGCGATGAGCACAAGGGTTGTAAAAAACACAGGCCGCATCATGGGTATGATGATGAACAGGTACGTTTTCCAGGCCGGTATGCCATCAACTCGTGCCACCTTCCAGATGTCCTGATCAATACTACGCAAACCCGCAATCATAAGTGCCATTACAAGTCCCGTACCTTGCCACACGGCTGCGATAACAATTGCATAGATAGAGTATTCACGGCTTGCCAGAATGGTTAACTCAAAATTCTCGAAGCCAAGATCGCGAACAACCTGCGCGATACCCAGACTCGGATTCAAAATCCATTGCCATACCAGTCCAGTCACGATAAAACTCAAGGCAAACGGATAGAGAAAAACAGTTCTGAATGTGCTTTCAAACCGAATCTTCTGATCCATGAGAACCGCCAGTATAAAACCGATGGTCATGGAAAAAACCAGCATTAAGACACCGTAGATGAACATATTCTCGACAGACTCTATCCAGCGATTAGAACCAAATAATCTGTCGTACTGCTTCAATCCGACGAAATTTTCTTTAGGTAAACTTCGTGAACTGGTAAACGAGTAGATCACTGTCCAAAGCGAACAGCCCACAAAAGCAATCAGGGCTGTCGCTATCATTGGTACTGCCGCAACCTTGGCACTCAGGTTACGCAACCACGGATTAGGACGCACTGCAGCCATACTGATATTAGTCAGAATTGGTGATGATATCCGCCCATATCATGTGTGCATCAGCAGCACTCATATCAGGGTCGGACCAGAACTCGGTAATCAGATCTTCTAGCTGTCCCTGAGTGTCAGGAGTAAAGGTCTGATCCCCGGAAGGCAGGATGTTGTCTGGATTTGACAACGCAGCAAGGCCTTTCTTCATACACTCGTTTGCATCATCAAGATTGACATCACCACGAACCGGCAATGAGCCTTTGGCAAGATTGAAAGACACCTGGACACTCTTGCTCATCATCATGCTGGCCATACGCAACTGTGCCGCCATCGTCTCGGCGTCATCAATCTTCGGGAAGTAAAAGGCATCACCGCCGGTGTCAAGCACTGGCGCTATACCCAGACCCGGCAAGCAGTCATATTGCTCACCGGCAGTTAAGCCTGCCGCTGCAAATTCGCCCTGCGCCCAATCGCCCATTATGTGGGCACCAGCCTGAGCGTTGATGATCTGATAAGTTGCATCGTTCCAGCTCTGGACCGTATTGTTTTCCTGCTGTAGTTCTCTGGCAGCGCCAAAGGCATCCCACACAGCGGCCGTGGTTTCACCACGCAGGACATCCTCATCATGTTCAACGAAGGCTTTTCTCCAGATATCAATACCAGACAACGCCAGCAGCATACTTCCAAATGCGCCGTTGAGTTGCCAGGACTCATTGCCCATGGCCAACGGTATTATGCCCGCTGCACGCAGAGCAGGGGCAGTAGCAACAAATTCATTCCAGTCAGCTGGTGGCGCAACTCCCGCTTTCGCATAAGCCTCCAGACTAACCCACATCCATTGAAAGCTATGGATGTTCACAGGCACGCAATAGATTCGGCCTTCCAGCGTGCAGCTATCGATTAACTTGGCAGGACGGACAAGCTCCTTCCATACCTCTTTCTCAGCCAGCTCGGTCAGATCGAGCATCAGGCCTTCTGCCACCAACTCCTCTGCCTGACGCCCATGGTTAAATTGCGTGGCAGCCATGGGCTCACCACCCAGAATACGGCTGATAATAATGGGCCGAGCGTTAGCGCCTCCCGCAATTGCACTGTCCACCCAGGTATCGCCACCTGCATTAAACGCGTCAGCCAGAACCTTCACCGCTGCAGCCTCGCCCCCCGATGTCCACCAGTGCGTAACTTCCAGCTCAGCGGCCTGTGACGGTAACGTAGCAGCGGCGCAAACGCTCAGTGCAGCGGCGCGTGCAGCAGCGAGTGCCGATAATCTAAAGGTACTCATTGAAACTCCTCAGTCATGATCTACCGGTCACTGGTACGATCCCGGCTTGAATATGTCGTGCCTTGCAACTGGTGTCGCGAGGGACCTTGTAATATACCTATGATTGAAAAGTTGCAGAAGTACTCATGGTTAGACACCAGAATCGCCAGCATCCAGAAAACCTCCGGACTGTCGCGCCCATAACTGGCTGTAAAGCCCACTACCCTTGCTAAGCTCGTGGTGTTTGCCTTCTTCAACCACCGCCCCTGCGTCCATGACAATGAGCCTGTCCATGGCAGCAATGGTTGACAGACGATGCGCTATCGCAATAACGGTCTTGCCCTGCATCAAAGCACTGAGGTTCTCCTGAATAGCCGCCTCCACTTCGCTATCCAGCGCCGACGTCGCTTCATCAAGAATCAGTATGGGAGCGTTTTTCAAGAACATCCTGGCAATCGCTAGCCTTTGCCGTTGGCCACCGGACAGCTTGACACCACGTTCACCCACATGCGCCTCATAGCCGTGCCGTCCCTTGCCATCTTCCAGATCCAAAATGAATTCATGCGCGTTTGCGCGTGTTGCCGCGGCTATTACCTCCTCCATGTCAGCGTCGCGCCGACCATAGGCGATGTTATCGAACACCGAGCGATGCAGCAGCGATGTATCCTGAGTTACCACCCCAATATGACGACGAAGGCTCTCTTGCTTCACCGATCGGATGTCGGTTCCATCGATCAGAATTTGCCCTTCCTCGACGTCATAGAGGCGTAACAGCAAATTGGTGAGCGTGGTCTTACCCGCACCCGAACGCCCAACCAATCCAATTTTCTCTCCACCTTTGATATCAAGATTCAGGCAATCGATAACACCTTTATCCTTACCGTAGTGGAATTTTGCAGATTGAAGCTGGATGCGTCCAGCCGGTACGGGCAGCTCTATGGCGTCCTCGGCATCCACGATCTCCTGCTTTGTGGACAACATGTCCATTCCATCATAGATAATGCCGATGCTCTCAAAAAGTCCAGAGAGTTCCCACATGATCCAGTGCGCCATTCCCTGCATTCTCAATACAAGCCCGACACCCACTGCCAGAGCCCCGATGCCTACCTGGCCATCCATCCAGAGCAGCACACCAGCAGCCCCTACACTGAAAAGCAACAGTGCATTGATAATATCAAGACAGGCATTCAAGCCAGTTACCAGGCGAAATTGCGGATGAACAGTGTCCAAAAAGCCCTTCATGCTGCTACGCGCATAGCCAGCCTCGTGTCCGGCATGGGCAAACAATTTGACCGTCATGATGTTGGTATAGCTATCCACTATCCGTCCGGTCATGTCTGAGCGTGCATCAGCTTGCTGGCGCGATACCTGTTTCAAGCGAGGTAAAAAATATCGCAGCATGCTGACATACAATACCAACCAAACCGCAAATGGCGCCATCATCCACACGCTGAACGATGAGACAAGAAACATCGCGCCAATAAAGTACACAGCCACGTACACCAGCACATCCAGCACTTTGAGCACCGCATCGCGGATCGCAAGGGACGTTTGCATGACCTTGGTGGCCACCCGACCGGCAAATTCATCCTGATAGAACGAGTAGCTCTGTCCCAGCATCCAGCGATGCGCTTTCCAGCGGATAGTCATGACAAAATTGCCAATGATGCTCTGGTGCAGCAGTAATGACTGGATGAGCCCTGCCAGTGGCAGCAGAAAAAGGATAACCAGAGCCATCCAGATAAGCTGCGAAGACTCCTCAGCTAGCAAGGTGGCTGGATCGCGGCTGCCCAGCCAGTCAATCAGATTCCCCAGAAACCCGAAAAGGCTCACCTCCAGCACTGAAATAATGCCAGAAAACGCTGCCATCAGCGCAAGCCAGGGCCAAGAGTCACGTGCGTAGTGCCACAGAAAAGGAACCAGGGTACCCGGCGGACGCTCCACGGGTTGATCTGGAAACGGCTCTATTCGGGCTTCAAAGTAACTCAGGATACGACGAATGAATTTCATAGGTGGCTATGCGTCAGGCAGCAGGCTGCTGATGACATTGATGCGACTCCAGACAACCCAGAATCCGAATAGGGAGAGGCCTGTAAGCGCAGTGGTCAGCCCACCGGTGGTAGGTGATACCAGCCATCCCAGCGACCCAATAGCCAACACAAACACGCACACGGCAACCGTGGCACAGCTGGTCCCGATATTACGTACGAACATAATCTGCTGCAAAGCCTCTGCCGACACGCTCTCAAGGCCTGCCACCTCAATACTCAGACGAACATCAACGTATAACGCCAGCAGAAACAACAAAGAACACACCGTAAACATGATAAACACGGCTTGCGCTCGGCGGTTTTCGATCCCATAACGTAGTATCTGGGCAGCAATTGATAAGGAAAAACCTGACATGAGACCGCTGATGAAGGCGACCTGGCCAGTTTGTAGCTCGATAAGTTCGCGCATGACGCAAGGTGCTTCTACGTTGGGGTACAACGCAAGATTATACGCCGGTAATGCACCATGAACGTGTTACCAGGCTGGCGTCAGTGGTTGCAAGCACTCATAGAGCCCACATCAAGCCCTGTACTTGACACACTGGTAGAGGCGCATCAGCAGCACATTCCGGTACTGTGGCTAATGGGCAAGACGGCGGCTGGTAAGTCGTCAATTATCCAACGCCTTACCGGTGACAGCCAAGCGCAAATTGGCAATGGCTTTGAACCCTGCACGCGCACAGCGGCATTCTACGACCATCCAAAAGAGTTGCCAGTATTGCGTTTTCTGGATACTCGCGGACTGGGCGAAACTGATTACGACCCATCAGAGGATCTGAACAAAGCGCAGCAGGGCAGTCACGCATTGCTGGTGATAACGCGCGTTGACGACCCTTCTCAGGACATCGTGCTAAACGCCCTGCAGGCTATCAAAAGTGCTCACGACAATCTGCCCATCCTACATATACACACCGCTCTGCACAGCGTGTCATCAGCAGATCGTGAACGTGCAATCACCCATAATACTCAGCAGGTATGCGACGTTCTGGGGCGCCAGGTCCCGAGTGTCAACATTGACTTTACGGCACCGGACGACGGGTTTGAAGATCCTGACCTAGGGCTTCACAAGCTGCAATCAGCTATCGTCGATATGGTGCCCGAACTAACCCGGGTCTTGTCACAGCACACACACGATTCGCAGGAGGAGGATATCTTTCTCAGCGTTCGCAAAGAGGTGCTGGGTTACGCAGGAGCCACCGCCGCCGCTGACCTGCTTCCAGCGGTAGGTCTTGTGGCTGTTCCCAGTCTGCAGGGTAAAATGCTGCATGCCCTGGCAGGACGCTACAGGGTGTCATGGGACAAGCGTGTAGCCGGAGAATTTATCGCAGCGCTGGGCTCCAGTTTTTTATACCGGTATCTGATATCACTGGGTACCCGCCAGATCGCAAAGCTCATTCCGTTCTACGGACAAAGTGCAGGCGCCGCCGCAGCTGCCAGCATCAGCTTCGCCAGCACGTACGCATTGGGCCGCGCAGCGTGTCTGTATTTCTACCGACGAAATCATGACCAGCCGATTGATTCTGATCAGCTGCGCAAAGCCTTTCAGAATGCGTTTAAAGAGCAAAGGTAGCCTGAGCTTATGTTTAAAAAAATACTCAGTGGTCAGCGTGCGGCAGTGTGGTACGTGCTGCTTGTCTTCTGCCTGCCTGTAATCACACTGGTGCTCTTGGGTCTCGTTCATCTTTGGCAAAATCAGTGGCTTATTCCTGTCAGCGCACTGTGGCTAGCGATTACAGCTACAGGCTACTTGCTGTATCGATTCTGGCCTGCATCGCTGGCGAAACTTACCGGTGCTTCGCCCGTGGGTGGAGCCGTTAACGCAGCGTCTGACGTCGATGCTACACAACACCCTCGCGAACACATCAGCGATGTTGATTTGAGCCCACTGCCGGTGCGCCTCGAAGAACGCGAAGACTGGACAGCAGTCGACAGGCAGGTCTGGAAACAAGGCTTACAAAGCATTGAGCAAACACTGGAAAGCAAACCTGACTGGCAAGCCTTGCCAGAGCTTTGCCTGGAACTACTGCCTGCCATCTCGCAGTTCTATGCAACACAGGCTGATGGACCTTCTCTTGGTGGCGTGCAGCTTACACGCAAAGCCCACGCACAGAAAACCTACAGCTTTACGCTGCCAGAACTACTGTTGGTGGTCTCTATCACCAGCAACCGGTACCGCCAGCTAATACTCAGCCATGTACCATTTGCCGAGCGTATCAAGGTCTCATCCTTGATGACGCTGTACTCACGACAAGACCAGATAAAGCGTAACGCCGGATGGGTAAACAACGTTCGTCGCGCTGCTCGATTCATGAATCCTGTGGCGGCAGTCGTTGCCGAACTTCGCGATCACGTTACTGACAAGATTTTCACCAATCTCAGTGAGAGCGTACAACATGACCTGAAACGTTTGCTTCTGCAGGAACTGGTGCAAGTGAGCATGGACTTGTACAGCGGACGATTGAAAAACTCAGCTGAAGAACTTGCGCTATATAGAAGTCTCAGCCACACCCAAGATGCGGATAATCGGGCTGCACCTGTGGAGCCACTTCGCGTTGTTGTCATAGGGCAAATCAGCTCCGGCAAGTCGTCATTGATCAATGCTCTTATAGATAATATGGAGGCAGAAACCGATGTGCTACCCACCACCGATAAAACTACGGTTCATACACTACGCTTGTCGTTGGATGGATCAGGGACCTCTGAGGCTGCAGACAATGAGCAACACAGCATCGAACACGCTGTGCCCCAGACCATTCACTTGATTGATACCGTCGGCTTTCGTGATACTCAGGAATCCATACTGGCAGGTGTCACGTTAGCAAAAGAAGCCGACCTAGTCATCTGGCTGACACGTGCAACACAACCGGCACGCGCACCCGACGCAAAGCTTTGGCAAGCATTGCAAGCGGCATTCTCCGATGAGCCTGCCAGACGTGCCCCACCAGTATTGCTGGTGGTGACACACATCGACCAACTGAGCCCCAAAGCACAATGGGCACCCCCTTATGACCTGAACAGCGACAACCCAAAATCCAAAAACATTGGCTTGGCTCTTGAAAGCTGTAAAGCCATGATCGGGATGTCAGAACAAACGCCAGTAGTACCGGTTAGTCTGTCGCCCGAAAAAGATCTTTACAACATCGATTTGGTGTCGACACAAATAATGCAACTGCATACACAAGCCACACAGGCGCAGCTGAATCGCCGGCGCACCGAACATAACTCGCATGTCGTATCGTGGGGCGAGCGCTGGGAACAGGCTGCCAGACTAGGCAAGGTGACAGGTAAGACACTGGCTAGAGCTATGGTCGATTAAGCTTGCCACTCACGATGCCGTGCATACAAAGCTTATCTGTCAATTCAGATCAGCCGCCATACTGGTGAGTATCTCCATCGGAATAATGCGTAACGCAGCTTCGTGTGTTGATTGCACATACACCCTTGGCGCATGACCCATCTCGTGTGCTTGCTTCCATCGACTTGCACACAGACACCACCGATCGCCCTCTTTCAGACCCGGAAAACCATAGGCTGGCATCGGTGTAGACAAGTCATTGCCTACGGAGGCGGTGTAGGTGAGAAACTCATCAGTGACGGCCACACAGACTGTATGCGAACCGACATCTTCAGGGCCAGTATCACAGCAGCCATCACGATAGAAGCCAGTAATCGGATCCATACCGCACGGCACCAGATCTTCACCCAGAATATTTTTTGACGCTTTTTTCATGGTGCTATTCTCCAACTCTACCCTCCGGACGCCTGTACTAAAGGCGGTGCTGGTGGCAAAACCGACTGTGTATCGTTAATGTGGTTAGTAATGTTTGTGAAGAAAATAGTGCTAATAGCCATGGCTAGATCCACAAGATTTTCATCACTTAACTGGGCAGCTCTTGCCTCGTCCAACAGGTGTTGCGCGATACTTCCCCGGCCAGCATAAATAGTACGAGCAATAGCTAATAACGCGTCAATTCTTGGCTCGCCAGTTGGAGCATTGGAACGCACTGCCAACTGCTGAGTCTTGCTGAGCCCTGCATGACGCGCTTTCATGCTGTGCACAGATAAACAGAAGTCGCACCCTGTCTGCTCGCTCACCCATAGTTTTATTGCTTCGAGTTCAATGTCAGACAGCGAGCCATCACGCAAACTTGCCTCCATGTGCAAATAGGCGCGCAGCGCCGGTTCGCTATTGGCAAATTGCAGATACACATCGCTGATGTTGCCATTGAGCTTTTCAGGTCCAAGAGCCTCTACTGTGGACGACGACAATGCCTGAGCACTGCGGATTGTAAGACGAGACACGGTATGATGGTCCTTAGGAGGCCGGAACCCTATTATGCCTGAGACGTTTAGATCTATTACAGAGCGCTTGCTAACACGTCTCATGGACTTGTGGGTTAAACCTGACGCCCTGCCGGATAACCCGTCGAAGCTGATACATCCCGAGCTGCCGGTGCTCTACGTACTGGAGGTTGGCGGGATAGCTGATCGCGCTGCGCTATCTATCATTGCCAGAAAGTGGTCCCTACCCGATCCAGCCAAGCCACTGATGTTCGGAAACATCCGAGAGACATCATCAGCAGCTGTGTTGCAACAACGTCGTGGTGGTATCTTCAGAACGCATCGGCATGTGGTATCAGATCGACTGACGAGGCTTGTCACGCAAGGTGTCATGCATACCAGCGATGAGCTTCAGATTGTTCCGGTGTCTGTTTACTGGGGACGGGCACCCGACAAGGAGTCATCCATTTTCAGATTGCTGTTCAGTGAGAACTGGCAGATAGCCGGCCGCACTCGAAAACTGCTTACCACCCTGATCCACGGTCGCCATACACTGCTGAGCATCAGCGAACCCATATTGTTATCAACACTGAAAAGCTCAGGTGAGAGCAGTGAAATTCTTACTCGCAAACTCTCCAGAATACTCAGAGTGCATTTTCGCCAACGGCGAAATGCCAGCCTGGGTCCTGATCAATCACATCGGCGCATGCTGCTTGACCACGTGGTGGCCGACCGCTCAGTAAGGGCTGCTATTGCCACAGAGGCGCAGACCACCAACAAAACCAAAGCTCAAGATCATGCTCGGCAATACGCGTATGAGATTGCTGCCGATGTGTCATACCCCACAGTGCGGATATTGCACAAGCTTCTGGGACGACTCTGGAATGAGCTATACGATGGCGTAGAGCTGGACGGTATCGATCGACTCAAAGCGGTTGCCGATGGTCGGGAAATTGTTTATGTGCCTTGTCATCGTAGCCATGTGGATTACCTGCTGCTGTCATACGTTTTGTATATGCAAGGGTTCTCGTTGCCGCACGTAGCGGCTGGCATAAACCTTAATCTGCCCATCGTTGGTGGCCTGCTTCGTCGCGGTGGAGCTTTTTTTCTCCGCCGCAGCTTCACGGGCAAGCCCTTGTACAGCGCCGTGTTTAATGCCTACCTCAAAGAGCTACTGCAACGTGGGCATGCGCTGGAATATTTTGTCGAAGGCGGTCGTAGCCGCACAGGTAGATTGCTACCCCCCAAGGGTGGCATGTTGGCGATGACCGTGCATGCCTACCTTACTCAACCCCAGAATGCAGTGGTCTTCGTGCCGGTCTATTTTGGCTACGAACGACTCCTTGAAGGTCGTGCATTTACCAGTGAGCTTGCGGGCGGCAAAAAACAACGTGAAACGGTTTTCGCACTTATCAAATCACTTAAAACACTTCGTGAGGACTACGGGCGTGTGCATGTCAGCTTTGGCGATCCAATAGAACTCGACAGCATGCTCGACAAGCATGAACCCACCTGGCGATCCATGGCAGTGGGTGACGAAAGACCTGCCTGGATAAAGCCTGTCGTTGACGAGCTTGGTGTCACTATTGTTCGCCGTATCAATGAAACAGCCAGTGTCACACCCATCAGTCTGTTGGCCACCACCCTGTTGGCCACACCTCAAGGCTGCATCAGCTGTGATGAGCTTGAACAGCAACTGGACATCTATCAACGATTACTCGAAGGCGCGTATGCCAACACCTTTGTCACTATTCCAGAGATCAATGCGCAGGAACTGATCGCTCATGGCACGCGCTTAGGTTTTATTGAAACAATTAATGACGATATCGGCCCCATGGTATCGCTACGCCCGGGCCAGGCAGGACCGCTAACCTATTTCAGAAACAACATCCTGCACCTGCTTACCCTGCCTGCACTGGTTGCTGCAACATTTGCTAACCAACGTGAAAGAGATAATCAGGACATCCAGCACCTGGTGTCCCTCACCTTTCCGGTTATACAAGGCGAGTTGTTTTTGCCGACGCAGGTCAATGCTGACGCCCTCACACAGACGCTCGACGGCCTTGCCAGAGCAAAGCTCATTACTCGAAGTGGCGACATGTGGACGCGCGCTGCAGCCGGATCAGCAGAGTCTGTCGCGTTAATGCGTCTGGCTAATGTCGTGACACAAGCGCTGGCACGTGACTTTTTATGTGCATGTATCCTAGCCCAGGCACCCGATGGCGTGATTGATGCCGACAATCTGGCAAGACAATGTCAATTGTGCGCTGAGAGGCTTTCTAGAACCCACGGCATGACGGCCACAGAGCTCTATGACAAACACCTGCACCGGGCGTTTGTCGATGCAATGCTTGAGCGACGTTACATTAAACGCACCGACGATACGATTTGCGCCAACCCGTCATTGTTCAAGATAGAGGATGAGGCGCGTGCTTTACTGTCCGGACAAGTGCGCCATGCGATCATAGCCGCTAGCCGAGCAGTTGCCGCCTCACACAACAGCTAATAGTCTCAAGCGCCCAACATCGGTGAGCCTTGAGATCACAGAACAACCCCACGAAGCGATTCAATTGTTACGTCTACACCATCCATTGTTTTCTGATGGTCCATTATGCAATCAACTCGGTACGATATATGCTTCAGGATACTGTTAACGCCTAAGCAACTGCGCGCACCCGCGCTCATCTTTGCTTTCGCATTTTGCAGTAACAATGGCACAGCCAAATCGAGATACATTGATGAAACGGATCCTTACGCTCAGTGCAATGGTAGCAGCGCTTTGCGCCGGTACAGCTATTGCAAGCGATGCACGCTCCATCGCACTCGGTGGTGCTGTTATAGCCAACGGCACAGGTGTCCCAGGCGTCTTATCGAATCCTGCTTCCATGATGGCAATGAAACGCCGTGGAGAAAAGACACATTTCAGAACGGGTTTCTTTGCCGAATTTCGTGATACTGGCAACGCGCTTGATACACTGACAGAAACAGAAAATGAAGATCTGGTGGACGATATCGAAGCTGAGATTGACATCATCAGTGCCACGTCCATTACATGTGACGTCACGTTCGATGAAAACATGAATATCCAACGCAGCGATGAGACGTGCATTGAAGGTACACAGGAGTTATCCGACATTTCCGGCAGAGTGCTCAATATTCTTGAGATCCTCGATGAAGAGTCCATCGAAGGCATAGGCGGTGCCGACATTGGAATGGCATTTACTCAGGCTGATGTGCCCTTCGCTGTTAATCTTCGCTTGAGTGTTGCCGCTAGCGGCACTCCAGATATTGCTGATGGCGATCTGGCCTATGTTTCAGAATTCAGTACCTTGTTCAATGAAGATCTAACGTTGAACGAGATTCTGGATTCACAGTTTCTGGTAGTTAACAACAATGGAGGACCACTGACCGTTCAGCAGCCAGAAGATGTTCTTCAATCTGAAGCCACCACCAGTGCGGTGGCACGAACTCAATTGGGGGTAAGCTTTGCAACCTCTGTGATTCTAGGTGGAGCTGCTGTTGATATAGGTGTTACGCCAAAACTTTCGTATCTGGTGGCACGTAGCTTACGCATCAATGTGAGTGAAGAATTTGTTGAAGAAACTGTAAGTGCTGCTGATCGGTTTGAGGACAGTGAGGTAACAGAAACTTCGTTTACGGCTGACATTGGGGCCTCTATGTCGTTGCGAAATGCACCGGTTCGGCTTGCAGGCGTCATTCGGAATCTGATTCCAGAGTCAATTACCACCAATGATGGTGTCGAGTTTGAAACTACACCACAACTTATACTGGGCGCAGCCTTTGAAAACGGCCGAGTCACGGTGACCGGTGATATCGCTTTAAACGAGGCAGAGCAAGATAACTTTGTAACTCAAAAAATGGGGCTTGGTATCGAATTTGATTCAGGATTTCTGGCATTGCGAGGCGGCATCAGCAATGACGCAGCCAGAGAAACAGACAGCACAGCACTCAGTCTTGGCATTGGTTTAGGCGCATTAGACATCGGTGGAAGGCTTACCAGTCTGGAATCCGCAGAATTCGGCGCCCAGCTTTCTTTTAGCTTCTAGTATTTTTTACAGATACCCAACCGGTAACTGTGACTGCCTACCCAGCGTACTTGCACATACTGTTCAGTCTTGATACAAGCCCAACCCACGCAACGGACGACGTACGATCGTCCTTGCTTGGCGTTGTGCCTTGATCGATAGATCACTACTTTCTACGTTGCGCGACCATTGTCTGGCATGAATAGGGGTTTCGCTAAACACGCCAATCACATTTTCATAGGTGGGCAGGTGCCAACGGTAGCCAGATTGAAAACCTGCAGCACCCATCTGCGGTAGAGCATCCAACAGCTCTGAAGAATCAATACAGTTGGTGATCAACAAGCCTGTGGCATTCAGATGACTCCTGATAGTTTCGAGCCATGGTAAATCCAAAGCGCATGCGCGCATAGGTTCTCCAGCATCGTGACCAAACAGATCATCAATAATCAGATCGAATGCAGGCCCATCGTATTGGTGCAGCCAATTTATCGCATCATCGTGGATTAACGAGACACCGCTGTCGCTCACATCAAACCAACGATGAGCAATATCCAGATGTACTTCGTCAATCTCTACAGCCACGATATTGTTAAAGTCACCAATATGCTGCAGCTGTTTGATAACCGCACCACCGCCGACGCCCAGCAACAAGACGCGTTCAATTTCGCCTGGCTGACGATGCAGGACCGGCAGACTCAGACAATCCCAGATACCTCCAGCGAAAGGTATCTTCGGGTTCCATTGGCTATGAAATACCCGATTAGTGTACAAACGAATCGAGCCACCTGATCGTCTAACGCTGTAGTGAGTGTCGTTTTGTGTTTGTTCCCACAACAAACTCATTTCAGGACCTAATGATGGCGTTGTCGACGCTCATATTC
>JALZVU010000260.1 GCA_023301795.1 Granulosicoccus sp.
CCCCTGACATGTCAGGGGCTTTTTCTTTTACGGACTTATAACGCGTGTTCGTTTAAGTCTAACGCTTTGACTTCATCCTGCTGCGAGCGGGCTTCGCTAGTCAGCACTCCAGTACTCGCCTTATCACTTTGCAGGTAGGCACTGCCTACACGCTTAAGATCATCCAGACTTACTTGTAAAATACGTTGCCTGAATGCTCTGCGCTTCTCAGCAGTTCGGTTGAATAGTTCCGCTTGAAAAGTACTGCGGGCTTCTCCAGCAGGTGAACCGGGTTTATCAATCCCGCTGACAACACTCAAGATGGCTTCCTCAAGTTCGCGAGCTTCATGTTTTGATTCGTGCAACCAGGCAATGGATGAATCAAAGTCTGCCAGTGTCTCCTCTAAACGAGGATCTCGATAACTGTAAAAGCGGAAAGAGGCAGTATCTGCATCTTGCGACGCTCCGCCACCGTAGGCTCCACCGGTTTCACGAATAGCTCTGTGCAAATAGCCGTTCCTCAAAAATGGTCCTAACACCGCAAGAGCAGCTGCATCTTCATGCGAGCTGGCTACAGTGGGATACGCTTGAGCACAAAAGTTGACATCGGTGCTTGTTGTCCACAGCTGCCTGGCTTGCTCCCGGACGGCGCTGGGTGAAAATGCAGCAAAGTCACTCACACTGGGCGACGATCCAAACACTCGGCTCAGGCTGTCCTGACAGGTTTGCAGATTCTCTTCCTCAGCCACCACCATAAACTGCCGAGGTGCGCTACGCATGATGTTGTGGATCTCAGCAAAGCGTGCTGCAAGCTCTGCCAGTGCACTTTTATCATCCAGAGAATCATCCAGCGCTTTAAGGCTTTTGATGCCCGCCAAGCCGTTCTGCTCATGCGACAGACGTGCTGTTGGGCTCATCCCACTTCCCGCCGCCATCATCGCCAGTACATGGCCACTGCCAGTAATCCGCTGTTCGCGTCCTGCACGCGACTGGGAAATAAGTTCACGGATTCTGTCGTGCTCGTCGAAACGTACATCAGCCAAGGTGTCCAGCATAAGCTGTGACAGCGATTGGGTATTACGCAGTAGCGCCTTACCACGAACCACCAGAAAGCCTGATACAGATTGCACATCATCCACCGCACCGCGCTGTAAGGTGTAGGTGCCGATGCCACCTGTTGTGGCAGCCTGCAACGACTGCGTCTGTAGGTAATCACGTCCACCTGAACCCAGTTCCGCCACAAAGTTGGTGTACAGCGGTAGAAGCTGTTGCAGCTCGTCGTCCATCTGTGGCAAGTCAACAATCACATGTTGATAGACGATGCCGTTAGTACCTTGTGCGAACAGAGTGGCCGGAGCACCATTCAGCGTCGACGTTGTTCCCGTTGGAATAGGTAGATCAGCGGGTACGTCAGCCAGAGTTACCTTCGGAAGAAGCTCTGGATCGTCTTCTTGGTTTTGTCTGTCTGCCAGCGCTTTAGTGCGTTCGATGATATCGCGCGCCTGCTCCTTGTCCAGTGATGATTTCATCACGGCAAGTCTGGCCCTTTCGGCCAGATTGCGTCGTTCGCTGATCTCGCCGTTCGGTGCTAGCGTGAGCGTGACCCGATGAGGATTGTCCAGTAACAGGGTACGCACCAGATTAGGTATGAAATCAGGGTCCTGTGCTTCCTTGCGCAACGCCTCCAGCGCCGGATCCAGATCAATGGCGGCCAGAGTGTCGCCACGTTGCATAGCTGACGATAAACCACTGAGTACCAGCTGCAAACCAAACGGCATCCCGTCACCGCGAATTTCACGTTGACTCATCTCGAGCTGATGCAGCATCGCATCAACCTCTTCCTGAGGAACACCATCACGCGCCACCGCTTCCAGAGTATCCAGAATCAGCTTTTCAGCATCCGCTGTGCGTTCAGGGTTAGAACCGTCCAAACCACACGCAAAAACCATTTCCAGATTGCTGTCTTCCAATCCGCACATGGGTGAGGGTGAGCTGCCAATGTCGCTTTGCTCCAGAGCTCGCATCAATGGCGAAGCACTATTTGACATCAATACGCTAGATAGAAGGTCGGCTCTGAGCCGCTCATCAAGGTTAATACTCTTACCCAGCAACCATCCCACCACAATGTGGGTCTTGTCTTCGGTGACAGCTTCAGAAGTGGAGTAATACTCCTGCACGCGAACCGGCGCGTGGTAACGCTTGGCAGGTTCCACGCTGATGGTCTTGTCGAGCTTTTCAAAGCGCTTGAGTACCTGATCTTCAAAACGTGCTTGCAATACATCTGGTGCAAGATTGCCGTAGGTCATGAACACCGCGTTAGAGGGATGGTAATGTGTGTCGTAAAAAGACTTCAGCTCCTGATAGCTCAGGTCAGGAATGTCCTCGGGTTCACCGCCACTGTTGAAATGGTAGGTGTTATTAGGGAACAGGTGCTTACTCAAGGTTTGCCAAAGAACACTGGTAGGGGCGCTCATGGCACCTTTCATTTCATTGAATACAATGCCCTTGAACACTAGATCGCTGCTTGGGTCGTCTGGCTTTTCAAATTCCACCCGATGACCTTCCTGCATGAAATCCAGTTCGTTCAGGCGCGAGAAAAAGACCGCATCCAGATACACATCCAGCAGGTTAAAGAAGTCTTTTTCATTTTGACTGGCGAAAGGGTATGCGGTCCAATCACTGGATGTAAAAGCGTTCATGAACGTATTCAATGAACGCCGTATCATCATGAAAAACGGGTCGCGAACCGGGTATTTCTCGCTACCGCACAACACGGTATGCTCGAGAATATGGGCGACACCTGTGGAGTCAGTTGGGACCGTTCGCAGCCCGACCAGAAAGACATTCTCTGGGTTGTCTGCTGCGATGTGTACATGCGATGTGCCCGTGACACTGTGGCGATACTCATGAACATCAATATCGAGTGACTGAATGTGCTGACTGCGCACATGGACAAATGCTGGGTGGCTAACCGGCATATTCATTGTTTGGGCGGGCTCCTGCTGTTCGCGAAGGTTAAATGTGACGTAGTTCTGGCACTGTATACCAGTCTGCGTGGGGTGGCTTATATAAAAATGCCAACCTGACTGTCAAGGGTGGGGCTAATCAGGCCGATACGCAATAGACAGTGCTTGGGATCGTGGTTCACGGTTCTAAAAATCGCGGCTTACCGAGGGTGCATGTGCTCTTCGGGCAAACACCGTAAGTTGCTGTGCCATCTTTTTGTCGAGAGTTACGTGAAACTGCTGATCATACTGATAGCTATGCTGGGGACAGCTGCAGGTGCCTTCCATAGCTGGAACACCCGTGGTCTGCTCGTGAAAGCTGCCATGTACTCGGAGGCTTTCAACCTGACGTCGCATGTGAAGCTTCGAGTGGCAGATCACTACGTGAGTAACGGTGTGATGCCGAGTGATAACAGCGACGTTGATCTTCCTGCGCCGAAAAGCTTGTTTGGTACGAGTGTTAAGCGCGTTGCCATCAACCGCGGCGGCGTTCTTGTTGTCGACTTTGAGGACCGAATTGGATCTCAATCGATGACATTTTCCCCATCGGTAAGCCAGGTTAGTGGTTTGCTCAACTGGAATTGCACTAGCGACTCCATTGACCGAGCAATTCTGGCATTGCTTAAGCCATCGTGTGCGCACCAGCCTTCCACTGCTGCCAGCAAGTTGATTTATGGCATCGCCAACAACGATGTGCCAGAGGTGCAACGACTTCTGGCACAGGGCACGCTCCCGGACACGGTTGTTAACGGCAATACCCCGTTAATGCTGGCTGCAAAAATTGGCAACACGCAGATTGTTCAAGCCCTTTTGGATTCCGGAGCTCAGGTTGATAACCCAGCGTTAAGTTCTGAGCGTCGAACACCACTTATGGTTGCGATAAGCAGCAACAACCCCGATGTGGTTTCACTGTTGCTGAGCAAGGGCGCATCGGTGACACGTAGAGATTACAAAAGCATGAGTGCGGTAGACCATGCCACTGTTACTGACAGGCGATTTGGCGGGGAGCGATTCACTCTCATGGTGTCCGCACGATTCAATCCGCAGTTTGCAGGCTCCGATGGCATCGCAGAGCCAATAGTTATTGATGAAGACTCTGAAGATGATCGCCTTCAGGGGTTGTATCTTGAATATCTGGGCGCAGCTCAAAGCTGTCATGTTCAACGCCTGAGTACTCTGCTGTTGAACGAAGGCGAGCTGGACTCCCCTGAATTGGTGGACGGGCAGCCTTTGAGCATTCATATACGCAAGCCTGAATGTGCGCCCTTGTTGCAAGATCACCTGCGCGTCAAGGCCAGTTATCAGCTTGCCTCAAGAGCTCACTTGGCGGCGCGAGTTCACCAGTGTGATGTCCAAGGTGTTGCTCGTGCGCTAAAAGAGAATCCTGACCTCGATGTCACTCAACTGTATCGACAACAATCGCCGATTCAACGTGTCATAAGTTCAGGTTGCCAGGCAGTTTTGAGGCTGATAGTGCGCGAACAGTCATTGGCAGGAAAGCTGAGTGAGGATATCCTCGTGAATGCAATTTTACTGGCGCCTCAGGAAACGCTTGTCAAACTAGTTGGGAATCTGATTGCTGCGGATGCCAATGTTAATGGCATCGATTCGTCAGGCAGAACGCCTCTGGCCACAGCCATTGCTCTGGAGCAGCCGGTTGTGGCCAAGTATCTGATTGATGCAGGTGCATCGTTAAATCAGCGAACCAGTAACGGCTCATACCCTGTTATCGAAGCCACAAAAAAGGGTTATGAGCATCTGGCTTTGCAAATGGTTGCCGGTGGTGCTGATTTGAATGCAAAAGATAGCCTGGGCCGTACAGCACTTTTTGCAGCTGTAAGCCGTGGCCAGCAGCGTCTGGTTCAGGCGCTGATACAAGCTGGGGCCGATACTAGTATCACTGACGGCAACGGTATCAATCCTGTCGTACTGGCCGAGAGCCGAAACTTGAAAACGATCAAGTCATTGCTGATCGCCAGCAACGACTAAGCGTTGATGACAATCAGCAGGAGAGGCTTTAGTGGAGGCTACTCCAGTACCAGTGTTCCCATGAACGATGGGTTGAAGAAGGTGAAATCAACATCGGACTCGCCTCTGGCGGGGTGCCGCCAGCCCCATTTCGATTCGCGTTCCTCTCCATCATCGTCATCATTCAACTGCAACTCGAATCCGAATGGACTGTCGGTCGAAATTCCTGCCATGGCTAGCGGGATGCGAAGTTCATAAACATCCTGTTCGAAGTTGGCGCGGCGAATACCATCAGGGCCGATGCCCGGGCCTGTAGCAAAATCGATGGCCAAGGGTTCCTGTGACGAATTAGGCCCCAGCACATCACCGTTACTGACACCAGACTTGGAGGCAGCAGCGCCTGACAGCCGTAATGGGAAAATACGGTGAAAATCGTCAGCGCCATAGGTTTGCGATTTGCTGTTGTCGCCGTCCAGAAAGAGCTCGAGACTGTCGTCATTAAGTACAGAGCTCGAGTCACGCTGGCGTTCGCCGTTGTCATCGACCAGAACCACAACGTATAGAAAGCTGCCATCGTGCATGGCAGCCCAACGTCGAAACGGTGTGCTCCCGGATGGTTCGGCGTTAACATCCAGCATCAGATTATCAATGCCCAGGAGATCGCCGCTGCTATCGGTCTGAATTGCTGAGGCCCATTCGCCAGTCAGTTGATTTTGACCGCCTAGAGTGACATTACGCCCATCGATTTGCGGGGCGTCCTGTGGGCTGATGCGAGGTATTACAGCATCTGCAACGGCCTCCAGGATCCCTCCCTCATCCAGTTCAGATTCGTCTACCAAAGGGTCGGTGCCTGCTTCGCGTTCGGCCAGATTGGACGGGCCATCGCGATCGGCGTCAAAATCGACGGCAAACCCTGTTCCTGATGACTCCTGAGCCGAGCCATCGTTGCCAATGGCAAAATCAATCGTACGCTCGGCAAGCGGCAAATCTTGCCCTTCGAAGAGTTCCACCCAGGTCACAGTGACCTTGAAAACACCTGCGGGAGGGTTCGCAGACGCTGACCATAGCGTATCGGTGATGCGCGTCACGGTCGCTATGTCTCCAGAATCGATAGTGACTAATGGTCGAATCTGGCTGCTGTCAAGAAAGTTGGCTTGCGACAAAATCGTTGGCATCGCCAATGGAATCACCAGAGTTGCGAGCGACTCTCCATCAGGGCCAATCGGGCCTACTTCTGGGTCTATCTCAGGGTCTACTTCAGGGTCTACTTCAGGGTCTACTTCAGGGTCTACTTCAGGGTCTACTTCAGGGTCTACTTCGGGGTCTACTTCGGGGTCTAGCTCAGAACCTGGAATTGGCGTTGGAATTTCTGTGCCTGGCGCGTCATTTGGCGGTGCGAATGGTTCAGTCCCGTCGCGGCGTTCGTCGAAGTTTGACAGGCCATCACTGTCGTTATCAAACTCTACTGTTATATTACCGTCGCTATCAAAAGCTGCTGTGACATAGTCGGTCGCGGCTGTCTGGTCCGTTGAGCCATCATTGCCCACTGCAATGTCGACGGTACGACTTGCCAGTTGTAAATCTCGCCCTTCAAAATTTTCCACCCAGATGACGGTGGCTGTGAAGACAGCATTGGTCGGAAGATTAATCAACCCTGTCCACTGCCGAGTACTTTGCTGAACCACGGTGACTGTGTCCCCGTTACTCAACGTGATCAACGGACGCAGTGTACTGACATCCAGAAATTCTGCGTTGAGCAAAACTTCGGGCAATGAGATGGACACAGGCTCATCGGCTTCCAGTGTGGTCACCGTATCGCTACCAGAGCAAGCTACCAACAGGCCTGAAGCGCTGAGCGCAAACAACTTTAAATAACTATTCATGACCTATTCCAGAGTAAATGTGACAGGGACGACGCGAGTTTCTTCTCCGCCACTATCTAACGAACTTGCCAAAGCACCGACCGCCACAATCCCTAAGGTGATCTGAAACCAGCGCTTTTTATAAAACGGGGTGTTTTGCACGACTGGGCTAGTTGAGGGCGTCGTTGTGCTCACCTGATCAGCAGCTTGGGGGGTGAATTGGGCAATTCGGGCTGGTGCCAGATTACGAGTGTAAGGATCAAAAGCGAACCCACTTACCGTGCGATTACCTGATGTATCCCGCGCTTGTACGTAGTACTCAATGGCGCGAGCGTCCTCAGGATCCGTTGTAATGGACACTGAATAAAACCCGCTGTCGCCCAAGGGCACCATCGGGACATTCGAATAAGGTTCCTGGCCACTTCTGCGATAATACAGTGTGGCGTCCCGCAGCTCGGTCTCTTCTGCAATCTGTACGGTAAACACCTGAGAGCTATTGGCGGCCGCCTCAGTCAGCTCCTCAAGTTCGATGACAGGTGGGCGATTATCTAAGCCCTGCGCGCTCGTTTGCATAGCTGCACACAGACACACGATACCTATGAGAAAGCCGGCAAGCGTACTGTGAGCACGTTCACGTATTAAAATCACTGTCATCTCGAACTCCAACCCAGTTGTCCACTCAGTATATTGGAGCGCGTGCCACTTGCAGTGACCGATCCGTCGGATCAGACAATATGACGATGAAAAAATGTCCATAACCCCATGATGCGGCCCTCTCGACGACATTTTATTATCGGACTGGTCATGTTCATGAGTGTGTATGTGCTTGTCCGCACGTACACCAGTGGGCCAATTGTGATGGTAAACGGGCATTTTCTGACTATGGACAATGAAAACTCCGTCGTCGAAGCTGTCGCCACCCATGCAGGTTTCATTGTGGCACTCGGATCCACTCGTGATGTGCAGCTTGCCGTGTCGCAACTGCGAGCCAAAGGCCCGTGGTACAAACACTTGGCACCGACCCGCACGGTGGATCTGCGCAAACAAACTGTCGTTCCCGGGTTTGTCGATGCCCACAGTCATTTTCCAGCCAACGGGCTGGTCAGTGTCGGTGTTGATGTATCTTCCCCCCCATTTGGTCCACTTGAAGACATCGCAGCTGTACTGGCATCGATTCGTGCTCAATCTCTCGAGCAATCAGAGCGTCAATGGATCATTGGCTTCAACTACGACGATGCCGCGCTGAGTGATGCGCGTCACCCAACGCGCCATGAGCTGGACAAGGCTGCGCCCGGTCATGCTGTCTATCTCTGGCACCGATCCGGACATATGGGGGTGGCCAACACCCGAGCGCTGCGTGAACTGGGTTACGACCCCGATGCCGGATCAGACACTAAACAACCCCTGAACAACATCTTCATCGGTCGCGATGAGCAGGGTCGTATGACCGGCTTGCTGCAAGAGGGGGCTGCAGCCCCGATGAACCGATTGCTCAAGGAAGTGCCTTGGTGGCGACTGCCCGGTATTTTGTTTTCGGCGCGTGACGACTACCTCAGCGCCGGGGTGACAACATTGCAAAATGGCTTCGCTGATAAAGCCACTTTTCACCTTCTACGGGCAGCCTCTTTTCTTAAGCTGTTGCCACAACGCGTCGTAGTCTGGCCAGCACACGATAAACTTGGGCTTGCTGACGCTGATGACATCGATATCAACTGGCCCGCCACTAACCCGCGTTTCGTGAAAATCGGTGCCATCAAGCTTATCGCCGATGGCAGTCCGCAAGGACGCACAGCCTGGCTGTCCAAGCCCTACGAAAAGGACGCAGCCCTGATTCCTGGTTACCACGGTCACCCAACAATGCCAGTTCAGGCCCTGCACAAAGCTATACTTGATTACCATCGCGCAGGCTACCAGCTGGCCATTCATGGCAATGGCGATGCTGCGATCCAGAGCATTATTGATGGTTTGACAATAGCTCAGCAAGACACGCCTCGACCCGATGCCCGGCATCTTATCGTCCACGCTCAAACAATACGTCAATCACAGCTGGACACACTGGCCGCGATAAAGGTCGGTGTTTCGTTTTTCCCTTCCCATACGTTTTTCTGGGGCGATTGGCACCGTCAGGTTGTTCTCGGGGAGGAGCGGGCACGATTTATAAGTCCGCTTGCAAGTGCTGACGCTGCAGGTGTGCGCTATTCGATTCATGCAGATTCGCCAGTCACTCCGATGGATCCAATGCAAATGTTATGGAGTGCAACCGAACGTCGCACCGCTACTGGCCATATATTAGGCCCGGATGAGCGAATTAGCCGCTTGCGAGCACTGCGAGCAATGACTATCGACGCTGCCTGGCAGAATCATCTGGACACAGATCGTGGTTCTCTGGAAATTGGTAAAATTGCAGACCTTGTCGTTTTGTCAGATAATCCGCTGGTGGTCGATGACGTACGCACAATTACATCGCGTGAAGTCTGGATCGGTGGTGAACGCTACCTTCCCTGAATACGCTATGCTGGCGGACTGAAAATAAGGATGATTCTATGAAGCGTCGACAATTTGTAAAAAATGTATCAGCAGCAGGGATCGGGTCGGCGGCCACTCTGATCAGCGGCGCACCTGCCATTGCCAGCGGTAAAATAGAGTGGAAGCTGCCCAGCAGTTTCCCCACTGAGGCTCCGGGTATAGGCACCAACGTGACCAGTTTCGCCAAGCGCGTTGCTGCGATGTCGGATGGCAGACTCACGTTCAAGGTTTTCTCTGGCGGTGAGGTTGTCCCGCCCTTTGGTGTTGAAGATGCGGTGCAAAAAGGTATCGCAGAAATCGGCCATTCCACGCCTTACTACGCGGCGAGTAAGAATCCAGCCTTGCACTTTTTTAGCACAGTGCCCTTTGGCCTGTCAGCGACTGAACATGTCGCCTGGCTTCGTTATGGTGGTGGCCAGGAACTGTGGAACTCGCTGTATGCACAACGCGGTCTGGTGCCCTTTTATTCTGGCAACAGTGGCACTCAAAGCGGTGGCTGGTTTGCCGAACCCATTTATTCTGTGGAGGACCTAAAAGGGCTCAACATGCGTATTGCCGGTCTTGGGGGCGAGGTCATGCGCTCACTAGGTGTCAATGCTGTATTATTGCCGCCACCAGACATTGTTCCGGCGTTCAAATCTGGGGCGATAGATGCCGCAGAATGGGTAGGCCCCATGCTGGATAAGGATTTTGGTTTGCACGAATTAGCCAAAATTTGTTACGTGCCTGCTTTCCATGAACCTGCAGCAGCCATGGAAATCGTTGTAAACCAGGATGCCTACGAAGAGCTTCCCAAAGATCTGCAAGCCATCGTTGCCAATGCCGCCGAGGCTACCTCCGCTGAAACCCTTGCACAGTTTGATTATTTCAACACTCAGGCAATGACAGAACTTATTGGTGAGAGAGTGAGTTTTCGTGAATTTCCTGAAGACGTCGTCGTTGCGCTACGCGAAGCTGCAGCCGTCGTCATGGACGACTTGGCCCGTGATAATGAAGATTTTAACGAGGTGATGCAAAGCTACAACGCATTCCTTGATCCCGCGCGTGATTACGCTAACCTGATGCAAGGCGCGATGTATCGCCAACGGACGATGTGACGCCGCGTGAAAAATAGATTCGAGCGTCTGTTAAATCCGCAAAGTATCGCTGTTTTTGGTGGTGAATGGGCAGGCTCTGTCGTGCGCCAAAGCCGCAAGCTTGGGTTCACTGGAGAGATCTGGCCAGTACACCCCAGCCACTCAAAAGTAGAGGGTCACGCTTGCTTTGCTAGCGTTGAAGACCTGCCTGCTGCACCTGATGCGAGCTTTGTTGGTGTTAACAATGAAAGCACCATTGAGATTGTGAAAAGTCTTGCCGAAGCAGGTGCGGGCGGAGCTATCTGCTTCGCATCTGGCTATAGCGAGAGCGCCAGCCGAGATACCGATGCAGAATCTCGCCAGGCGCGACTCATCGAAGCCGCTGGCAACATGCCCATGATTGGCCCAAACTGTTATGGACTGATCAACTTCCTGGACAACGTTGCGCTATGGCCTGACCAGCATGGCGGTAAGACGGTTGGCCAAGGTGTGGCCATCATCACGCAGTCGTCCAACATTGCTATTAACCTCACGATGCAACAACGCGGTCTGCCTTTAGCCTACGTTGTCACGGTTGGTAATCAGGCACAAACAACGCACGCAGAATTGGCATTGGCTGTCATAGAGGACAAACGTGTTACCGCTTTAGGGCTTCATATTGAGGGTTTTTCAGACATTCGGGCGTTTGAGGCCTTGGCGGCTCGAGCCAAACAACTCGGTAAACGCATCGTCGTCTTGAAGACTGGTATTACCCCGATCTCAAGAGCTGCTTTGCTGTCACACACTCGCTCACTCTCTGGTAACGATGCAGCCGCCAGCGCCTTTCTGGGACGATTGAACATGAAACGCGTCCACGGGTTGGGTGAATTTGTCGAGACCTTGAAAGTGCTCAACAGCCAACGCCCAGTGGGCGGTTATCGTCTGCTGTCCATGAGTTGTTCGGGAGGGGAAGCTGCGATGATCAGCGACGTCGCACAATCCGTAGGCCTGACATTCCCACCATTGGGTACTGAACAGAAAGCCGCTCTTGAAAATGTATTGGGTGACCAGTTACGCTTATCAAACCCGCTGGATTACCATACCACTATCTGGGAAGACAGCAATGCCATGCAATCCATGGTCAGATCCATGCTGCAGTCCCAACCAGTTCCCGGAAGCGACACAGTCTCGGCCAACGATCAATTCGAATCCATCGCCGATATAGCATTGCTGGTACTGGATTTCCCCAGAAGCGACCGATGCAGTCTTGATGCGTGGAGAGCTGCTGTAGATGACTACATAGCTGCTACACGTGACTGGCAAGGATTCACAGCCGTGTTGGCAACCTTGCCTGAGAACATGCCAGAGAGCATTGCTGAAGAGCTTATCGCCGCAGACGTCGTACCATTAGCCGGTATCAGAGACGGCCTGCTAGCGCTTTACAATGCCGCCTGGCTCGATCTGGCTGCACAAACCGAAAGCTCTCCGCCTGTCTGGTTGGCAGATAAACGCACAATTACCGCACAAGCCGCTGTGTTGTCATTGCTCGAAGGGCAGGGTAAAGGCACCAGCGTTGACAAACTGAGTGCCCGTCGCGCAAGCCAACAGGCGTGGGGATTGGTCCGAGCTGCCAAGCCTGACCCTCAGGCTCCGCGTTTGCTGGATGAAAGCACTGCTAAGCGCTGGCTCAACCGGTTTGGTGTGCAGGTGCCTGTCAGCACAAGACTCTCTTTCGCCGATGTCCGATCATCGCTGCGCTTTAGCAAAGCGCTGAACAAGGCATCGCCCATCTTTAACTACCCCGTGGTGGCTAAAGGTCTCGGACTTGTCCATAAAAGTGAGGCCAATGCGATCGAGCTCAGTATCGGTAATCGCCGCGATTTGGAGCGCGCAATTACTCGCATCAACTGCGAAGGCGGTTGTCTCATAGAAGAGCAGGTGCAAGGTGGTGTTGCGGAGTTGCTGGTAAGCGTTGTCTATGACCCCGTACATGGTTTGTTGATGACCCTCGGTGCCGGCGGCATCAATACAGAAATACTCAAGGATACCCAGCATTGCCTGATTCCAGCCACACGTGATGAGCTTGACCGCAGATTGCAGCGATTACGTTGCGCACCCCTGCTGCAAGGTTTTAGAGGCCAGCCAATTGTCGATAGAGAATGTCTGCTTGATGCGTTGGATTCACTCCAACAAGCTGCGTTGCAATTAGGAGAGAGGCTGGTGGAGCTGGAAGTTAATCCACTCATCTGCACAGCCCACGGGTGCATTGCTGCTGATGCGCTGTTGGCCGTCAGGGACAGTTAATCTTAATGCAGACTACTCATAAAGACAGGAAGAACGATCCTTTGCACGGTATGACGCTTGAAATGATTGTCACTGATTTGGTGGATAATTTCGGATGGGATGATCTTGCGCTCCGTATCAATATTAATTGTTTCAAGAGTGACCCATCCGTAAAGTCGTCGCTGAAATATCTGCGCAAAACCCAATGGGCCAGAGACAAGGTAGAGGCATTGTATATTTCTTCGAAGGGCTAGCCAGAATTATTCCTATAACCACGGGGACGCACAGTCCGGATTCTTCTGTGTTTCATGAATAGTTCAGGCTAAGCTGAGAATTAATCAGACCGTCAGGTATTGCCTCACAAGCTCATCACCTAATTCAGTCATAGCCCCGTTGGCGACAATATGCCCTCGATCCATAATGGCAAAGTCATCACCTACGCGGCGTGCGAAGGGTAGTTTCTGTTCCACCAGCAAAACGGTAAGTCCGATCTCTTTGTTCAGTTTCTGGATAATGTCGCCAATGTCCTGAACCACATTAGGCTGAATGCCTTCAGTGGGTTCATCCAGTAGAAGCACATCGGGCTGCGTGGCCAGTGCACGCCCGATGGCTAGCTGTTGCTGTTGCCCACCGGACAAATCTCCACCGCGTCTGCCGCGCATCTCCTTGAGCACTGGAAACAGGCTATAGATAAGCTCTGGTATTTCTCGAAGCCCATCGTTGCGAGCTCGAAGCCCGATAGCCAGATTTTCTTCAACACTGAGCAAAGGAAAAATCTGCCTGCCCTGGGGTACATACCCGATGCCCATCGATGCACGCTTCTCAGCAGGCACTTTGGTTAACGATCTGCCTTCACCCAGTGAAATCTGGCCGCGACGAATAGGGAGTAATCCTGTGATGCATTGCATCAAGGTCGTCTTGCCGACGCCGTTTCGCCCCATCAATACAGTACATGAGCCTTCCTTGATACTAAGGCTGACATCTTTGAGTGTATGTGAAGATCCATAGTATTGATCAACATTAGATAGTGTAATCACGTTGTACTCTCCGTGCCCAGGTACACCCGCATAACGTCGCTATTGCTCTGGATGTCGTCCATACTGCCTTCCGCCAGAACACTGCCTTGATGCAGTACGGTAACCGGTGCCTGGAGTGCGCGAACAAACTCCATATCGTGCTCAACAACCACAACAGCTCGCTCGCCGGAGAGTGAGCGTAACAGCTCCACCGTCTTGTCCATTTCCTGATGGGTCATGCCTGCTGCAGGCTCATCCACCAATAACAGGATAGGGTTTTGCATTATGAGCATCCCAATCTCCAGCCACTGCTTTTGTCCATGCGACAGCGAACCTGCACTTTGATTTAGCTGTTCACTTAAATTTATGGTCTCAGCCATGGACTCTATTCGTTCAACGGTCTCACGACTCATCCTGGCTCTGAAGGTCCCCCAAACCGTACGTGTACCCGTCATTGAAAGTTCAAGGTTATCGAACACACTCAGATTTTCGAATACTGACGGTTTTTGAAACTTGCGTCCGATGCCCGCTTGGGCAATTTGCGCTTCGTCCATTCTCAGCAGATTTATACGTTGTCCAAACCAGGCACTGCCCGTATCTGGACGGGTTTTCCCGGTAACGATATCCATCAAGGTCGTTTTGCCTGCCCCGTTTGGGCCGATCAAGCAACGCAGCTCACCGGTATCGACATAGAAATTCAGATTGTTAATGGCCTGAAAGCCATCAAAATTTACCGATATATCTTCCAGGTATAACGCCGTGCCATGTGACAGATCGAGATCATCCACGTATTGCGGAATCAGGAATTCAAATGTGCGATCTCGCCTTATCAAAGGCTTCTGATAGTTTCCGGCAGCGCTCATGTGCCTCCCTCCTTTTTGCCCTGTGATGGAAACCATCGAAGTCCTGCGATACCCTTAGGCAGAGCCAGAGTAACCAATACAAACAATAGACCCAAGGCGAACAGCCAGGCCTCTGGGTATGCCCCCGTGAACCAGGTTTTCGCATAGTTCACGCCCAGTGCGCCAATCACTGCACCGTATAAAGTTCCCCGTCCGCCAATAGCAACCCAGACAACAACCTCTATAGAATTAAGCGGTGAAAACTCCCCGGGATTGATAATCCCAACCTGCGGTACATACAATGCACCAGCCAAGCCTGCAATCATTGCTGACAATGTAAACAGAGCAAGTTTGACCCTTTCAACCCGGTATCCTAAAAAACGCGTTCTGTCTTCGGCATCACGAATGGCTATAGCCACCTTGCCAAGTCGTGATCGCAAAATACTGTCACACAGGAGGTAGACAAAAATTAGCGCAACTCCTGATGCAATGAACAACCCAAGCCGAACATCATCTGAGCGTAGATCGAATCCCAGAAGATCCTTGAAGTCCGTCAGACCATTGTTGCCTCCAAATCCCATTTCGTTTCTGAAAAACGCCAACATGAGAGCGTAGGTCATTGCTTGCGTAATAATGGATAGATAAACGCCGTTGACTCGTGATCGAAATGCAAACCAGCCAAACACAAACGCGAGTAAACCCGGTACCAGTAGTATCATCAAGGCGGTAAACGCAAAGCTGTCAAAGCCCATCCAGTACCAGGGCAGTTCAGTCCAGTTCAGAAAAACCATGAAATCAGGTAAGTCAGGGTTGCCGTAGACTCCGCGATCACCAATTTGGCGCATCAGATACATGCCCATGGCATAGCCACCCAATGCGAAGAATGCTGCATGGCCAAGGCTGAGAATTCCTAGATATCCCCAGACAAGATCAACAGCCACAGCAAGGATGGCGTAAGTCAGATACTTGCCCAGCAAGCTGACCATGAAATTACCAACATGCAGTTCGTGCCCTGCGGGTAACTGATTCAAGGTGGTGACTGTCACTAGTAAGGTCACCACGGCGCTGATAAACAGTAACGTCGATAGTCTGGATTTTCCTGCGCGCATACCTTAAGACTCCACCGCGCGGCCACGTTGCGGAAACAAGCCGCGTGGTCTTTTTTGTATGAACATAATCAGAAAAACCAAAACCAGAATTTTTGCCAGAATGGCTCCCGCCCAAGGCTCCATCAACTTGTTGGCAATGCCTAATGTCATGCCACTAATTAACGTACCCCACAGATTGCCCACACCTCCAAAAACCACCACCATGAAACTATCAACAATGTACGCCTGACCCAGATTAGGGCCGACATTAGTAAGCTGCGATAACGCAACTCCTGCAATGCCTGCCACCCCTGCACCTAAACCGAATGTCAGCGAATCTATCCGTGCTGAACGAACACCCATTGCACGTGCCATAGCCCGGTTCTGAGAGACTGCGCGAACCTCTAATCCAAACCGGCTGTATTTAAGCAATATCACGAGCGCAGCAAAGACAAGCAGGCAAAACGCAAGGATATAAAGCCGATTTAACGTCAAGCTGAATACCCCGTTAATGTGTAGGACCCCACTCATGAATTCCGGATTAGCTACGGGTACATTCTGGGGAGACACAAATGTACGAACCAATTGCTGGAGAATCAAGCTGATGCCAAATGTGGCCAGTAGTGTCTCAAGTGGCCTGCCATAGAGAAACCGAATAACAGTTCGTTCGATGATAATTCCCACCAGCCCTGTAACGATAAATGCAATGGGGATGGATACAACCAACGCGGCGGCGATTGACTGTGGCATTAATTGCTGCATGGCCCAGGCGCAATAAGCTCCCAACATGATTAACTCGCCGTGAGCCATGTTGATGACGCCCATAACACCAAAACTTATTGCTAGTCCAATGGCAGCCAACACCAGAACCGAGCCGAGACTAAGTCCGAAGAACACTGTCTCAGCCCGTCCATAAATTTTAACTTGCTGTTCGTGGTACTGCTGAACACTCGTTGCCGCATCGCGTACATCTGTGTCTTCGTCATCAAGTGCAACACGCGTAATAGCAGCGCGCGACTCTGATGATAAATCGGTTCTTAGCGCTTTCACGGCTGTAACCCGAATCGTTGGATCATCCGAGGACAGTTGCTTACGCGTCAACAATGATTGCAGCGCATGCAGAACAGTTTGATCCTGCTCGGCGCTCAGCAATTCATCCAGCGTAGCTTGCTCAATGGCTGCGGGTGTATCAATGAGTGCTTCAATGGCTGCCAGGCGTTCAGTGGCATTGCTTGAGTAAAGTCCAAGCCCTGCTATCAGCTGACGAATATAAGCTCGGACACTGTTATTGAGTTTTAGCCGTTTGACTTTGCGACTACCGTCTCGCCCCAGATCGGCCGAACGGTCAAGCGATGTCATTGTAAATTCACGACCATCTTTCACGGCCCATACAATCGTGTCTGAAGGCCGGTGAAACATCAGGTCGCCATCGAGAATGCCCTGTAACAATTCCCTGGTGTCTTCACGGGGCATTGCCGCTAGCGTATCCAGCGCCTCTGTTCGAACCGATCCCTTGCCTTCATAAAAATCAGTAAAAATAGTGTCCAGTTCGGCAATGCCCGTATTCACATCAGCCCGCACAAGTGGACTACTGAAAAAAAGGCAAAGCGCGACAATGCGAAAAATCGCAATACGACAATACATGAGCAAACTCAGGTGAGGAGGGGTGAGGTGAGGTGAGGGCGCATCCTTGCGCCTTGTAAAAATGAAATGTTGCGTTTACGTCGAAGCTACAGAGTCTGACCTGAACAAACGCCTGTGCTTACGTTATAGTTGCCGCAAGATAATGGTGCACGCCAATCAGAGATAAGATCCTTGCTGCTTTCCAGAAAGTCAGACCAGGCATCTCCAGCAACCAGTCCCGGTGTTTCCCATACCACTTCAAATTGGCCGTCGTCCTGTATCTCACCGATGAGCACTGGCTTGGTGATGTGGTGATTAGGCATCATGGCAGAGTATCCGCCAGTAAGGTTCGGCACCGATACACCAATGATCGCATCCTGAACTGCAGAAGGATCTGTTGTACCTGCTTTCTCAACAGCTTTTACCCACATGTTGAAGCCAATATAGTGGGCCTCCATAGGGTCGTTAGTAACACGTGCATCATCACCAATAAACTCAAGCCAGTTTTCAATAAACTCGTCATTGGCTTCTGCATCCACGCTCATGAAATAATTCCAGGCAGCCAGATGCCCAACCAAAGGTTCTGTATCAAATCCTGACAACTCCTCTTCGCCCACTGAAAACGCAATAACAGGAATATCTTCAGCAGATACTCCCTGGTTTCCAAGCTCTTTGTAAAAAGGCACGTTAGCATCGCCATTAACGGTTGAAACCACGGCGGTCTTCTTTCCCTCAGACCCGAAACTCTTTATGTCTGAAACAATCGACTGCCAATCAGCATGCCCAAAAGGCGTGTAATTAATCATGATGTCTTCGCTGGCAACGCCATTGGCTTGCAGATACGCTTCCAGAATTTTGTTGGTTGTGCGCGGATAGACATAGTCAGTACCGGCAAGCACCCATCGCTCCACACCGATTTCGTTAGTCAGATAATCAACGGCAGGGATTGCCTGCTGATTTGGAGCAGCTCCGGTATAGAAAACA
Source organism: Granulosicoccus sp. (assembly GCA_023301795.1). Lineage (GTDB taxonomy): Bacteria > Pseudomonadota > Gammaproteobacteria > Granulosicoccales > Granulosicoccaceae > Granulosicoccus. Next base: position 18,232 of record JALZVU010000260.1, read on the forward strand.
TTCTTGGAAGATTCTTCACCTTCATATTGCACTGGATAGAATAACAAGCTGTTTAGTTCTTCAAAGACGGGTAACACTGATTTGCGAGAGACAGAAGTCCAGGCTCCAAATGTTGCAGCAACACCTTCCTGTTCTATCAACTCGCGCGCTTTCTCGGCGAACAATGGCCAGTCAGACGCAGGATCAACGACAACCGCTTCCAGCTGCTTACCCAACAAACCGCCATTGGCGTTTTGCTGATCAATCAGCATAAGCATTGTATCTTTCAGCGTTGTTTCAGAAATCGCCATGGTTCCTGACAGTGAATGAAGAACACCAACCTTAATCGTGTCTTCCTGTGCATGCAGGGACACGCTGGTAAGGCCTAAACTGGCCGCAGCCAATAGTGATAGTTTGAAACGACTTGTTAATGTCATGCGTAGCTCCGTAAGCACAGTGGATTATTAATATTGTTCTCCGATGAACAATTGCACTTGGGGTTACATGGAGCGTGCCAGTATTATTTATTTATTTATTTCAATGGCTTATCATTAATAATTGATTTGCTTAAAATATTTGTGCAGCATTATGATGCGGTTGTCGCGCTATGGTGGTGCGTCGCTAATCCGTGTCTACCTCAACGCAAGGTAAAACTGGCTCCATGAACGACTTGTTTTCAAACGTCATTGAAATATGCGCCGGTATGCATCTGCTTCCCTCCTACGCAGACTCCAGTGAACTTCAGCAGCCCCTCAACTCGGTCCTGGCCATCTCACCGCTACGTCAAATGGTTACTAGCCGTGGCTTCTCCATGTCAGTACATACCAGCAATTGCGGAGATGCAGGCTGGGTATCGGATCGTCGCGGGTATCGTTATGTCAACATCGACCCGTTGACGGGCCAGCCTTGGCCTGCTATGCCTGTTGAATTTACAGAACTTGCGCAATCTGCCGCTAGCTACGCAGGGTTCTCAGGCTTTGTGCCTGATGCCTGCTTGATAAACCATTATCAACCGGGCACTCAAATGGGCGCACATCAAGACCGTGACGAATCAGATTTCAGCCAGCCAATCGTGTCAGTGTCGTTAGGCATAGATGCACGTTTTTTCGTGATAGGTCCTGAACGTCGTGGCACGTCGATTCCGGTAGACCTGAGTGATGGGGATGTTGTGGTTTTCGGAGGCCCCGCTCGAAAGCACTATCATGGAGTTAGAAAACTCAAAGCATCAACCCACCCTCGTTTTGGTTCAGTTCGTTGGAATCTGACGTTCCGCAAGGCGTTGTGACAAGACGTATGGTTTCAAGGGTTATCAGTTTGCATTTTTTCGCGTTGGCTTTGGTTCTCATAGCAGCGCCCAGCGCTGCTAGTTTACGTGCTCTGGCTCCGGTGTCGCTCGAGCCCGGAGACTTACTCGAACAAGCTATCGACTGGCAAGCGTCGGACGGCGTAAGAATAGAGATCGTGCTGACGTCTGCCCCGGACAATGCCCGGCTCAAAGTCACTGATGAAGGGAGTCTGATACTTCATTGGCAGACCGGTCCCGATTTACCCGATGAAACTCTGGTAACCATCCTGGCGCGTAACGTGGATACGCAGGTGCAGCTAGGATCGACCGTGTTGAGCGTGCAAAATCAGGCACTCTCACGAATGCCTCCCCCAGCAGCTGCGCCCGCACCTGCACCCGCACTCGCATCTGCAACGGCCCCCGTAAGTGATCTCCAACCTGCACCAACCGAACGCCCAACTATTTACCTGGCTCCGTTATCCGGACAAATCGTCAGTGCTGGCCGAACGGTTTCGTTTAGCCTGGTTGCACAAAGCTCCGATGATGAATCTCCTTTGTTTAGTTTCGACCGTTTACCTCGTAACGCTAGTCTGGAAGAAAATTCCCAGGGGGTACACACCTTTTTCTGGCAAACGTCCGATCGTGATCAAGGTGAGCATGTATTCAGAGTCACCGCGTATCACCCGACAGACCCCAGCATCTGGTCAAGTCGCCAGATGACTATTGTGGTGGGGGATCCTTCTCGCGGCAGAACGTTGCCTGTTATTCAGTAGATAGCTGGACTGGTGTAAGCTCTGTCCCTTAGCCGCCTACCGTATGTCCGAATTTCTTGTTACCTGCCGAACAACCAGTTGATAATCTAAAAGGTGCCTTGCTCCTAATGGTGGCAGCCTTCGGATTTGCCTTGATGGTGGCATTGATAAAGTTTGCCGGACAGCATCTGCCGGTAACGCAGATATTGTTTGTCCGTCAGCTTGGCATGACTATCATGCTAGTGCCGGTGCTGTACCGCTCCTTTCCTGCATCCTTGAAGACGGCCAACCTGCCTTTGCAGGGTGCTCGAATAGTGTTTGCGCTTATCGCCATGCTTACAGGCTTTACCGCCGTGGTTAACATGCCGCTTGCTGATGCCACTGCTATCGCTTTCGCAAAGAGCTTTTTTGTCACCATCTTCGCTGTGGTCATCTTGAAAGAAACTGTGGGTGTATATCGTTGGTCAGCGGTGTTTGTAGGATTTATCGGTGTGCTTGTGATGGTGGGTCCGGGCACTGAAGGCTTTTCTGTCTACGGCGGATTAGCTATTGTCGGTGCCGCTAGCGCAGGCCTTGTCATGGTTATCATCAGGAAGCTGACGCGCACAGATCCAACAGCGACAATTCTTGCTTATCAAGCGATAGGCGTTGGGCTGATCATGGCGATCCCAGCCTATCTGCAGTGGCTAACGCCTACTGCACTGGAATGGTCTCTGTTGGCAGCGATTGCAGTGGTCTCGTATTTTGCCCAAAAGGCTAACATTCTTGCGTACACCTACGGTGAAGCGTCGCTATTGGCTTCTCTGGATTATGTTCGCCTGCTCTACGCCACTCTACTTGGCTGGTTCATATTTAGTGAGCTACCCGGTACGAGCACATGGATTGGGGCCGGGATTATTGTTATTGCCTCCGTTTACACAGTGCATCGGGAGCGCCAGCGTAAACATCGCCTAGCAAGTGATCCCCATGCTCGCAGCCAAAGTCAGCAATAGTCCGAGCTAGGGGTCCAAGCTATGAGTCCGTTGTCGGTGTGCCTTCGGGTTTTTCGTCGCAACATTCCCGCTCCGCCTTGTTCAGTTTGATAGCCAGCGCATTAAGTTTCTCGGCGTACTCGTTGTACATCTCCAGATCGCCCTTGCGAAGTACCACACGGCTGGCATAGTCGCCTTCTGTGAGTCTCTCCACGTGCCGGGAGAACGGACGCAGCGGTCCAATTAGCCTGTGGGTGTATGCAACACAGACACAGGCAAGCAGAAGAATATAAAGCCCAAACAGTGCGGCGCAGTAGCGAAACAAGTGCACTAACTGAATTTCCATCATCTCGCCGTAGTAGCTAGTTGCTTGTGCCTCACCTGTCACCACGCTAACAAGGTCGCTGAAGGCGAAATACAAAAATACTGCCAGCAAGACCGCTACAAAAGCAGTTGAACCCAGCATATACATCAAGAGTTTGAACTGCAAAAAGGGTTGCCAGATGGCATTGAGAAGGCGGCGCTTTTGCTTTGCCGAGCCGTTTTCTGTTCCGGTGCCTGCCTTATTCAGGACGTCTGAGTGACCCATTGTGTTTCATCAATGCCTATAACAGTGTTTTTATCGGATTGAAAGTACCCACGCTGAAGGGTTGAATGAGTGAAAGCTGTGACATGTCGTTCACCCTTTAGTTGATAGTGAGGGTCTTTTCACAGTTTCTTTGCCATAGACAGTTCTCGATTACACTGTTACTAGAATTTGTCTTGCAAGCTCACTTGCTATTATTCGTACAGGGTATCTATCATGATCTACGCACTAGGCGATCAAACGCCGTCCATTGGCGAGCACAGTTTTGTCGCTCCTGATGCAGCCGTTATTGGCCATGTGGTCACTGGCCGCGATGTGACTATCTGGTTCAACGCTGTGTTGCGTGGAGATAATGCAATCATCAGTATTGGCAATGGGTGCAACATACAGGATGGAGCCGTACTCCATGTGGACCCTGGCGTCCCGATTACGATCGGTGAACGCGTAACCGTGGGCCACAAAGTGATGCTTCACGGCTGCACTATCGGCGACGGAAGCCTCATCGGCATGAACGCTGTTGTGCTGAACAATGCGGTCATCGGTAAAAATTGCCTGATCGGGGCCAATGCACTGGTGACTGAAAAAATGCAGATACCAGATGGCTCTCTGGTACTTGGATCGCCTGCCAAGGTGATCAAGCCAATTGGCAAGGCTGCCATGGACATGATGGCAGCAGGAGCGCAGAGCTACATTGACAAAATTGATGTGTATACGAACAATTTGCGAGTA
>JALZVU010000261.1 GCA_023301795.1 Granulosicoccus sp.
ACTAAAAGTTGGCGTTTGTGTATCGCCCAGTGTCGTTTTTGATCCTGATGGCAACAACACAAGTGCCTTGCGCCTGAATTTTACACTCAACCCTCCAGAGAAGCTGGTTGAAGGTATCCATCGTTTGGCTAAGGCAACGCAGTTGCTACTGAAGCACAAAGAGTCCAGTTAATGAGCTGCAACACTACACAAGGTATGTCTGATTGAAATATCTCCAGGCCCTTTGCACATTATGCCCGCACAACATCCAGAATTTTAGCGCGCTGAATCTTGCCAGAAGGCCCTTTAGGTAGTTCTTGTAGAAAATGGATTTTATCGGGGCATTTAAATTGACCGACGCGACGCTCACAGGCATTAATAAGATCTGCCTCTTTCAAAGAGGAGTTGGTTTTTAGCACCACCGCAGCCTCCACACGCTGGCCGAAATCATCGCACGGGCAAGCAAAGGCAGCAGCTTCTACCACGTCCGCATGTTGGTACAGGGCATCATCGATTTCACGAGGTGCAATGTTTTCACCACCCTTGATGATCAGTTCTTTGAGGCGTCCAGTGACAAATACATAGCCATCTTTATCCTTACGCCCAAGATCTCCTGTACGCAGCCAACCATCTTTCACTAGCGCCTCAGACGTTGCCACCTCGTTTCTAAAGTAGCGTTGCATAACGTTGGGGCCACGCACCAGAATTTCACCCTCTACATCAGCGCATACGGGCTGCTGATTCTTATCAGCAATAATGACTTCGTCACCAACAGCAAGCCCTGGCGATCCAAGTTTGCGGATCAATGGCGGCATGGGGTTTGTCAAAATTTGAGCAGCCGTCTCAGTCAGCCCCATGGTTTCAATCAATGGTATTCCAAAGCGACGTTCAAACGCACCGTGTACATCAGGCGACAAAGGTGCTGATGCAGAGCGCCCAAAATGAAGATGTTGGCGTTGAGCTGTGGGCTGCGTATCGGGATTGATATCAGCATCGCGGAGCAAGTAGGCAATTTGGGTTGGCACTACGCTGAACCAACTGCACTGGTGTTCATCCACCAGCTGCCAGAATGCACTAGTAGAAAAACGTTTAGGCAACACGATTGACCCACCCGATACCAATGGTCCAAACAAGGTCACACACAGACCGTTGATATGATAAAGCGGGAGCACACACAGCGCTCTATCTCGCTCACTTAACTCGTGACCTGTCACCACATTCTGACCACCTGCAATCAGATTACCATGACTCAGCGTCACCCCCTTAGGCCTGCCTGTGGTGCCGCTGGTGTACATCAACAACGCGTCATCGCTGCCCAGACTAGTACCAGTTGACACACCTTTAAATTCATTCACCCAAGCGCGTACAGCGTTGTAATCTACCGGAATTACAGGAGGCGTACTTATAACCGCCTCACTCCTAATCGAATCTTCAGTGTAAGCATCACATAGCAGAGCTTCATTGATCACAGCTGCGATGTCTGTTTGCGTCAGCACCAGTGCGGTTTGTGAGTGGTTAAGCACATAGGCAATCACATCACGCCCTGCCACCAGATTGATGGCAACCGCACGGTAACCACCATAAATGATACCCAGCAAAACTACGGCGCAACAAGGACCGTTTTGCATGGCGTAAGCCACACTGTCTCCCCGCGCTACACCCTGACGTGCGATGAACTGAGCAACAGCACACGCCTGTTGTTGCAATTGTCCAAACGTTAGTGATTCGCTCGAATCGGGTGCTACGAGAAATACGCGATCGGCATAATTGCGCGCTTGAGTATCAATATAGTCAGTAACGGATGTCATCTGCGCAGGCGTCACTGCCTTCAATGGAGCGGAATCTGTATAGGTCATCGCAATGGCTCGGTCGTGGTTTGTCTGACAAGCTGCATGGCAAGCTCTTTGATGTGTTACCTACCTACCTGCCTGCTGCCAATAACCTTCAAACGTCTCTTCTAGCGTTGGCTCACGGCTATCAATGGGCCTGACTATTCTTGTTATGTTCATAAAATGCCGATAATGAAGATTGTTATCAATTGAGTTACCACCCCAACTTCCGCAGCCCATAGACAATGAGAACGGCAGGCCATTATCAAACGATCCGCCCGTGGCGAAGCAATGCGCCTGATTAACAATCACACGACACGTTGGCAGCAATGAACCAAGCAATCTTGCCCTGTCATCGTCGATACTGTGCAAGCCAACAGAGTGACCTGCCCCCTGAAATTCCAGCACCTGTGCAGCCCTGGATACGGCCGCATCAAAGTCATCCGCTACATAGAGCGTCAAAGCCAGCGACAGCTTCTCACCAGATTCACGCGCCTGCTCACCCACCTCATCACTGTATAGAACGACAAATCTGGCTGTCTCAGCATCAGTCACCTGAACCCCGGCAATCTCAAGGAAAGTAGCCATGTCCTTAGCGATCATGTGACGATTCAGATGACCACCTTCAAATAACGCAGCTTTAACTTGGGTTGCATCATCAGCGTCCAGAACTCGCCCGCCATTTTCATGAAGCGCGCTAAGAAATTCCTCCAAAACTGAACGCACTACTATGATCACGTTCTCCGATGAACATGATGTGGCATTATCGAAAGTCTTAGAGCTAGCCACTTTTCTTGCAGCTTCGGCAAGGTCTGCTGTTTCATCGACAATAACCGTGGCGTTACCGGCACCGACACCAATAGCCGGGGTGCCAGACTCATAAGCTCGTCTAACATTGTCTTGACTACCGGTAACGATAATAAGGTCTACCGCTTCCATCAGACGTTGGGTTTTAATTTTCGACGAAGGAGCCGGCACCATTTGCACCAGATCATGATCTATCCCCAGCTTGTCGAATTCAGCATGAATAAAGGAGAGTAGCGAGGCACATACCTCCACGCCTTTGGGTGAAGGCGACAGAATAATTGCGTTACCACACTTCAACGCATTGATAATATTGTTTGCAGGCGTCGCAGCAGGATTGGTCGACGGCACAACCGCACCCACCACCCCAATTGGACGAGCAATTTCAGTAATACCCGTTAGCCCATCGTCACCAATGACGCCTGCGGTTTTCACATCACGGATATCGCGCAGCAGGCCCAGTGTTTTGCGGTGATTCTTGATCATCTTGTCGGGCACATTGCCTAACGCAGTCTGCTTTACCGCTTGCTCGGACAAAGCCTTGTTGCGCGTCGGCTCCATGATGGCCCAGGCTGCTGCCAGAGCCGCAGTGTCGTAACGCTGCTGATCGGCATCTTTGCAAAACGCTAACTGAGCCACACGTGCTCGAGCAACCAGATCATCGACCAAAGCCACCTCATTGACTGCTTCTGCTGTTTGCACGCTCACAATAGTATTTCTCTTGTATGTTTGAACAAACGCCTGCGCGGCAGAAATTGATAAACCGCGCAGGCTCCCTGGCCTGAACTACTCAGGTTGGAGAATTATTACTTCAAGCCCGCCAGCAATTCAGCCAGTGTTTCCTGACGCGCAGCCCACATGGCCTGCACCTCTTCCCGGCTCATGATTTTCATCGGTGAACCACCTGCCGACATCTGCTTGGACACTCGATCACTGGCAAACATGGCAGGCACCTTTTCAGCCAAGGTGGCGATAATTTCCGGATCTGTGCCCTTGGGTACCATCACACCGCGAAAATTCACTGAAGCGTTGTCCACCTCATAACCGGCTTCCATCATAGTGGGCACATCCGGCAGGAACTCCTCAGAGCGTTGTACATCAGCCACAGCCAGAATTTTTACGTTACCAGCCTCGCGTGCACGAAATGCATCTGACAGGTTATTGATTCCAGCAACAACATCACCACCGATAACGGCTTTCATTGCAGCAGCACCACCACCTTTGGTAGGGATGTAGGCAAGCTTTGTGTCAGTTGCCTTTTGTATCTGCAAAGCTGCAATGTGATGCCCAACATAGAGACCGGCACCTGACACCGTCACTCTGCCGGGGTTCTCTTTGGCATAGGCAATAAGCTCTTCAATGGTGTTGTAAGGACTGTCCGCACCCACAACCACAACAGCCGGGTCGGCTCCCCAGTTGGCGATAGGTTCAAAACTTTCAGCGCTGTACTTCACACCGCCTTCAATGGACTGGGCAATAAAATGCGGAATATTATAAGCGGCCATCGTATAACCGTCAGCTTCTGCCTCACCAGCAAACCAGTTCCAGCCAACGCGACCACCAGCACCTGGCTTATTGATAATAACCATAGGTTGACCAAGAAACTCTTCTCCTCCAGCCATCATCGTGACAATACGTGCCTGGAAATCGGTGGCGCCACCGGCACCATAGGAAACCATCATAGAGATAGGACGATCAGGAAAGTCTGCAGCCTGAACTGCAACGGATGTTAGCGTGGTGGACGCTGCAAGCAGTGCCAGTGACATCAGGTGTTTTTTCATTATTTTCTCCAGTGTGGTGTGGTGTATTTTTTTAGTAGACGCTATTCCAAGTAATAGCAAAATCTAAATACGTGCTTATGTACAATCTACAAAAACAAACCTCTCGGTGTTTGTACTTTTAACAACAGGGTAAACAGACAATAAATAACCGCCATAAAAGCGGTGGTGACAAAAACTCTTCTCGCCCATGTTTTTACATTCAGGTGCGATGCTGGATCATACAAACTGTAGACGCTCAAGAACGCAAACCATGATGCGAGATAGAAACCCAGATACTTGGCAGCAAACAACGCGAACACAGACATGATCACAACGCCGGGCAGAATATTGCGAACCACGGGAGCACTCAAACCATCACCTATTCGCGCCATACCCAGAAACGCTCGAATAAAATTCCACACTGCCAGCAAAAGCATGACACTACTGATGAAGCGTGGAAACAAAAACGCATCGGCAGGTTCGCGGGTAAAACTCAAGTAGGCAACTGTTGCAGCCAACACCAGAATAATAACGCCAGGAACAAGATGCTGAACACGCGATGTATCCGCGGTAGTGCTCATGCCGGCGCTCCTGTTTTGTTGGCACTTCTAGTACTGATAAAGCTGTAGGCAATAGAGGCGATTACCAGCACGACTAAAAACAGGTTTAACGTGCCCGACATAAAATAGACCATGGGACCGTCGGTTGCATTCGCTATCATGCTGCCCTGAATGAAGTTGGCTTCGGCGATGGGGCCGAGTATCAGACCCAACACCAATGGCGCTGCCGAGAAACCTACTTTTTCCAGTAGGTACATACTAAGCCCCAACACCAGCATGACGTATACATCCCCCATGGACTGCTGTACTGAATACGATCCAAACAATGCAAGCACCATAACAGCGGCTGCCATAATCGGTGGAGGCACATGCGCTACTCTGGCAGCATGACGTGCTACCCAAATGCCAAAGATCACCATAAGCACCTGACCAATCAGCATGGAGTTGATAAAGGTCCAGGCGACTTCCGGGTAGTTGTCGAATAAATCTGAACCCGGGAATATACCGTGGATGAGAAGCCCGCCTAACAGAACGGCAGCAGTTGGACTGCCCGGAATGGATAGTGTCAGCAGAGGTACTAGCGAAGGGCCAACCATTGCATTATTAGCAGACTCAGCAGCGATAACACCTGCAGGATTGCCTTTACCGAAAGAGTCTTTGTCTTTGGAAAATTTGCGTGTCTGATCGTAGGCCAGCAACCCTGCTATCTGCCCTCCTACGCCAGGTATCAGGCCAATAATGGAGCCGACCACCGTGCCTATAGATAAGGCTTTGACGTTACGTCCCAATAATTTCAAAGAGGTAAACAGAGACTGCGACTCTACCTGAACACTGGTTACCTTATGCTCTACCCGTCCTTTGGCCAGCATTTCTATCACCTGAGGGATAGCAAAGATGCCTATTAACGCGGTGATAATGTTGACACCACCGGTGAGCGAATCATGAAAAATAAATCGTTGCGCACCCTGAATGTCGTCGTATCCGATCATCGACAACCACAGCCCAAGACAACCCGATAGCAAGCCTTTGACAAACGAACGAGAATCCAGCGAACCAATGACTGTCACGCCAAGTATCGCCATCCAGAACAAGTGCGAAGGCCCAAATGCCAAGGCCCATTGCGCTAATATCGGTGTCAGAAAAATCAGCAGCAAAACGCCGACAATACCACCAATGCCAGAGGCTAGAAACGAGACGTGCAAAGCTTCGGTGCCACGCCCCTGACGAGCCATCTCGTGACCATCGAGTGCTGTTGCAATGTTAGCTGGAGCACCCGGGATACGAAGCAGGATTGCACTCACCGCACCACCTGCTACCGTGGCAGTGTAGGCCGCACCAAGCAGAATCAATCCCTGGGTGGCTTCCAGCTGAAATGTGAACGGGATGAGCAGCGCCACAGCCATAGTCGGCGACAACCCGGGGGTGGCACCTAGAATCAGCCCGCCAATGGTCCCGCCTAGCAGGAGCATGAAAGAGACCGGCTCGAACACCCCGCCAAAGTACTGAAGAAATTCCATAGGTTTTAGTCCCTGCTCGTAGAATCACGATACCTGATGAAAATAAAAATGCAAACGTTTACATTTTTGCTGTAAAAAATAACAACTATGGTGGAATATTCAGATGACAAGGCACTAAAAGTCCGGCGCGTGCGCTCCCGCAAAGGTGCACCCGGCATACTGGACGTCGCAGCACGTGCTGGCGTCTCCGGCGCTACAGTCTCTCGCTACTTCAACTCACAAGAGCTGGTCAGGCTGCCAACTCGACAGAAAATCGCAACAGCCGCTCGCGAACTTGGCTACATCCGTGACCGGATGGCTGGAGCGCTGCATGGAAAAATGAGCGGCACCGTGGGGCTGATCGTACCGACCATCGACAACGCTATTTTCTCCGAACTCATCGAAGCGTTCTCAACAGAACTGCATCGTCATGATCGCACCATGCTGATTGCGAGCCACAACTACGATTTAATCCGAGAGGTCAGTATTGTGCGCTCCTTACTTGAACGTCGTATCGACGGTGTTGCCCTGGTAGGCCGCGATCACGACATTGCTGCCATAGAGATGCTGAAAGTACGTGATATTCCCGTATTGACCCTATGGAATGCCAAAGGCGTTGACGGCATCCCTAGCGTTGGCACCGACAATCGACAAGGGGCTTTTGATGTAACGCAACATCTGATTGGTCTAGGTCATCGTAATGTTGCTCTGCTCTTTCCTGATACCAAGAGCAATGATCGAGCGCGTGATCGCAAGGCTGGAGCACGCGATGCATTGCGTGCAGCAGGCATTGAAATACCTTCGCAGCGTGACAGGCTTTGCGCATACGACATGACAGCAGCCAAAGCTTTGGCAATCGAGATGTTAAGTAGCAATGCAGAGAAGATGGACGCACCAAGCGCTTTTGTATGCGGCAACGATGTTATCGCACACGGCGTTATTCACGCTGCACTTCGACTCAAGCTACGCGTACCTGAACAGGTATCAGTTGTGGGGATTGGCGATTTCCGTGGCTCATCTGCCATAGAACCACCACTAACAACGGTGCGCTTACCGGCACGCAGAATTGGACAGAGTGCAGCAGCTGCGCTGGTAAACAAGCTTCGTCAGCAGGACACAATCACACCACCAGATATCACCATACCCAGTGAATTGATCATTCGTGAATCTACGGCTCGCTATAAACGCTAGCAGCCTCAGCGCTCGAGGCGATCTACAACTTTGAAAGTCAGTTGTGGTTACTTGCGTTTGTCAGACACCAACACCGAACGTAACAACCCGACATCGTCCAGATACCGGTTGGCAACGCTTGGCTCATCAATAAGCGGGTTTCGAATACCCAATCGCCCGTGCACCCAGGCATTAAATGCAAGCTCCCACGGTGTGGCGGGGTCTACTTTTGCCCAATGCACGAGCGTCTCCAGGTGCCTGTTGTACAGCTCATCAATACCGTACATCATCACCATGTATAAAATTGAACGGGCGATATCACCGCGACTGATGGAAGGAATAACCCATTCATTATCAGCATCCAGACCCGTCGTACCGTAGGCATCGGGATTCAGATCAATGCGGAACGGTCTGAGCACCGTATCCCCATCCATGTCGAATGGAAAACTCGAACGTGAAGAATTAAGCCCCCGCTCACTGGCTGCAAAATTGAGCGGATTAGTACTGGCACCATAACGTACTGAGTTGAGAACCCCTTTAGATGCCATGTATGGGTCAAGGAAGCTACGAGGAATGATGTGCTCAATACTGTAGCGCTGGCGTTGATACAGCTCTGACACTGGGATTTGCCCATACACCGACTTCACCCAACCATAGTCAGCATCAAAATAGAACATCCAGTAGTTGTCATACTTATCTCGTCCGCTCCAATCACGCCAGGATGTCCGCGATTCATAAACTCCACCGGCGTGCGCTATAAAATCTTCTCGGGAAATGCCATCTGTCTGCACTGATAACCTTTGATCGTTCGGATTGACGATACCGCAATCTTTGCCATCTGCTGGTGACGACACACTGATTTCAACCACCACAGGCGCATGGTCTGACTCACTAATCAGCGATTTACCATCCTCAGCAAGATGCTCATTGAACACCTGATAGTTTGTCACCTGTGCAGTACGCTGAGCATTTTTACGAGTAAAGTGATTGCTCAACAAAATGTAGTCAGAGGTATTCGCTGATCCTTCATGCACATGCGTATGTGGCCGAATTCGTGTTTTGTAATCAGGCGCCTCTCCAAAGGCATCTGCAAGCCGATAGGCATCGACTTTTTCACCAACACCCGCAGGCCATAGCTCTTTGTCATCCTGCCCAATTCGATCAACAGTTTCTTGCATCAGTAACGACTCGAAAACTATCGACTCAGCCGAATCGTTCAAGTCACCTAACACGATGCAGGGGATATCGGGCTTTGCAAGTAGTTGATCAACTACATGGCGGTAGATCAACGTGGCTTCAGCTCCACGCTGTCCCAGTGAAACAATCTTTCCCAGGCTTTGTTGACGCATGCTCATTGCCACCCTGTTTTCCCACGGTGTGCGTTTTTGATAGGTTTCGGCCAAACCTGTACGTCTGGACTTGAGATGAGCAACCACAACCCGAACCGAGCCCAGATCAGGAAGCTCGATAACAGCTGTAATCGGCACTCTACTAAAATTGAACTCATCACTGAATCCAAGCTGTTTTACACCCTCGGCGTCAGGCTTCAGCGCAGACGTTTTTTTAAAAGGAAATCTGGACGCTAGGGCCACCTTGGGTGCAAGGCGAACCTGCTTGTCTGCAGGATCACGGGTATCACCCGGGTGAATAGTGAAATGCGGATAACCTGCTTTTTTCAGCAACTTCTCAAGATCTGTTCCGCTAAAAACCTCCTGGAAAGCAACAACATCTGCATCCAGCTCGGCAAGCTGCTGAACAATCCATTGCCGCTTGGCCTTCCATGCCTGTGCACTATAGGTATTACTACCAGAACGTTCGTACCAATATTCTGGCGGTGCGAGGTACTGAAGCAGGTTAAACGTGGCAAAACGCATAGTGAGCATGCTGACTTTATGATCCTGAACCAGACCATATCACTTTGTACCTGTAACAGAACTATTCGGCTTGTACGAACAAACACTTCGGAATAGACGTTTTGAGCCATATTAACTCCTCAGATGTGAGCCGAGTGACAAACCAATCGTACAACCAAATGTAGCGTCACACGATTTGCAGAGTGTGTAGGCACAACAAGCAACGCAAGCTAACCCCATTCGAGATACTGCCCGTGCCGTCTATGAACGAATCGGAAGACCTTTCAACGACAAAACCCTTGGAGAAACACATGTCAACAAAATCACAGTTTCCAGTGCTATTGAATGTCACCATTTCAGAGGGCGATAGTGCTTACGAAATTTACGCAGACGTCTCCGATTTTGATGCAGAGAGTGTCTCAGTGAGTGCCTGGGAAGATACGCTCATCATCGACATGCAGTCCAGGCATGAGAACCACCCGAGCCATGGCTCTGGTGCTCTGGAAACCACCAGCCACAGGCGCGTTGTACCCTTAGGATTCCAGCTGCGCCAAGACAGAATAGAATCAAACTACAACAATGGTACGGTGATTATAAATGTGGACAAAATTGTCGACGAGAGTGTCATGGCCCAACGCACCAAACGTACATCTGCGTAACTATCTAGACAGCGCTATTTTACGTGAGCAAACGCAGCGTAAAGATCACCGGCTGTGCGCTCATTGCCTAAATCGAGCTTGGCTTCAATGTTGTCCAAGTGCTGCTCCATCATAGATTGCGCAGCCTCCACGTCGCCACTTTGAATAACATCGATAAGGTCAAAATGTTCTTGATGAGAGCACAACGTATGATGAGGTGTCTGGTACATGGCAATAATAAGCGATGTCTGAGGCACCAACTCTTTCAGGTAACCGATGAGCGTGGTGTTCTGTGAGAGCTGTGCCAACTGCACATGAAAGTCCCCTGACAAACGTAATCCACTACCCACGTGATGTTTGCGCACTTGATCACGCTCACCTTCAACACATACACGCAAATTATCAAGCGCTGATGGGGTAGCGAACTGCATCGCCTCCTTGACAAGTTCGCGCTCAATGAGACGTCGAGCTCTGAGAATCTCGCGCGCTTTGCTGACATCGGGTTGTATTATGGTCGCGCCACGATTGGGTTGAATATCGACGATTCTGTCGTGACAGAGACGTAATAGGGCTCTTCGAACTACTGTTCTACTGACGGAAAATATATCTGCAAGCTCATCCTCTTTCAGCTTAATCCCCGGACTGAGCCTATGATCGAGGATGGCGTCCAGAATTTCGTTATACAGCCGCTCATCCTGAGTAGCACTGCTAGCATCATTTGCATTTGGCACAAACAACGGCTCTTGTGCCTCAACACTCTTGGACTTACTTCCACTCTTTACCACCATCGCTATAAAACCTCTCCTTTAATGTCGATTATGGAAATGCTGGATGTCGATTTACATCCTTGTACAGCAGATATCTGAACGGCCCAGGGCCACCGGCATAGCAAGCCTGGGGACAAAACGCACGAAGCCACATGAAGTCCCCTGCTTCAACCTCTACCCAGTCCTCGTTAAGCCGATAGACACCTTTTCCCTGCAGAACATATAAGCCATGCTCCATGACGTGAGTTTCCAGAAAAGGTATAACAGCCCCGGGCTCCAAGGTCACTATCGTGACATGCATATCGTGACGTAGATCATCAGGATCTACAAACCGCGTGGTGGCCCAACGCCCTTCTGTATCAGGCATAACCGTGGGTTCCACCTGCTGATCACTGGAGATAATGACGGGCGGTGTATCAATACCTTCAACGTGCTCATACACTTTACGAATCCAGTGAAAACGAGCACTCTCATTGGCAGTGTTCTTAATCTTCCACTGGGCACCAGCAGGCAAGTAGGCATAGCCACCAGGCTCAAGCGTGTGGCTTGCACCTTCAATGGTGACCTCTATAGCGCCTTCCACAACAAAAAGTACTCCCTGTACACGGCTGTCCAGCTCTGGCTTTTCACTACCCCCGCCCACCGACACTTCAACGATGTACTGGCTGAACGTCGTAGAGAATCCTACAATAGGCTTAGCAATAATCCAACAACGCGTGTTAGTCCAAAGGGGTAGGAAACTGGCGACGATGTCGCGCAAAACACCTTTGGGAATAACCGTAAAGGCATCTCGCACCATAGCTCGGTCAGTGAGCAGCTCTGTTTGCGCTGGTAAGCCACCCTGCGGGGCGTAGTAACTTAATTGTCTCATTGAGCCTTTGCACCTGCAAGAAACCATTGTTCGATAGTAGCGCGCTCATCATCTGTAATCTGAGTGAGGTTACCTATTGGCATGGCCTTGGTAACAACCACCTGTTGATAGATCGTATCAGCCTGACGCAAGATATCATCCGCACTTTCCAACACCACGCCCTTGGGCGGCGCGGCAAACCCTGGCTGAGTAGGAACATCAGCGTGGCAGGCCACGCAGCGCTGCACCATGACACCCTGCACCTGAGCAAACACATCAGCGGCACTAACGCTGCTATCCAGTGGCACCACAGCTCTGGGCTTCGGCGCAATGGCAGCTGCCACAACCATAATGAGCACTGCAGCAAGTACCAGTGTCAGTGGCTGAGTCTTGCCATGATGACGCTGCACAAAGAACACACGAATCAAGGCACCAGCTACTGATAACGCAATGAGAATAAGCCAGTTATACTCGTGCCCCCACGTCATGGCGTAATGATTACTGATCATTACGAACAGCACAGGCAACGTAAAATAGGTGTTGTGCACTGAGCGCTGCTTGGCACGAATACCATGACTGGGATCGGGTGCACGCCCCTCGGCCTTGGCGGCAACCAAGTCTCGTTGCCCCGGCATGATCACAAAAAATACGTTAGCTACCATGATGGTTCCCAGCATCGCACCAAAGTGAAGATACGCCCCGCGACCACTGAATATCTGGCACAAACCAAAAGCTGCCAACGATACAAAAACAAACATGGCAGCACTGAGCTTAGCTTCCTGCGTACCAATCGGTGACTTACACAGCAGGTCATAGACAATCCAGCCCAGTAACAGAGTTAGCATGCCAAGAACCACCGCCACTGGCTTGCTCAGCGCCATAACGCTGGGGTCTATCAGATAAATTTCCGCCTGATACCAGTACAACAAAGAAATCAGGAACATTCCTGTTATCCAAGTGGTGTAAGCCTCCCATTTGAACCAATGCAGTTTTTCAGGTAACTCCGGGGGCGCAACCTTATATTTTTGCGCATGATAAAAACCACCACCGTGAATCGACCAGATTTCGCCACCCACTCCGCGCTCCACATCGCTCGAGTTTTTAGGAGCCTCCAGACTATTGTCGAGCCAGACAAAGTAGAACGATGCGCCAATCCAGGCAATGCCCGTAACCAGATGAGCCCACCTGCCCAGCAAACTGAGCCATTCAATGATGTAACCTTCCATTGTGTTGATCTCCAGATCAGGTGTCGCTGTCAGTTGTGAGGGCTTATCTGCATTCACTCACCTATATCGGCAATATCAATCAGCAAGCGAGTCTGTGCATGCACAACTCACAACTTTGTTCATAAAATTGTACTATGCATTGTATACATTTCTTGCGCTCGGAAGCGCTCGACGAATACATGTAAGTGAAAACCTCTTTTCGCGGCCAGGAGGCTGCCCGAGGAACACATACCGCTATTCACGGAGAATCACACTAATGCCCAGCCGCCAACTTACTGCTCAATTCCCAACACCGCCCGCCACCCTTAGTTGCGATGCGTTTGTCCAACGTTATGGTGGTGTGTATGAGCATTCGCCCTGGGTAGCACAACGCACCTATGAACTTGGAATCAATGAAAATCACTCAGCCGTTGGCGTACTCGGCAACGCTATGGCAAAAGTTCTGGACAAAGCGACTCATGAAGAAAAACGTGCACTGATCCTGGCGCATCCGGATCTTGCGGGCCGGGCGGCGCTGCAAGGGCAGCTGACTGACGAATCCACTGATGAACAGTCCAGTGCGGGCCTCGACCAATGCACCAAAGAGGAGCTTGCCCGATTCCAGCAACTCAACGATGCTTACAAAATCAAGTTCGAGATGCCTTTCATCATGGCCGTTCGTGGCAGTAATCGCCATCAGATCCTGGCAGGGTTTGAAGAGCGTATACACAACGAACCCGATATCGAGTTTGCTCGTGCCCTGACTGAAATCAATCGAATCGCTCTATTACGACTCGACGCCATGGCCGACAACGATTATCCGCGCGATCTTATTGGTTATGGCAACAACCCACCCGTTGCAAACTGGCCGGGCAAAGCGCGAATAGCCGTGCAGTTTGTCATCAACTATGAAGAGGGTGCTGAGAACTGCGTGCTGCACGGTGATGCCGCCTCCGAATCGTTTCTATCTGAAATCGTTGGCGCCCAGCCACTACAGGGTGTTCGACATATGAACATGGAGTCCATGTACGAGTACGGCTCACGCGTAGGCTTCTGGCGGTTGCATAAACTGTTTACAAAACATCAGATGCCCGTTACCGTTTTCGGCGTAGCCATGGCGCTGGAGCGCAATCCTGAGGCCGTAGCCGCCATGCTGTCGGCAGATTGGGAAATTGCCAGCCACGGCTATCGATGGATCGATTATCAGTATATCGATGAGGCTACCGAGCGTGAGCACATGGAGCTCGCTATTGAAGCTCACACACGGGCCACAGGCTCCAGACCGACAGGCTGGTATCTGGGACGCTGCAGCCCCAACACGCATCGGCTGGTGGCGACAGAGGGTGGCTTTTCCTACAACGCTGACAGCTATGCCGATGACCTACCCTACTGGGACAGTATGTACGGCGAAAAACCGCAACTGATCGTGCCATACACACTGGATGCAAACGATATGCGCTTTGCCTCCCCACAAGGGTTTAACGCCGGAGATCAGTTCTTCAACTATCTCAAGGACAGCTTCGATACCCTATACGCAGAGGGCGAAGATACCCCTAAAACGCTATCTATAGGACTGCACTGCCGACTCATTGGACGCCCTGGCAGGATCGCTTCATTGGCAAAATTTCTGGAATACATTGAGGGCTTCGACAAGGTATGGGTGGCTCGTCGCATTGATATCGCTGAGCATTGGCATACACATCATCCAGCACCTGCAAGCTAGCGTTCGGCCCGGCATGCACACACAGAGCACACGAATACCTTGCTCATAGAAAGAACAAACAGCCAGCTTATTGTTATTGACATGCAAGACAAGCTGGTTCAATCCATACCAGGCAATGAGGATCTGTGTGCGTGCGCTATGCGATTAGTGGATGCTGCATCACTGCAGCACGTGCCGATAAGTCTGACCGAACATTGTTCCGACAAAATTGGCAGCACCATCGCACCGCTACGATCACGCTTCACAAGCAAACAGATCATTCAAAAGAGGCATTTCTCAGCCTGCAAAGAAAGCAGTTTTGAACACAGAATGCACACCGTAAGTCGGCCTCAAGTCATTCTGTGCGGCATGGAGGCTCATGTATGCGTACTACAAACCGCACTGCAACTGCAATCACGCGGCTTTAGTACGTATATCGTCGACGATGCTACTGGCTCACAAAACAACACTGATAAAAATACAGCGTTTCAACGCGCCCAACAGGAAGGCGTTCGCGTTGTGAGTTCAAGCATGGTTATGTTTGAATGGTTGGGGAATGCAGACGGGAATGAATTCAAATCGGTGTTGGAACTGATCAAGAATGCCTGACAACCCAAGTCGCATCAAAAGTGTGCTCTTCTAGATTAGCGACCTCACCAATCCAGTCAACAACCGCGAACCGTGCTGGATTATTCAACGGCGTTAAGACTCCGTGCCACACTCCACGATGTATGTTAATTCCCTGCTGACACTCGGTTAAGAACGCTTTCGGCGTACCCGGCACACCATCTATATCATCAGCTACGATGACAAGAAAAGGCGCATCGGACATGGGTATAAATGCCTGACTGCCCAGTGGATGACGTTCAACCAATGACAGGCTATGAGGCAACGTGTAGGGCTGCCCTTCAAAGATACTGATTCCTGCCTGGCCACGATTGTCAAAATCGAGCGTGGCCACGTCGGTGTAACGCGCGCACTTACCGTTGTTAATCATGACAGTCGGCTGGCCAGCAGCATCTATCACATCACCGTAGGGCGCAAACGCTTCACGCGTAAGAGGCTCTATCAGAATTTCTCGACTCACAAACTATCCTCTTGTAACAAGTACCGGAATGCTGGTAGTGAACTACGCACAAAGTCTACGACAAACAATGTACAACACAGGCGTATAGCATTCCAGCACTTGTCAGCATAGCGAAGTACTTATGGCTTGGTACCAGCACTCATGGTGGATGCAGGCGACGCGACGTTCATATCCGGCGCCTCCTCTAAATCATCCTGCTCATGCGGGATAATAATATTCAGCACGATGGCGATAAACGCCGCCGGCAACAACCCAGACGTCATCAGAACCTTAAGCGTATCGGGGAGATGCTGTAACGCAGTGGGCACTAATTGCAACCCAAGCCCTACAGACAATGCAATGGCAAAGATAACCATATTGCGTCTATCCCAAACCACATCCGAGAGCATGCTGGCTCCTGCTGCTGCAATCATGCCGAACATGACAATGACACCACCGCCCAGAACAGCAATCGGCATGCTTGAAATAACGGCACCAAACTTAGGTACAAGACCACACACAATCAAGAACACGGCACCAATGGTTACCACATGACGACTCATTACCCCAGTCATTGATATAAGCCCAACGTTCTGACTAAACGAGGTATTAGGTAATGCGCCAAACACTCCTGACAAGGCAGTGCCAAATCCATCAGCTAATGTGCCGCCAGTAATTTCCTTGTCGGTGGCTTCGCGACCAGCACCGCCTTTGGTAATTCCAGAGATATCACCCACTGTCTCTATCGCTGATATCACACCCATAAGGCACATACCGATAATGGCTGCAACATTAAATTCGATACCAAAATGCAAAGGATTAGGAGGTGAGAACCAGGCAGCGCGACCTACGTTGTCAAAACTCACCATGCCAGAGATAAAGGCAACGATATAGCCTGCCAACAGTCCAAGCAATACAGCGGATACAGACAACATTCCACGGGTGAAGAACTTCAGCCCTAAGGTGGTAATGATAACGGTCAGTGCAAGGCCCCAATGTTTAAATGTTCCAAACTCAGGATCGCCCATGAGAGGTACACCGCCAGCGGCATATTGAACACCTACCTTCACCAGCGCCAGACCGATCATCAATACAATTAAACCAGTCACCAATGGCGGTAACCAATGACGAATGCGCCCGATGATGGTGCCGAGAAAAAAATGAAATATACCACCGGCAATAATGCCGCCCATTAAAGCTGGCATTCCAAACTGAATGGCAATCGGAATCATAATGGGAATGAAAGCAAAGCTTGTCCCCTGCACTACTGGCAGCCTTGCACCCATAGGACCGATACCGACAGTCTGGATCAGGGTTGCAATACCGGCAAACACCATCGACATCTGAATCATGTAGATCATGTTCGAAATATCGCCAGAACCAAATCCGAATCCGGCAGCGCCAGAAACAATAATGGCTGGTGTGACATTGCTGACGAACATGGCAAGCACATGTTGGATGCCAAGCGGTGTGCCTTTAACAATGCCGGGAAAGTAGTTGGGGTCGCGCATCTGCGCAGCGGTCATGCCCGCCTGTGTCCGTGCCATTTTCGTTCTCCAGTGGTGACTGATCGGAGAAAGTTACATGAACCAACTGTAATTTGCACACATTAATGTACACAATATGTCACATGTTTAGCATTACACCGCGAACCACCTACTTACACCACTAACACTGACAACTCATTCCTTACGAGCACAGATACAAGCACGGTAAGTAGACGTTCAAAGAACAACTACAGCAGGTCGAACTACTGCGGCACAATCTCCACAACAGGAAGATTGTTAGGGTTCGTCAGCTCACAGCCAACTGCGCTCATTGAGGCCCCATTACGATTGAACTGCAAAACGCCGGCTTCGGTTAGCCCGGTAGAGCAAGAATCTCCAGACTTGAACGCATACAGACATCCATTGGTGACAGGCTTGCGCAAAATGAAGCTGGCTGGTAAATCCCGATCGTAACCTGCAAGATAAGTAGTGACTGAACCATTCTCTATGGTGGCTGTAAGACCAACGATATCTTGCTCACTCACTTCAAAATTTGCACTGTCGCCATCGCGCGACACCAGATTCAGCGATGTGCCAAACCTGTTGGCGAATGTCACCAGACCAGTGACGTTGGGAAGCTGACCTTCGACCTCCGCTACCTCACCCTGCTCAAGCGTCCTTGTAACAACGACCTCTAACGGATCAAAGACAAACGCACAACGTTGTGGGGAACTCACAATTAAACCCACTCGGCCAGTCTGAGGACCCGGTTCAACAGTCTCAGGCGTTTCGCCGTTGGTACCACCACCTACCGGACTATCCTCGATCGTACCGAGGCCACCGGGATTATCGGCACCCGCAAGAGGGTCAGGGTCTTGTTCGGAGATATCTTCTGGCGGCAGCGTGCCACTGCCGCTTGAACTGCTACCACTGCAGGATGCCAAGCTAAAACACGCTAGCACGAGCGCAGCATAGTGAAATCTGGAGACCCCAAGGCGGGGGAAAAAAGGGAGTTTGGTCGACATGTTTTGGTCATCATCCGCTGAAAAAAAACTGACGCTTCAAGCGCCAGCTTCTGAAAAGCTCCGAAAACAACCCCGGACAA
>JALZVU010000262.1 GCA_023301795.1 Granulosicoccus sp.
CCAACTGCTAGCAGTTGGCACGGCGGATCAAACTGACTTAGTACATCCGTACGCGACGTGAAGATTCCTTCGACACCTTCTTCTGGTGACGCTTAACAGCCGCAGCAGCTTTACGCTTGCGTTCTGTTGTAGGCTTTTCATAGAATTCGCGACGGCGTGTCTCAGTGAGAACACCGGCTTTTTCACAAGAGCGCTTGAATCGGCGCAGGGCCATCTCGAAAGGCTCGTTTTCTTTAACTCGTACTGAAGGCATTAATGAATACTCTGCTTAGCTATGAGGCTGAACGGCGGAAAGCCCTATATCATAACTGCTTTCATGCCAGAAATTCAAACAGACAGCGAATTAATTGACATCAATGATAACCCTTGGCATCGAAAGCTCTTGTGATGAGACCGGATTGGCGCTCTATTGCAGCGAAAATGGCCTCCTGGCGCACACGTTATTCAGCCAGATCGATCTGCACGCGCTCTATGGCGGTGTCGTGCCCGAGCTTGCCTCGCGAGACCATATCAAGCGCCTGGTGCCACTAACCCGTGAGGTCTGCGCGATGGCTGGCATTGATTTGTCACAAATTGATCATGTAGCCTACACCCGTGGGCCGGGTTTGGCTGGTGCTCTGCTTGCAGGTTCCATGATGGCTCGCTCAGTGGCCTGGTCGTTGGGTATCCCTGCGTTAGGTGTCCATCATCTGGAAGGGCATTTGCTGGCACCCATGCTGGAGGACAATCCGCCCTCATTTCCATTCGTTTGTCTATTGGTCTCTGGCGGTCACACGCAATTAATTCAGGTGCGTGGATTGGGCGATTACACATTAATGGGCGAATCCATCGATGATGCGGCGGGCGAGGCCTTCGATAAAACCGCCAAAATGATGGGAATGGGCTATCCCGGTGGTGCCGCTTTGTCCAGGTTGGGGGAGTCGGGAGATGCCTCGGCTGTGAAACTGCCGCGGCCGATGATGGACAGGCCTAATCTGGATTTCAGTTTCAGTGGATTAAAGACTGCAGCTATTACGCGATGGAAGGCCTTCGAGGGCAGCGAGTCAGAGCGCCCAGGCTTCACGGCCGATCTGGCTGCAAGCTTTGAGCTTGCTGTTATAGACGTGCTGGTCGGTAAAAGTGTTAAAGCTTTGCAGCAGAGTGGTTTGAGCACGCTTGTTATATCAGGCGGTGTCAGCGCAAATCGAACCTTGCGCGCCAGAGCAGATGCATTGGAAGCCAGAGGTGAGCTCAAGGCGTTTTATCCACGGCTCGAGTTCTGTACCGACAACGGCGCCATGATTGCCTTGGCAGGTTCACGCAGATTGATGCTGGGGGAGTGTGACGATTTGTCGGTAACCGTTATGCCGCGCTGGCCCTTGGAAGATTTGCCTAGTCTTAGTACTAGCCTCAGTAATTGAGTGCGGTGGCGCTGTTGCGTTTAGTGGTGCTTTCATTGCCGCTTTCGTTCGCTGAAAAGTCATCGCGTGATAGTGGCAATGGTTCTAGATCGATTTCACCATCTGACACTACGCAGTTCCGCCCGTTGCGCTTCGCTGCATACAGCCGGTTATCGCTGCGGCGTGTCCAGCTTTTTTCGTCGTCGGTGATATGTAGATTTGCCGTGCCGATGCTTGCGCTTATAGGGTGACTTTGAAGAATGGCAGTGTCAGCAATAGTTGCCCGTAACGATTCTGCGCGGTTATAGGCGGTAGCTTTTCCGTTGTCGGTTAGTAGGATCAGAAATTCCTCACCCCCCAGACGAAACGCTGTGCCATCGTGCGCCACATGTTCCTTCAGCAATCTTGCAACTTCGCACAGCACAATATCGCCGCCGTCGTGACCAAAGCGATCGTTAACGCTTTTGAAGTGATCAAGGTCAATTGCAATAAGCGTGGCGGGTATCGAGCTGTCCTTGTAAGCGCTGATGGCAGCCTGAAGTTGAGCTTTCAGCGACGTACGATTCAGGAGTCCTGTCAGTGGGTCATGGTTGAGCTGGTATCTGAGTCGTAGCTGTTGCGCATCAATCTCACGTACCAGAATGTTGGCAAACAGGCTGACGCATAACAAGCTTGCGGATAACCTGGCAGCATCCACCGGGTCAAGAGTTAGCCACATCATAGGCACGGCAACACTCATGATCATGGTGTTAGCTACGATTGCTTTGCGTCTGCTTAGCATGCAGTAGCATGCAAGAATTGAAGGGAAGCACCAGACGCTTGCCAGGTTGCCATCAACGGTATACGAAAGCGCCATACAAACGATGCCGCCAGGGATCAGTGCATACAACGTCATTGGCTCATGGTTGCGGCCATGAGCAATTAGCACGGTATTGATCACTAGAATGGTGTTTATATAAGCTCCACCAAAGCCTGCGACATAATTGCCGCGAAGTAAGGCGTAAAGCGTGAGGGGTAACATTAGCATCAGGACGGCAAGAGCTACGGCCCTTGTCGCCTTCACTCTGTAGTCGCCTTCTGCCTCCAAGATGCGCGTACCGCCGCTCATGTAAATACTTCCGTGGCCTGTTAGGTCGACAACAGTTCCGGGAAGATTGTTCCGCAGTTCAGTCAGCGACTGTGTATTGACACTAGGTAGTATCCGGTGTCAATAGAAATACGACCGTATGAAACATGGCGACCACTTGTACGATCCGCGTTGTTGGTGTTATGAATTAAAGGCACAGGAAGAATAGTGCCTCTACAGAAGTTACAACATTGTACGGCGGCGTTTTGCGGTGTCTGTGGAATACGATAGTTGAATAATACAACCAGCGCTAAGTGTGGATGTTGTCGGGGTGGTTACATCTGCCTTAGGTCTGGTTCTCCATGAGGCCTGGCTTGGCGACAGCTTATTCCTCTGATGGCTTACCCAGCATCGACTTCAAATCGGCAAACGGATTGTGCATGGCCGTCTCGCCGGTTTCGCGTTCACCGAAAGTGACTTGCTCGATATACCGCTGATGCTCGTTGTCGTGGCAGTAGACGCAGAGTAACTCCCAGTTTGTGCCATCATTTGGATTGTTGTCATGATTGTGATCACGATGGTGCACAGTTAATTCTTGTAGATTAGCCTGGGTAAATTCGCGCATGCAGCGCCCGCATATCCATGGATAAAGTTTGAGGGCGCGCTGGCGGTAGCCGTTTTCACGTGTGGCGTAGTCAGCTCGCGCTGATGCCACCAATTTATCGAGCTTTGCGGTGTTGGGCTTTTTCATAATGTACGTTTGGGACTAGTAAAGTGCCTTTCCTCCGGTATCAACGGCGGTGGTGGAAGGAGGGCGCCAGGCGGCGATATCGGCAAGCCAGGTGTCGGGTTTTGCATCGGACGGCATGCGCCAGTCGCCTCGAGGCGACAGTGCTACGTTACCAACCTTCGGGCCGTCGGCTGTGCATGATCGCTTGAACTGATGCATAAAGAAACGTTTGATGAACAGTGTTAGCCACTTCTTTAACGTATCGTCGTCGTACTGATTTTTGTCGAATGCCACACGTGCAAGATCAAGGATACGACCTGGGCGCGCACCATGTCTGACGAAGTGATAGAGAAAGAAATCATGCAGCTCGTACGGACCAATGCGTTCTTCGGTGAGTTGCGCTATTTGGCCATCAGCGTCGGCCGGCAGAAGCTCTGGCGAGATGGGGGTGTCCAGAATGGCAAACAGTGTTTCGCGCAAAGTGGCGCTATCGCTCCAGGTGCTGGCGCGTTCATTGGCCACCCAGCGGATAACGAATTGGATCAATGTTTTTGGTACCCCGGCATTCACGTCGTACATGGCAATGTGGTCACCTGCGTAGGTAGACCATCCCAGAGCCTTTTCTGACAGATCGCCAGTGCCCACAACTAGCCCCCCGTTCTGGTTTGCTAGCGTCATGAGTAGCAAGGTGCGAAGTCGCGCTTGGACATTTTCGAGCGTGACATCGCCAAGTTCCGGGTGTGATCGCAATTGATCAATAAGTTGTTCGACGGTGCTTACATTCTCGGTAGCTGGATGTTTAATGGCTTCTAGCACGGTTCGGCTGGCATCTGAAATGCTGACCTGACTGAACGTAGCGCCCAGGCACACGGACAAGGCTTCTGCATTGTCACGTGTGCCGTCAGAAGTGCCAAA
This sequence comes from Granulosicoccus sp., assembly GCA_023301795.1. Taxonomy (GTDB): domain Bacteria; phylum Pseudomonadota; class Gammaproteobacteria; order Granulosicoccales; family Granulosicoccaceae; genus Granulosicoccus. The sequence goes on from JALZVU010000262.1 coordinate 4,091, forward strand.
GCCTGGCATCGTGATGCACAGAAGGTCTGTGCGTGGTTGCTTGCACAGATCCAGAGCCGCTGCTGCAACCAGAGCCGCGTGGGTGGAATCCAGTCCGCCAGAAACCCCTAGCACCAGTTTAGGTTTGCCAATGGCGCGCATGCGCGTGGCCAAAGCATTACTTTGTATTTCGAACATCTCCCAACATCGGTTGGATAACGTTTCAGGATCCCGTGGCAAAAACGGTGTGCGCGATACATTTCTGACAATGCTTACCGGCATTCTGGATGTGAAATTGATGTGCCGGGATGTTGAATGGTGTTGATTGGCGCAATCGCCAAAGGTAGTGGTGGATCGTCTTTCAAACGCCAGGAGCTCAAGGTCGACATCTTGCACAATCATCTGGCCTTGTCGGGCAAAGCGTTTGGACTCGCACAGCAGATTACCGTTCTCGCAAATGAACGCATCTGCATCAAAGCTAACATCGGTGGACGACTCGCCAGGACCTGCAGCAACGTAGACGTATGCACACTTGCCGCGATCGGACATTGAGCGCGCGAGTAACCGGCGTAGCTCGGCTTTGCCGATGGTAAAGTTGGAGGCAGACAGGTTGCAAATTACGGTTGCACCGTTAGAGACCTGATAGCTGCTGGGTGGTACCTGAACCCAAGTGTCTTCGCAGATTTCGATGCCGACTGTCAAGCCTTTTAAATCGCTGTTAAACAAGAGGTCCAGTCCGAAAGGAGCCTGGTATTTTTCGATGTTAACGACGGAGTTTTCGGGTACATCAAAACCTGAGCGGAACCAGCGAGCTTCTTCAAACTCCCGGTAGTTGGGCAAATATGCCTTGGGTACGACACCCAGTAATTTACCTTGATGGATAGCGGCGGCTACGTTGTACAGGCCATGGTTGAACCTGACGGGTAGGCCGACTATGGCCATGGGCTCGAACGCGCTGCTGGCTTCTATCAATTGCACCAGAGCTGCTTCGCAGGCATCAAGCAGTGTGGTATTCATGCACAAGTCACGAATACTGTAGCCGCTGAGTCCAAGCTCCGGGAATACCACAACGTTGACGCATGCGGTATCAGCTTCACGCCAAAGCGCGAGAATGTTGTCGCGATTAGTATCAATATCGGCGACGGCAGCTGAGGGTACAGCCGCAGCAATTCGTGCATATCCTTTCATGTGGCTAGTATAAGCGGCAACTCATGACATTGATACTTGCTTGGCGCAGGAGCTAACCCGTATATTATTGGCCACGCCTTCTGGCATGCCGATGACGACCTGGTCGCTAAAGGGCAGTCCATTGCGAACCGTGCAGAGTGATTACAGGTGTGACGCTACAGCGCAATAACCTTGTGTAGGTTTATGGCTCTGTTGCGCCACACCTGGCCCGATCCCCTATAAGCTCTTTAAATATTCAACCAACGCCTGTTTCTCGGCCTCGGATAGCTGTTCTACAATTCGCCCTGAATAGGTATCCATCACATCCAATAGCGTCTCTGCGCTATCGTCATGAAAGTAGGGCGCTATGTGTGAAACGCCGCGAAGTCCTGGCGTTTTGACGCCATCAGCCAATACGCCCAGGGGTGGTTGTAGCACGATGTCAGCTGAGCGTTCCGGGCCTGTGAAATCGGGCGTGATATGGCAATTGGCACATTGAGCATGTGTGGCATCGTTGAACAGTTTAAAGCCGGCTTCTGCCAGTGCCTCGTCAAATTCAACTGGTGCAGGGCTCGTGATACTTCGTTGCCAAGCCTGTATGTCCAGTAGTGATTGCTGGTCAATATCGTTGCCAGGGGTTTGATCCTCTGCAGCTACAAAGGCGTCAAGCAGTGCTTGGGCTGGAAGAAAGCTTAACTGCGCAGGGACTCCCGAAGACTCGGTGCCGAAGGCGCCGTTGGCGTGCATCACCAAGTCATAAACCAACTCTGCACGACTCGCTAGCGCATTGTTCGGGTCTTCGGTGCTAGCGAATTGACCGTCCCAGTTCAAGCCGTATCCTTGTTCTTCAAGGTCGATAAAATTCCATAGCGGGGGAATGCTGGTGGGGTTGAGTAAGCCATCTTCCAAGGGGTTATCGGGCAAGGCGCGAGCATCGAAACGGCCAGGGCCAAATGCCTGTAGAAAATCAACTGTCTCTTGTCCGGCGTTGACTGCAAAGGGTGTCAGCGACAATATTGTTCCCACATCAATTTGTCTATTCGGAACGCCATCAAGATTAAGTGGGCCAATAAACAATGGCGTCAGTACACCTTCGGATAACTCAAAATCTGTACTGTCGACACGTGCGTGGCACACAGCACAGGTGATGCCTGCCGAGGTGGCCAATTCACTTAAGCCATCTTCTCCAAACGTTGCCTTAACACCAACAACTGCATCTGCACGAAGCAGTGCACGCGTTATTTCGGGAGAGTCGAGCGCTACTTGTTTGGCCGTAAAATCGTCACTGAGCAAAACGTCCACAATCTCTTGTGGCACTTTGGTAACGTCAATGTGTGCGCCCACGCTGACCGCCTGTGCTGGAGTAAGATCATTGAGTAATTCGTGTAAGCCGACAACACCACCGAAGAAGTTTTCATTATCAAACGTCTCGTTCAGAAATATGTCTTCACCACGAGTAACGGCATCTCCAGACTCTGTTTGTAGCGTGCGGTAAGCCGCCTGATACACTCCTCCCGAATTGACTAGTCCGATGAGCGTGTTGTCTGATTTGCGGAAAAAATTTGCATTGGTGCTGTTCCATACGTCGTTTTCGAATACGGATAACTCTGCAAGCGTTGGATGAGTGGGTGGTAAATCAATAAGCATGTCGATTTGCATGGCAGCATTGAGCGATGCACTGAGGTCGATATTAAATGCATCCCCAGCGCTAGCAAGATTGCCAGAAGGCAGAGTTGTTGGATTGATCGCTGTGACGGCTAACGAGGCATCTTCGGATAATGCGCCCGCGGGGATGGTCACTCGCAAGCGACCGTCAGGGACGACAAAGGTTCCGCCTTCTGCTGAGCTTACTTGAACATCGATAAGTGGGGCGACTGTGTCCGACAAATTATTGTCATTACTGTTGGAGCAGCCGTATAATGCAGAGGCTGAAAACGCAATGAGCGTTAGAGTGCGGGGCAATGAGCCTAGAGTTTGAAACTTCATGATGATTCCTCTTTTGGAATGATGGCATCTGTTGAGCAGATGTAGATTGACTTTTCCGTGAGTTATTGACTGTTCGGTCAACAAACATACTTGTTGATTGATCGGTTGTCATTTACTTATTTGTAAGAAGAGCGTTCTCAGAGCAATGGCAAGACCTCGAAAATACGATCACGATGAGGTGGTCGAAAAAATGACGCTGGCGTTCTGGGAGCGTGGGTACAACGGCATTTCTATGGATGACATAGGCCGCATCACCCAATTGAACCGAGGCAGTATTTACAATGCGTTTGGTGATAAGCGCGCTTTGTATCTGTTGGCACTGGAGACGTACGCACAGCAAAGCTACGGAGGAGCGGCGCAGCTAGTGCAGGATGCGCCGAGCACGGAGATGGCAGTGCGTAGTTTGTATCAAGCCGCTTTCAAGGGTCTCAGCGGTGAGCAGACGCGCTGGGGGTGTCTCCTTTGTAATGCCGCGGTGGAAGTCGCACCTGTCGATCAGGAGGTGTCTGATACCGTGAAGAAATATCTGGGGCTTTTATCCAGAGCGTTTGTGACATCTTTGAAAGTGTCATCGCCAGAGGCTAGCGATGCCAGTCGTGTGAAAAACGTGGCAGAGCAATTAACGGCCAGTTATGTTGGCTTTAATATCATGGCAAGAGCGGGTGTGAGCACTGCCTGTTTGCAGCGAGTATCAGAGTCTGCAATAGATATGACATTGGTGAAGCAATAGCATCACGGATCTTCATGAACATTCCCTTTTTACCGTGTTTCTGATTGGTCTGTTTCAGGGAGTTGGCAACGAAAGATTCCTGTCATTGTTAAGCCGATCTAGATCAACGTAGTTGCTACACAAAATTAATTTGTGTAAGTGCTGATGCGTGTGTTGCGGGTTGATTTTTACAATGATTGTTATTCAATGTGGTGAATGCAAATTGTCATGCATTTGTATATGTCATAAGTGATCCATATGCATGCGTAAGGCTGGTTTTTTTACCGTAAAATTTACCCCTGTTGCTCTGCATTGTTAAACAATGTGTACCTACAGTTATGAGCAGATTCTGTACGTATACTCCCAGCCTCACTACAACGGATAGGTATTAACGTGCAACAACATATTTACAAAATTTCTGCTGCTTCAGTGTTGCTTGGTAGCGCTTTGATGTTCTCATCAGTTGTTGCGGCACAAGATGAAAAAAGTGCCGGATTTGGAAGTACGTTTTCAGGCTGGAGTGGTACCGCCTCTTTGGGTGCTACCAGCTCAACAGGAAACTCTGAAGCTAGCAATATCAATGGCTCTATTCGACTTGCCAAGACTGTCAATCGTTGGGAGCATTTAGTTTTTGGTACTGTATTTAAAGGCAGTTCATCCATTGTTATTGTCGAGCGTGATCAAAATGGTGATCCAATACTTGGCGACGATGGGCGGCCACAACGAACAATCGTAAACGGTGACAATTCTGATCGCATAGCGCTCGGTTATCAGCCCAAGTTCTATTACACGCCCAAGACCTACTTTTTTGGCATTCTCGACTGGGAGCAGGATGAACCCGCTAACATCGATACAGGAACTCGCCAGATTGCGGGTGTTGGTCATCGGTTCTTCAAGAACGAAACTGGATTTCTGACCGCTGAGGTTGGGTTTGGTAACAAGACTACTGACCTGGTGTTCGGGGATGATGTTAACGGTGGGGTCGGTTACCTGGGGCTAAACTATCTAAACAAAATCACAGACGAAGTAACATTCAATGCTGATCTGCGAAGTGACTTTGGCAGTGACAATACATTTGTAGAGATCGGTTTGGGAGTCGCTTTCAAGGTCTCTGACAAGCTTGCATTCAAGGTTGCTCACTTCTCACGCAGTAACAGTGATTTATCTTCTGGAGACAGCCCTTTGAGTACAAATAGTGACAGCGTCACCAGCCTGAATCTTGTATTGGATATTTAGTCAGAATTATCCATGAACCCACTCAATCACTTGCAGTGAAAGGATTGGGCGTTTCATGAATAGTCCAAGCTAGACGAATCTTGGTTTTACACTTGCGCAGTGTCATGCGTAGGTGTGCAGTTGCATTATTTTTAATATAGCTTTTCACTAGGGGCACTTGCTACTTGTTTGTGGGTGCCCTAGGCGCCAAATGATGGCCGCCCATCCGCTATCGGCAGGCTTGCAGATATTGGCTTGCCTCAGAAGTATCGTGTTCTTGAACTCTGTCATTAGTTGGGCCTATACATTCAGGCCCTGATAAAAACTTGACACAGTGAGGCACAACGATTCACTATCCACCAATGATTTGTGATCGTTAGCCATATGCCCAGATTCCTTTCGACGTTTGTGCGGGTCGTCGAGGCCATCAACTATCGCCTGGGGCGAGTTATGATGTATTTCATCTTCGTGATGATTGGCATCCTGCTGTGGTCCTCGATATCCAAGACTTTTTTTCTACCTTCGCTGTGGACGCTGGAGCTTGCCCAGTTTTCCATGGTGGCCTACTTTCTACTGGGTGGGCCGTATGCACTACAAATGGGCGCCAATGTGCGGATGGATCTCCTGTATGGCGGATGGTCTGTCAGAAAGAAAGCCTGGGTAGACGCCTTCACTGTTTTTTTTCTGATCTTTTATCTGGGCGTGCTGCTCTACGGGGGCATCGAAAGCCTTGCCTATGCGCTGGAGTACAACGAGCGCAGTCCCACCGCATGGCGTCCATACATGTGGCCGATAAAATCGCTGATGTGTCTGGGCGTGTTTCTCATGCTGCTGCAAGCTCTGGCTGAGCTGATCAAAGACATTGCTCGTCTTCGTAATGTGGAGCTCTGAATGTCGTACGAGCTAATAGGCATCATGATGTTCTCATCCATGATGTTGATGATGTTGACCGGGCAGCGAGTGTTTGCTGCTATCGGCGCTGTCGGTGCCATTGCAGCAATTGCTCTATACGGTACTGGAGGGTCAGATTTCGCTTTTTCAGCAGCCATGAAACTCATGAAGTGGTATCCGCTGCTCACGCTGCCCATGTTTATTTTTATGGGTTATGTGCTGTCGGAATCAGGTCTTGCAGATGATCTGTACAAGATGTTTCACATCTGGATGGGTGGGCTGAATGGTGGGCTGGCCATCGGCACTATTGGTCTGATGGTCCTCGTGTCTGCCATGAATGGCTTGTCGGTTGCTGGCATGGCGATCGGAGCCACCATTGCGCTGCCAGAACTGCTGCGCCGTGGTTACGATAAACAGATGGTGACAGGCGTGGTGCAGGCTGGGTCATCATTGGGCATTCTCGTGCCGCCCTCCGTGGTGCTTGTGTTGTACGCCATGATTGCCCGTCAGCCCGTGGGACAATTATGGCTGGCTGGCATTCTGCCCGGTTTGATGATGGCTGCCATGTTCATCATCTACATCGCAGTCAGGTGCAAGTTGCAACCGCACCTGGGGCCTGCTTTACCGGCTGAAGAGCGCCAGGTATCCAAGCGCGAGAAATACCGATTGTTGGGTGCGGGGCTGCTGCCATTAGGTATCTTCGCTGCCATGATGATACCGTTCATTAATGGCTGGACGAGCCTTGTCGAGAGCTCGGCTGTGGGGGCACTAGCAGCATTGTTTGCAGCTATTGCCAAAGGCCGAATGAACAAGGTGGTGTTTGAAACATCGGTGCGTCAGACACTGGCAATCAGCTGCATGTTCATGTGGATTATTATGGCGGCCTTGTGTTTTGGAGCCGTGTTCGACGGACTGGGCGCTGTGCGTGCCATAGAGAATCTGTTTACCGAGCAGCTGGGCTTGAGTCCGTGGACCATTCTCATTCTCATGCAGCTGTCATTTATCCTCATGGGTACGTTTCTGGACGACACCGCCATGCTAGTTATCGTTGCACCTTTGTACGTTCCACTAGTGGGCTCACTCGGGTTTGACCTTATCTGGTACGGCGTGCTGTATACAATGACAACGCAAATTGCCTATATGACGCCGCCTTTTGGCTATAACTTGTTTCTGATGCGAGCCATGGCCCCACCAGAAATTTCGTTAAGTGACATCTATCGATCCATCGTGCCGTTTGTCATTGTGATGCTGATAGGTCTGGCCATTGTCATGCGATTTCCGGATATAGCGTTGTGGTTGCCCGCGCTTGTTTATGGATCGTAGTTGGCTTAAGCGATTGAGACAGCACACAGAATTTATTAGGTTTAATAATACACAGAGCACTAGCAGTAAAGACAGACTAGCAGCACACATCATTTCGATCACTGTAGAGGGAGAAGAGAATGAGTACACGTCGCAAGTTTCTAAGTAAGGCTGCCGTTGGTACGGCCGCGGTAGGTACCGGTACAATTTTGGGCGCCCCCGCCATTCATGCGCAGTCCAAAATCAAATGGCGTATGCAAACCTACGCTGGTCCTGCATTAGCTGAACATGTCATCAAGCCTGCTATCGATTCGTTTAATAAAATCGCTGGCGATGAGATGGAGATCGAACTATATTTCGCTGATCAGCTAGTGCCCACCGGTGAGCTGTTTCGCGCTTTGCAAAAAGGTACCATCGATGCGGTTCAATCTGATGATGACTCAATGGCATCTCCCACTGAGGTGACGGTTTTTGGTGGCTACTTTCCGTTTGCCAGTCGTTACTCGCTCGACGTTCCAGTGCTGTTCAACCAGTATGGCCTGGACAAAATCTGGTCTGAAGAATACGAAAAGGTAGGCGTAAAATGGTTGTCCGCTGGCGCATGGGATCCCTGTCATTTTGCAACCAAAGATCCTATCCGTAGTCTGGAGGATCTGAAAGGTAAGCGTGTATTTACGTTCCCGACGGCTGGTCGCTTCATGAGCCAGTTTGGCGTTGTACCTGTGAGCTTGCCGTGGGAAGACATAGAGGTGGCAGTCCAAACCGGTGAGCTTGATGGTATCGCATGGTCTGGTATCACTGAGGATTACACCGTGGGTTGGGCTGACGTAACCAACTACTTTCTGACAAACAATATATCTGGTGCATGGGCCGGTTCGTTCTATGCGAATATGGATAAGTATCAGGAGCTTCCACCGCATTTACAGGAGCTTCTCAAGTTGACAATGGACAGCTCGCATTACTATCGCCAGTGGTGGTACTGGGGCGGTGAAGCTGACTTGCGCGTAAACGGTCCAAAGATGGAGCTCACTACCATTCCTGACGAAGAGTGGGCCACTGTTGAATCAGCAGCATTGAAGTTCTGGGACGAAATTGCTGAGGAATCTGAAATCAAGGCCAAAGTCGTTGGCATCTTCAAGGAATACAACGCTGTTATGGAGAAGGCTGGACGGCCTTATCGATACAGTTAGTTCAGGATAGAACTCTTGGCGCTTTAGATTATTTAAATCGAGTGCTGTGACGCAAGATGACTTCTGATGGCTTGGTTTTACTTTACATTGGCCAATGTATTGCCGTCAGAAGTCAGTTTTATAGGTAAAAGTTTTATAGTTTAAAGTGCGCTTTGAAAACCTACTGGCGGCGCTTTTAACTCCTCATCAATTTAACGTCATTATCGACGGAAACATCATGCCCGGTAATCTGAGTTTTGATTCTCTAAAAAATGCTGCTGCGGATGGTAGCGTTGATACGGTCGTTGCGGTCATCGTGGATATGCAGGGTCGCTTGATGGGTAAGCGGTTCCATGTTCAGCACTTTATTGAAAGCGCCGTGACAGAGACGCATTGTTGTAACTATTTGCTAGCGACAGATCTGGAGATGGCAACTCCAGATGGGTATGCCTCTACAAGCTGGTCCAGTGGCTACGGCGATTACATCATGAAGCCTGATATGAGTACGCTAAGGCTTACGCCGTGGGCGCAGGGTGCTGCGATGGTGCTATGTGATGTCATTGATCATCACACGCTTGAGGATGTACCGCATTCCCCACGAGCAATTTTAAAAGCACAGGTTGCACGTCTTGAGTCAATGGGCATGCAATGCATGGCCGCCACGGAGCTTGAGTTCTTTGTGTATCGTGAAACCTTCGAACAGGCACGCGAAAAAAAGTACCAATCGCTTACGCTGTCAAGTCCTTACAACGAGGACTATCATATTTTTCAGACAGCCAAAGAAGAGGGATTTATGCGGCCTCTGCGCAATCAATTGTTTGATGCGGGCATCCCGATAGAATGCACAAAAGGTGAGGCGGAAGCCGGGCAGGCAGAGCTGAATATCCGTTATTCGGATGCGCTTGATATGGCCGACAACCACAGCGTTGCAAAACATGCCACGAAGGAGATTGCTCTGGCGGCAAATTGCAGTGTGAGTTTTCTGGCAAAAGTGCAAGAGAATCTAACCGGATCTTCCAGTCATGTGCATCAGTCACTACGAACTCTTGATGGCAAACCTGTATTTTTTGATCCAGACGCTAAGCACGGAATGTCTCAAACCATGAAGCACTATCTCGCTGGGCAGCTGGCCTATGCGCGCGACACCACAGTGTTTCTTGCGCCTTACATTAATTCTTACAAGCGCTTTGCGGCTGGAACGTTTGCACCAACGCATATTGTCTGGTCAATTGATAATAGGACGGCAGGTTTTCGTATTGTCGCTCCTGGTTCTTCTAACGTGCGCGTTGAGTGCCGTGTGGGTGGTTCAGATTTAAACCCGTATCTCGCTATGGCGGCTCAGATTGCTGCAGGTATTGCAGGTATTGAACAAAAGCTGGAACTGCCCGACGCCTATGACGGAGATGCCTACAGCGTTGATGAACTGGCGGTAAAGGTGGATCAGATTCCCGGTAACCTGCGCGATGCCACCCAAGCCTTACATGGCAGTACCATGCTTCGACAAGCTATGGGTGATGAGGTGATCGATCACTACGTTCGGGCAGCCAAATGGGAGCAGGAAGAATTCGATCGCGTGGTTACCCAGTACGAAATTAATCGAGGGTTTGAGCGCGCCTAGCGGAAGAGCCTGTCCGAGAATAATGGTCTTGTCTCGTCAGTCTGCTTTGTGACAGATGCCTGGGAGGCTCTGCTGCGTTGTAAAATGTCCTGACGCTACACACTGACAATATCAATAGCTTTTTCCATATATCAATCACCTGTAGAGATTCCAACATGACCCGCAGTACAAAGCTTGACTGTGTCTCGCCAGTTGACGGCACGGTATACGCCAGTCGCTCGGTGCTATCTGAAGAAGCGGCGCAAGCTTGCGTGAATCGAGCTCGTACCGCACAGATTGATTGGGCGGCAAAATCGCTTACCGAACGAATTACGCTGGTACAACGTGGTATCGAGATACTGGGCACACAAACAGATGCAATCGTGCCTCAGCTAGCATGGCAAATGGGTAGGCCTGTACGCTATGGTGGCGAGCATGGTGGTGTGCTTGAGCGTTCAAGCCGTATGGCGGAGCTTGCTGAGGAATCACTTGCACCGCAGCTTATCGAATCCAGCGACGCCTTTGAAAGGCGCATAGAGCGCCAACCTCACGGAGTGGTATTAGTGGTTGCCCCTTGGAATTATCCCTATATGACGGCGATTAACACGGTGGTGCCAGCCCTGATTGCCGGTAATTCGGTGATGCTCAAACACGCCACCCAAACGTTGTTAGTGGGCGAGCACCTGGCCAGTGCGTTTCACGAGGCAGGTGTTCCTGAAGATGTTTTCCAGAATGTCTTTCTAAGCCATGCTCTAACCAGCGAGCTGATTAGTCAGCGATCCTTTGGTTTTGTAAATTTCACAGGTTCTGTAGCTGGTGGTCAAGCCATGGAACAGGCCGCAGCGGGTACGTTCACCCAGCTTGGTTTAGAGCTCGGTGGAAAGGATCCAGGCTATGTCATGGAAGATGCAGATCTTGATGCCGCTGTGGACACGCTTATCGACGGTGCCATGTTTAATTCAGGCCAGTGTTGCTGCGGTATTGAACGAATTTATGTTGTCGAATCGTTGTTTGATGCCTTTGTCAGTAAAGCTGTGGATATTGTGTCGGCCTACAAGCTGGGCAATCCCTTGAACGCTGACGTTACATTAGGGCCTATGGCACATGCGCGATTTGCAGCGCATGTTCGTGCGCAGACTCAAGCCGCCGTGGACGCGGGCGCTAAGGCACTTATTGATCCCGCGCTGTTTCCTGAAGATGATGGCGGTGCCTACCTCATGCCACAAATTCTGATAGATGTTACTCACGACATGAGTGTCATGCGTGATGAGTCGTTCGGTCCTGTGGTGGGTATCATGAAAGTACAAGACGATACGCAAGCATTGCAACTGATGAACGATAGCCACTACGGGTTGACGGCATCATTGTGGACACAAAACACCGAGCGTGCAGCAGCGTTGGGCAGGCGTATAGAGACGGGCACTGTATTCATGAACCGCTGCGATTACCTGGACCCTTCTCTATGCTGGACAGGGTGTAAGGACACAGGCCGTGGTGCGGGATTATCAACGCTTGGTTACCATAGCGTGACACGCCCTAAATCCTTTCATTTAAAAAAATAAACAGCTTACGGACCATTAGCCATGCAACTAACCGGTAACTGGCATTACCCCACCCCCATGCGTTTTGGTGCTGGGCGTATTGCTGAAATTGTAGATGCTTGCACAAGCGTTGGTATCGCGCGCCCGCTGTTTGTTACTGACCGCGGGCTGCGAGATTTGCCGATTACACAGGCAGCGCTGGATTTGCTTGAAGCCGGTGGTTTGGGTCGTGCCTTGTTCGCTGATGTGGATATGAATCCGACGGGCGAAAATGTGGAAGCCGGTCTGCGCGTCTATCGCGAAGGTGGGCATGATGGTGTGGTCGCGTTTGGTGGCGGTTCGGCGCTTGATCTTGGTAAAACGCTGGCCTTCATGTCAGGTCAGACTCGCCCCGTCTGGGATTTTGAGGATGTTGATGATTGGTGGACACGCGCAGACCCTGCCGGTATCGATCCGATTGTGGCGGTACCCACCACTGCTGGTACAGGTTCTGAAGTGGGCCGAGCCAGTGTCATCACTAACAGTGATACTCACGAGAAGAAAATCATCTTCCATCCGCGTATCTTGCCAGCTCTGGTTATTTGTGACCCTGAATTAAGTGTAGGAATGCCGGCTGTAATAACAGCAGGCACCGGTATGGATGCCTTCGCTCACTGTCTTGAAGCATTCTGTTCACCGCATTATCATCCGATGAGTCAGGGCATTGCGCTGGAAGGCATGCGGCTGGTGAATGAATACTTGCCAGTAGCGTATGAGAACGGCACTGATATCGAAGCACGCAGTCACATGATGAGTGCGGCGGCCATGGGTGCTACTGCTTTTCAAAAAGGCTTGGGTGCCATTCACTCACTGTCTCATCCTATCGGTGCCACATTTAACACCCACCACGGCACCACCAATGCGGTCGTCATGCAGCGCGTGCTTGAGTTCAACCGCAATGCTGTGCAGCATAAGCTGGGTAGAGCGGCCGACTATCTCGGTATTCAAGGCGGGTTTGATGGATTTCATGCGCGGGTGGGAGAGTTGAATCGCTTGTTCTCGATACCCGAAAATCTGACAAAGCTGGGCGTGGTAAATCCGGATCTGGACAAGCTGAGCGCTAGTGCGCTAGCGGACCCGAGTACCGGTGGTAACCCTGTGGTCATGACGCTTGAGAACACGCGAGAACTGCTGGAAGCGTGTTTATAGTCGGATGTTTTGAATAGCGGATATGCCCTGAAAGCCGAAACGAGGCAATGTCGTAATATACTGAACACCGGACTTATTAAAAAGATGCTCAATGACCGACTCGCTCAGTACGCTATCCGAGCCGTTTGCCGATACGCTCGCGGCTCCTACGGTGTTGGAACTTCAGTCGCTGAAGAAAACCTATGGCTCACTACAGGTGCTCGATGGGCTGAGCATGTCCGTAAAACGCGGTGAGGTGTTCGGTTTTCTCGGGCGAAATGGTGCGGGCAAATCCACAGCTATCCGTATGGTCATGGGTATTACCCGGGCGGATGCTGGTGGCATCGAGGTATTCGGGCAACCCTTGCATACCAATCTTATTGCTACACGCCAGAGGATCGGCTACGTAGCGCAGGATCAGAACATGTATCCGTGGATGTCGCCTAAGGTCATATCGCGCTTTGTTCGTGGTTTCTACCCACAATGGGATGAAACTCGCTACCGGCAGCTACTTGACGATTTCAGCCTGCCTCCCAAACGACGGATTGGTACGTTTTCCGGGGGTATGAAAGCCAAGCTAGCGTTGACGCTTGCGCTCGCAACGCGCCCTGAATTATTGATCCTGGACGAACCTACAGCCGGAATGGATCCGGTTGCACGCCGCGAGTTTCTGGATCTTGTGCGTGAGCAAACTGCTAGAGATGGGGCCACAACCTTCTTTTCTACCCATCTGATTGATGAGATAGAAGCTATCGCTGATCGCATTGGTATTGTTGAAGGCGGACGTACGATGTACGAGGGCGAATTGGATCCACTGCGCAACAGCATAGGCACATGGTCCATCGATAGTCGCGACCATACCCCGGGCAGCATACCGGGCGAATTTGCGCGGCAAAGTATTCGCGTGCTCAGTGAGGTTGAGCGGCGAGGGCGCTGGGTCGTGACCTTGCAGTTTAAAGAGGAGACATTGGCGACGCATGAGATAGTGCTCTATCCGGGGTGGCGCCATGATGCGATGTCTCTTGAGGATGTGTTTATTGCCATTGTGTCAAACCGTTAGGCGAGCACATCATGGCAATTTACTCACTGCTGGCTAAAGATTTACGTGAGCACCGAATTGCAGCATTGCTGCTGGGTGCGGGTTGTCTTGTGGTTGTTCTGTTGTTACTCGCACAAAACTCCGTGGCGGCCTACAGCATGAGCGCTTTCGAGATTGTGCGCTTCTCGCTTATCGGCTTTCTACCGTTGGTGGCGTTGATCGTTGGCAACCGCCTTGTGGTCAATGAGTACCTGAGTGGGACGCGGTTGTTTGTTGAAGCCCTACCCGTAGGTATCGTACTGCCTCTGGTGTTGAAGTATTTTTTAGGGTTTGGCTATATAGCGCTTATTGCCACGGCCATGGTGCTGCTGGCTGGACAGCAGGCTGGCATCGCAGATGACGTAACACCCGACTATTTGCTGTTGATTCTTGCGAAAACCTGGGTGATGGTATCGCTGTACTGGAGTCTGGTTTTCTGTTTCAGCCTGTGCGGCTATCTTCGTATTGCCTTGTATCTGATGAGTGCTGCCATCATTGGGGTGCTTGCCTACTATCCGGGGTTGGATGCTTCGGGCTTCGCACCCATGGCCTTGATGGATAGTCAGTTGTTTGTTTATGAGCGCGACATCATTCCGTGGAAGCAAATGGGAATAACGTTGCTTATTTCTCTGGCTTTTACGGTTGCAGGCTTTTTGCTCACAAGACTGGGCGAAGGTTCTGTTATCGAACGTCTGGCCAAACCTATGACGCGTCGTGACTACGTAGCTCTTGGTGTGTTAGCAGCGTCAGGACTGGCACTGGCAGCAACACTTATAGAACGAAACCAGCGCGATCCGATTGATTTTTCAGCAAGCTCTGTTGTGCGATTAACAGACCCCGACGTCTCGGTGTTGTATCTTTCTGAGCAGTACGAAAAAACGGCCATTGAATTCGCTGAACGGGTTTCTCAATCGTTAGCCGCACTGCAGGCAACGCTTGGGTTGCCTGCACTTCCAACTGTCAGGCTGGCATTGTCTCCGAGCAGAGACAAGCATGACATCGACTACGCTACCAATGATGGCGTGTTTATCACCGCTAATTGGCTGGAGCATGACAGTTACGATAACGCTATTCTGGACTCCGTCATTTTGCATGGTGTTCTAAGCGCGCAAACCAACGGTCGTAGTGTGTTCGAACCTTACCACTGGGTACTGGACGGCTTTACGCGCTGGTGGGTAGAGCAGGGCACCACACCTTTAAATAGCGCACACAGCCATGAGCTTGTAGCGCGCGCCTTGCTAACACTTGAGCGCGACCCTGAAGCCATGCAGCTTATTGATCGATGGCAGTTCATCGCTGACCGCTTCTCATATCCCAGTGCCGAGGCGCTTGCGTGGGCTGCCATGAGCTACCTTGAGCAGATCCGTGGGCGAGATGCAGTGGTATCGCTTGCTACCGAATTTCTTACCCAGCCCGTCGGCTCAACGGCATTTGCCTCGTTTAACGATAACGTGAGTACGGCAAAAGCGCGTGTGGAGACGATAACCGGTGTGCCGATGCAGGAGTTTCATGCAGCTTGGGTGCAGTGGTTGGAGGCGCAGCGTGACGCTCCCGAGGTGCAGCGTTTTCTTGATGCGGTGCCAGCTCTCGCAGGTGATGTCTCGACAGTTATTGAAAGTAATGGAGTGAGATCATTGCAGGCCACGTATTTGGCAGCTCCACAATTTTCAGGTACTGCGGATGGATTGACTGGTCAATGCGTTATGAAGCACGACTACATTGGACCTTTCGATACTGAGTTTGATGTAACAGACGATTACGAAGATGTATCAGTCTGTCCTCAAGATGGCATTGCGCACTCGCTAGGCAGTACCTATGCGTCAGGGGATCGTGTCTTTGTCGCACTTGATCATGAAGGCGGTTTATTCCACCAGCCATTCAGATTACACGCGCAACGGTTGTACATCCCTTGAGCGTGCACGTGATGTCAAGGCAACAGGCAAGCTTGTCAAGTGCGTGCCAATACGGCGATAACGAGGGCGTGGGTTGCACATGGTAAGGCTTATCTTTAAAGAAGCACGGCAGCTGTGGCCCATTGCTGGATTGTGGTTGGCGGTGTTGGTGCTGAACTACGCTATTCAGTTAGCCACCGAACGGTTTGATGAACAAACGTTCACTGGCTGGTGTGAGGGATATTGCGACTACAACAGTAGCGCCACTATAATTATTTTTACTGCGTTAATTGCATTGGTAACAGCCTACAGCCTGTTCCCGCGCGAGCATGATGATGCCACCATTGATTTTCTGCGGGCATTGCCGATATCGCGTCGCTCTGTGTTCATAGCGAAAGTTTTCGCCGCATGGGGGTTGTTGTGTCTCATCAACGTTCTGAGTTACGGCCTTGATGCGTTTCTTCTAAGCACCAATCCTGAATCCATTGGCGGTCGTTTCTACCCTCAGGTTTGGACCACTCTGCTATGGCGTGACTGTCTTGTTGCGTTCATTATTCTGTCACACGGTGTGCTGTTGTCCTGGTTCCGAACTATCGGTCTGCTTATTTACGCCATCTATCTTCTGGCGCTGATGTGGGCAGAAAGTGCGTTGGGAACTACTGGTGTGTGGAGTATTCTTTCGCTGTTGAGTAATGAGTATGATGGCTCGACGCTTATTGTTGACACTCGCGCATTAAGTATTCACACAGGCGTTGCCTTTCTGGCTCTGTTTATTGCCTATCACCTGTGGAGTCGTACCGATTCCAGTGTGTCCGGGGCTAAACAGGCAACCTTGGGTCTTAAGGTGTTTAAAGGCTTGCTCAGCTTTTCAGGCTTTGCAATCCTTGCGCTTGTGCTGGCGTATCAAGTGGGCGTGGGTACCGGTAGTGCTGGTACGCAGAGCCTTCGGGTGGCCACGACCGAGCACTACCGCTTCGTCTATCCTGCGGCACGCGAAGACACCATGCAGTACATACTGGAATATGCTGAATCAGACTACGCAGCATTGGGTGAGCTACTGGCGGTACCTGATCTACCCAATATCCGTGTGGACCTCTCAGCACAAAGCGAACACGCTGCGGGGCTGGCCACTTGGAAAAAAATTCAGATGGACTTGAATGCCTTTAGTGCTGATGTGTCGCAGCGACGGGTGCTTAGCCATGAGACCACCCATGTTCTGCAAGCCGTGGAATCTGATCGTGCACTGTCTCGTAACTATGGTGCTGTAAAGTTTTTCATTGAGGGTATGGCTCAGTACACCTCGTTTGAAGTGGTGCCAGAGGAAGCCAGGCGTCAGAGTAACTGGGCTTTGGCGGCTGTATCGTGGAAGCGCCAGAATATAGAATTTATTGACTTGATAGATGAGGCGGGCTTTACAGATCAGTACGATCCGGAGTTGCATTACAGTCTTGGCGACCTATGGACGCGTGCGTTTGTCAGCAGTTGTGGTCCTGAAGCTCTGGGCGACTTTCTGCGTGCTTCAGGACGAGAAGGCGCTGTGCAGAATCTGCCTCCCGCAATATTCTGGCGCGACACCACTCGGCAATTTGATTGCGATCTAGATTCTGTTAATGAACTTTGGCGATCACAAATGCAAACTCTGTATGAGTCGGTTCAACAGTCCAGATTTCCGGTTTATACCGATGTGGTTGCTAGCGTGAATGAGGCAACCGGGCAGGTTGTTATCAACGCCAAGCTGGTTGCTCACGAATCTGCTGATGCAGTTGATTTGCCTGATCGCGTTATTGTACGCATAGGGGCTTCATCAACCCGACTGGCCGCAGGCGTTGATCCGGTGTATCGCGGTCAGGTGACACAGCTTGCTGACGGGGCGAAAGTTAGTTTCACAGTTCCACGGGCAGCGATCGATGGAAACCGGTTTAGGTATCAGTTGGGCCTAACGCCCTCGGATGGCTCTCGTTATTACTATGAGTCGTGGCGGCGAGGGAGCTTATAGCGCACCTATCCCGCCAGACGCATAGTCGTTCGTGGGGCCATAGCTTTGCCCAGGCCCGTGAGTCTGGTTTGTCCCCATCGAGTGACAAAGTCAATACCGGTGACATACTGCTCAAACAGACTACCTTGAAACTGGGTGACACCCAATGCATGAAGTTGCGATAGCTCTTCCCGGGTTGTGACGCCTCTCGCCATAACATCAACATGGAGATTTTTACAGGTGTCCATCAGATGAGGTAGAACAACGGTGTCATCAAGTACAGGTTTGCCGATAATGGCGAGTGAGGGCAGGCTGGCTGGGACATGCCGAAGCAAGTTAGGTTCGTTGGCTACACCATTGGCTACCAGCGGTACGCCTATCTCACGTAATGCAGACAATACTTCCTCGTTATAAGGGCTTGAACACGTTTTTAGTTCGATCTGTATTTGTGTTGGCAGCACCTTAAGCTCAGTCAGCTTGTTTTCAAGCAAAATGGGGAATATCGGATTGTTCAGTGTTTGTTCGGAGAGAGTCAGACAAAGCCTGAATCGATTGTCAACGATTTCAGCGTCAGACCAGCGCCGCAGAGCTCTCAGCGACAGATCGACTGTATGTTCGTCGAGCTGGTTGAGAATAGACGTGCCTTCTAGGTCGTTCATGAATTCATCTGGCATAACATAGCCACCCGCACTGGTGCGAATACGCAATTGTGTATCGGCACCAATGAGTGCGTAGTTGCCTGGCCGTTCGATGCGTACTACAGGTTCAAACCACATCTCCACGCGATTCTCTGTCAATGCCCGTTCGGTGCTACGCGTTGCCATGCCTCCTTTGCTTCGATGAGAGCTCTGGAGCTTCTTCTGTTCATACATTAGCGTGTCAGCTTCAATGAGTGCATCATCCAGAGATTTCTCTCCACTGGAGGTTGCAAGCCCAATGCTGCAACTCATGTGATGGTTGCCTTCTCCACTGTTCACGGGTTCATCGAACGCGTTGTGCAGCGCCAGAGCCAAAGTGGTTGCCTGATCTTCACTGGCTCCAGGTAGAATGACGACGAATTCGTCACCACCCCAACGAGCAAGTGTGGACCCTTGTGGGACTTGCTTGGACAGTCGTTGTGCAATACTTTTTAGTACGACATCGCCAGCAGCATGACCGTACAAGTCATTGACATCCTTGAAGCCATTCAGGTCAAGGAACATCACCGTATTTTCCTGGTTGTTGTCATCGCTCAGTTGTCGGATAACCTTGTTCGCGTGCTTCCTGTTTAGTAGGCCTGTCAGCTCGTCATGCAATGCCTGATGGCGAAGTCGTGCTTCAACCTCGCTGCGCATTTTCTGATCTTCTTCAAGATCCCTTGCCAGCGAATTAATGCTGGATACAAGTTCAGTTATTTCATCGGAGCTGGTGTCTACAACCCGCGCAGAGAGATTACCGTCCATGATTTGTCGGGCGGCCATTGCGGCTCGCTTGAGTCGTCTGGCTATTGGCGCCAACAGAAAGAGGTAGAACGCTGCAACAAAGCCTATGGAGGCGATAGTAGCCCAGGTAAGCCAGCTGCGCAGCTCTATGGCAGGCGCGAAAGTTTCTGCTGAATCGATTTTCACGATCAGCCCCCAACCTGTGCTCGGGATAGTCTGATAGGCCAGAAAAGAATCAACCCCGCGGTAGTCAAGGGCCTTCACCACTTGACTATCAGGTGAACGTAAGGCGTCGTTTACGGGCTGTTGCTTCTCTTCCGGGACAATTTTTCTGAACGCTGCCGTACGATCGAATCGTAGCGGTGTAATGAACTGAGCAGCACCCTCTGGCGTGGATTGAGCAATGTGCGCTTCAATCGATGATCCCATGCGTTCGTGCTTGGCAATCATATTAGTGACAGGGCGTAGCCTGGATTCCATCACCAATGCACCAACGACCTCGCCGTCGAAACTGATAACCGGGGAGACGATGCCCAGTCGATGCATCTCATCCGGGTTGACGAACGCATCTCCAAAATAGGTTTTTACGGTGCGCATGGAGCGACTTACCAGCTTCTGGTCAGCAGCAACCCAGCTGAATCCCATCGTCTCGCCTAATGTGTCTCCACTTTGGTCCACCAGCCTGAGTTCAACGATTGAGGAGCCAATGATCCCGGCCTTGCGTTGCAAGGACAGCGCTAGCTGTTGCAGCGGCCAGCTTGCGTCTGGATCGATGATGGCAAACCCATCTTCCCCGCCGATGTAGTCTTGGCGCGCGTCCGAGTCTGTCGATTCTGCGTCGTGATAGGCCTGCAGTTTGGTGAAAAAATCGCGTACGTGCCCACCAGATGCCAATGTTCGGGCATGGTTGGCATAGGTATCAAGGATCTGGTTGATACGTTCCGCTTCCAGCCTTTGGGTGGTAGCGAGGGCCGCGGTGGTCCGTTCGGCCATTTGTCGGTTGAGCAGGTGGGTGGCAAACGTTCCCACCGCCACCAGTGGAAACAACACCACGAGCAGGCAGAGTACAAGTTTGTTCCTGATTCCCATCGCATACATCCTATGTCAATACAAGCTGATGCGACATTGAAGTGGACCGGTACAGGCACTTTTGCAATCGCAGACTACAACAGGGTGTTCGCAGTTTTCATGCCTGAAATGTTAACTAGTAAGAACTTCTGACATTTTTTTTCTCCTATGCGGGTTACATGGCATGGCAATCTTTTGAAACAGTGGCCTCGTCAAAAAAATGTCGATGTTACGGTGATGTGGCAAGCTCTAAAGGTCGTAGGGGGAAGGTGAAAATTTATACTGATGTAACAAAAGCATTTTGCAGCTGCTTTTATCGTGAGCAATATTGAGATTTTGACACCCGTTGACAGGAAGCCGTCAAAAAAGTGTGTATCCGGTCGTTAGCGCTTGATAACTAACGCTCTTGTCGCGTCAGAAACTCGCCTGAGCTTGCAATCGACACACAAGAAACCATGATTGCAACATGTCTATATAAATATATGTTTATATTGTATGTTCAATAGCAATCAGTTATCACCGATGGGCACGCCACTCACTCAATCAGTTGAACAACGTCTGCGATCACTACTAAGCGAGCGCATTTTAGTCCTCGATGGCGCCATGGGCACCATGATCCAGGGTCACAGCCTGGATGAAGCCGCTTATCGCGGTGATCGCTTCAAATCCTGGTCTGTGGATCTGAAGGGTAATAATGATCTGCTGTCTATTACCCGTCCTGATCTGATTACAGACATCCATGAGGCATTTCTGGCTGCCGGTGCCGACGTTATCGAGACCAATACCTTTAACGCCAACAGTGTGTCGATGGCGGACTACGAGATGGAGGAGTTGGTTCGCGAACTCAACATCGAAAGCGCCCGCCTGGCACGTAAAGCTGCTGACAAAGCCACTGAGAAAACACCTGATAAACCGCGATTTGTGGCTGGCGTAATAGGCCCAACCAATCGCACAGCCTCGCTGTCTCCTGAGGTGGAGGATCCGGGTTTTCGTAACATCACGTTCAACGATCTGGACAACAGCTATTACGAAGCTTGCGATGCGCTGATGGAAGGGGGTGTTGATATCATTCTGATAGAAACCGTGTTTGACACCTTGAATGCAAAAGCGGCAATTTTTGCTGTCAACCGAGTTTTCGATGATCGTGGTATCCGTCTGCCTATCGCTATTTCAGGCACCATTACCGATGCGTCTGGTCGAACACTGTCTGGTCAAACACTTGAGGCGTTCTGGAATTCGGTACGCCATGCCAAGCCATTGTTCATCGGGCTTAATTGTGCCTTGGGTCCTGCTCAGCTGCGTGAGCACGTACAGGAACTCTCAACGATCGCTGAAACCTTCGTCAGTGTGCATCCGAATGCGGGATTGCCGAATGCCTTCGGCGGCTACGATGAGTCCCCACAGCAGATGGCTGAAGAGATTGCGGACTGGATTCGCGGTGGCTACATCAATATGATCGGTGGGTGCTGCGGGACAACGCCTGCCCACATTGAAGCGTTTGCCAGCATCGCGGAGCAAGAGAGTCCTCGACTGGTGCCCGAGCCTGCTGGCGCTTGTCGTCTGTCAGGTTTGGAAGCTTTCAACATTGACGACGCTTCGTTGTTTGTTAACGTGGGTGAGCGAACCAATGTGACAGGATCAGCCAAGTTTCTGCGTTTGATCAAAGAGATGAAGTACGAGGAAGCGCTTGATGTTGCCCGGCAGCAAGTCGATGATGGTGCTCAGATTATTGATGTAAATATGGATGAGGGCTTGCTTGATTCTGCCGCTGTGATGCAACGTTTTTTACACCTGATTGCAGCTGAGCCTGACATCTGCCGTGTGCCTGTCATGATCGATTCATCCAAATGGTCGGTTATCGAGGCGGGCTTGCATTGTCTACAAGGCAAGTGCGTTATTAACTCCATCAGCATGAAGGAGGGCGAAGAGGAGTTCCTTCGGCAGGCCTCGCTTGCACAGCGCTACGGTGCAGCCATAGTAGTGATGGCTTTCGATGAGGAAGGTCAGGCAGATACCATTGAGAGAAAAGTAACAATCTGCCAACGGGCTCATGATCTTCTGCGTGAAAAGCTGGATTTTGATCCACGCGATATCATCTTTGATCCAAACATTTTTGCTATTGCCACCGGCATCGATGAGCACAATGAATACGGCATCGCTTTTATAGAGGCGACCCGTCAAATTCGTGCGGCCATGCCTGAGGTGCAGATTAGTGGTGGTGTATCGAACGTGTCGTTCTCGTTCAGAGGCAACAACACGGTGCGCGAAGCAATTCATGCCGTGTTTCTGTATCACGCTATTCAGGCGGGCATGACGATGGGCATTGTTAATGCCGGTCAGCTGACCGTAATGGAGGAGCTGCCAGACGCGCTACGCGAAGCGGTCAATGATGCTGTTTTTGCAAGAACCGATGCAGCCACAGACAATCTTATTGATCTGGCGGAGAGCTATCGTGACACACATCAAGTGGTCAGTAAAAAAGATGACAGCTGGCGAGAAATGCCGGTATCCCAGCGTCTCAAGCATGCGTTGGTTAAAGGCATTGATAGTCATATCGAACTGGATACAGAAGAGATGCGGCTGGCTATGGATAAGCCTCTGCACGTCATAGAAGGACCGCTAATGGATGGCATGAACCACGTGGGTGATCTGTTTGGTGCCGGTAAGATGTTTCTGCCGCAAGTGGTTAAATCAGCACGTGTCATGAAAAAGGCTGTTGCGCACTTACTGCCTTACATGGAAGAGGATGATGAAGGCTCGCGAACTGCCGGCAAGGTACTGATGGCGACAGTCAAGGGCGATGTTCATGACATTGGCAAAAACATCGTGGGTGTTGTTCTGCAGTGCAATGGTTATGAGGTTATCGATCTGGGCGTGATGGTGCCCGCTAGTCGGATTCTTCAGGAAGCGAAAGACCATAATGTGGATCTGATTGGTTTGTCGGGGCTTATCACGCCTTCGCTGGAAGAGATGGTGCATGTTGCAAGTGAGCTACAGAGAGAGGGCTTCACCACGCCATTGTTGATAGGCGGTGCGACTACATCGCGCATGCACACAGCGGTAAAAATCAGCGACAGCTACCAGCAACCTGTTGTACATGTGGTGGACGCGTCTCGCTGTGTGCAGGTGGCAAGCTCTTTACTAAGCAGCGATCACCGAGGTAGGTTTGAAGAGGAGTTGATAGAGGATTACGAGCGTTACAAAAAACGCTTTGCCGACAAAACCAGTCAGGTTGAACTGATGGATATCGCGCGCGCACGCGACAATGGATTGCAGATTGACTGGCAAACGTCGGCTATCAAACGGCCGGAGCACATGGGCATCACAGTGATAGACGATGTCTCGCTTGAGATGCTCGTTGACTATATCGACTGGACGCCGTTCTTCCATGCCTGGGAGCTGCGAGGCAAGTATCCGCGGATTCTCAAGGACCCGACTATCGGCGAGGAGGCGCGGTCACTGTTTAACGACGCCAAGCTAATGCTCAAGAAATTTATCGATGATGGGCAGGTGACTGCCAAAGGGGTTATCGGTTTGTTTGAAGCCAACAGTATCAATACTGACGATATCGCGATATTTGCCGATGGTTCCGAAGAGCAGCCTACCGAGGTTGTTCATTGTCTCAGGCAGCAGCGGGCTTTCCCCGATGGACGTCCCAATTTATGTCTGGCAGATTTTGTAGCGCCCGCTGATCTGGGTATTAAAGATTATGTGGGTATGTTTGCGGTCACCGCAGGTCTTGGGTTGGATCCTCTAGTGGAAGAGTTTGATCGTCAGAATGATGTCTACAGCAGCATCATGGCTAAAGCGTTGGCTGACAGACTGGCTGAGGCGTTTACCGAGTATTTGCACGAACGGGTGCGCAAGCATTATTGGGGTTACGTTGATGATGAGGCGCTTGCGAACGATGAGTTGATTAAAGAACGCTATCAGGGTATCCGGCCTGCCCCTGGTTACCCGGCTAACCCTGATCATCGCCAAAAAGAAGTGATCTGGCGGATGCTTGACCCCGAAGCCAATGCTGGCATCAGTGTGACGGAGAGTCTGGCTATGCTGCCAGCGTCCTCAGTGAGTGGATTCTTTTTCGCTCATGAGCAAAGCCGCTACTTCGGCCTTGGGAAGGTGACGCGCGATCAGGTGGAGGATTATGTCGCACGCCGTGACGAGCCTCAGGAGCTGTCGGAGCGCTGGCTGGCGAGCTCGTTGGCGTATTAGTTGGTATCAAATCCCACTGTAAGGTAATTTTTCTGTCTCGACAGTTGGCGCGAATCAGAAAATTGCGTATCATTGGGAGTTACCCTCCGGCTGAGTGCATGCGCATCAGCTTTGCAATATCAAATTTGGAAGTCTAGTCCCATGGTCACAATTCGCCTTTCACGCGGCGGTGCCAAGAAGCAGCCGTTCTACCACGTGGTTGCTACTGATAGCCGCGCACGTCGCGACGGTCGTTATATTGAGCGCCTCGGTTACTACAACCCGGTAGCACGCGGAAGCGCTACTGAAGTTTTGGTTGATCTCGAGCGTGTTGATTACTGGATAGGTGTTGGTGCTCAGATGAGCGACAGCGTCAAGAAAATCGTAAAAGACCACCGTAAGGCAACTGCTGCTGCGGCTTGATCGGGCGTACAGACTGATTCAGTAAAGCTCGGACGTGTCGGGCATTCCATCCGTAAGGGTGGAGCAAGGTTGTCGTAAAATGCTGATTCGTCGAGATTTGTCTCATGCTGGATAGTCAATCAGAACGTATTTTTCTAGGGCACGTCACTGGAATATCCGGTTTGAAAGGCTGGGTGAAGATTCATTCCGACACCAACCCGCGCGAAAATATTGTTTCTTTCAAGCGGTGGGCGATTGAGCAGAACGGCACTTGGCGTGACGTTAAAGTTGTAGGCGGTCGGCCGCAAGGTAAGACTATTGTCGCGCAGATCGAAGGTGTGTCGGATCCCGATCAGGCCAGTCTCCTTATCGGTGCGAAGATAGCGGTAGATCGAAAAGAGCTGCCTCGCCTGTTGCAAGACGAGTATTACTGGACAGATCTAGTCGGAATGCATGTCAAGTGCGTCGATGGAATCGATGTTGGGCCCGTTGATCGGATGTTCGAAACAGGCGCCAATGATGTGATGGTTGTCAGTGATCAGCGAGACGGTGACGACGATTCGGGTAAGTCCGGTGGTGCAGATAAGGAAGTGCTGGTGCCATGGCTGGTACCTGACGTTATCAGGGAAGTGAATATGGAGTTGCGTGTCATTACGATCGATTGGGATCCGGATTTTTAAGGGTGCGCATTGGGGTAGTGACGTTGTTTCCGGAAATGATCGAGCAATCGCTTGAGTTCGGAGTTGTGGGGCGGGCAAAGGCTGCCGGTCAGTTGGTTGTAGAGTTGGAAAATCCCAGAAACTGGGCGAAAGACAAACACAGAACAGTGGATGACAGGCCGTTCGGCGGCGGGCCGGGTATGGTCATGAAGCCTGAACCTCTTCGCGATGCGATCGTCGCATTGAAGGAGAAAATGGGTGGGTCAGCCTCGGTTGTATATTTAAGTCCTCAAGGACAAGTTTTTGATCAAGCCATGGCACGCGAGTGGCAACGGCAGGGATCAGTCATCTTGATCTCGGGCAGGTATGAAGGCATTGATGAGCGAGTTATTCAAACCGCCATTGATGAAGAAGTATCACTGGGTAATTTTGTGCTCAGTGGCGGTGAGTTTGCGGCTTTAGCGATTATCGATGCGGTAACGCGACTGGAGCCGGGAGTGTTAGGTGATCCACTGTCATCGGAGGAAGACTCTTTTGGCGATAGTGGGTTGCTCGATTGCCCGCATTACACGCGTCCTGAGGACTATCAAGGTCTCAAGGCTCCGCAGGTTTTGCTCTCAGGTGATCACAAAGCTATTGCTCTCTGGCGTCGCCAGCGAGCAATAGAGAAAACATGGCAATGCCGTCCAGAGTTGCTTGAAAGCGCAGTGCTGACGGATGAAGACGAGATTTTTTTAACAAGCCTTAAAAAGCTGCAAGCGCGTAAAGACGACGCGACACAGCCGACCAAGGGCATATAACGAGTAGAGACATGAGCAAGATCATCGACGAAATCAATGCCGAACAAATGGGCAAAGAGGTCCCAGTGTTCTCCGCCGGTGACACGTTGGTAGTGCAGGTGCGCGTACGTGAAGGTGATCGCGAGAGACTTCAGGCATTCGAAGGCGTTTGTATCGCCAAGCGTAATCGTGGATTAAATTCTGCGTTCACAGTGAGAAAGATCTCTCACGGTGAGGGTGTAGAGCGGGTTTTTCAAACCTACAGCGCGTCGGTTGCTGCCATCGAAGTCAAGCGTCGCGGTGATGTTCGACGTGCCAAGCTCTACTACCTGCGTGGTCTTACAGGTCGTGCAGCACGAATCAAAGAAAAGCTATAAGGCACTTTGCAAATCCTGGCCACAGCCCTTGGGGTTTGAGGTAGGCATTTGTAGTCATGTGGTTCCACATCGCCTCGGTGCACTTACCCCGAGGCGTTGTCGTGTCTGACTTCATGGTTTTTCCGCGTAACCTGATACGTTTGCCGGTGGGTAGGAAGGCCGACGTACATCTCTTGAATTTTGTGCGCCCAGTCCCGATCTTTCATCGAACAACGGGCGCAACATGATCCAGTATCGGTTTTGTGCAGTCCTCGCCCAACCTACGCTTTCAAACAAATTTAATCTGCAACTCGCGTCGTGTGGCAGATAACGATATTCGGAGACATTGCGCATGAGCGACACATCCCAGGAATCTACTAAAACACCCGCCAGTGGCGAAAAAATGGTGTTTCAGGCTGAGGTTAATCAACTGCTTCAGTTGATGATCCACTCCCTATACAGCAACCAAGAGATATTCCTGCGTGAGCTTGTGTCCAACAGCTCAGACGCCTGTGACAAACTGCGATTTGAATCTATCGCTGATGCGGCTCTTCTCGATAACGATTCTGAGCTGAACATTGTTATCAGCGTTGATGAAACTGCCAAAACCGTTACCATCAAAGACAACGGTATTGGTATGGATCGCGATGAGGTCATTGCCAATATCGGTACTATTGCTAAGTCTGGCACCAAGCAGTTTCTGGAGACTCTTACGGGCGACCAAAAAACTGATGCAAAACTGATTGGACAATTCGGTGTTGGGTTTTACTCAGCATTCGTCGTTGCGGACAATGTCGTTTTGACTACGCGCAAGGCGGGCGACCCTGCCAGCGCTGGTAGTCGCTGGGAGTCGGATGCTAGCGGAGGCTACACACTCTCGGACGTCGAGAAGGAGTCTCGCGGCACCGAAATCACGCTGCATATCAAAGACGACAGCAGCGAGTTTCTCAGCGCTCATCGCCTGCGCAATATCATCAAGAAATATTCTGATCACATAACATTCCCCATCATGATGCTTGGGGAAGTGCCGCCTGTTCCAGAACCTGAAGAAGGCGAAGAGGCTGCCCTGCCAGAAGCTGCAAAGCTTGAGCAAGTGAACGACGCTTCGGCGCTCTGGACTCGCCCCAAGTCAGATATCAGCGACGAGGAATACGTCAGCTTTTATAAATCTGTGTGCAATGATTTCGAGGACCCGCTGGTCTGGGCTCACAACCGTGTCGAAGGTAATCAGGAATACACCTCTCTATTGTTCCTGCCTAAAAAGGCGCCATACGATCTGTATGAGGGTAACCACCAGAGAAATGGTATCAAGCTGTTCGTACAGCGTGTCTTCATCATGGATGAGGCTGAGAAGCTCATGCCGCGTTACCTGCGCTTTGTGCGTGGGCTTGTTGATAGCAACGATTTACCGCTGAATGTCTCACGTGAAATACTGCAAAACAACAAGATCATTGAGTCCATCCGCAGTGCGTCAGTCAAACGTGTGTTGGGACTGCTGGAAAAAATGGCTAAAAACGAGCCGGAGCAATATGCTGACTTCTGGACTGAGTTTGGCAACTGCCTGAAAGAAGCTCCCGGGGAGGATTTTGCCAATCGTGAGCAAGTAGCAAAGCTCTATCGCTTCGATACTACTCACGAGGACGCCAAGGGCACTCACACAGGTCTTGATGATTATCTGGCGCGCATGAAGGTAGGGCAGGACAAAATATTCTTCATCACTGCCGATAGCTATGCTGCTGCGAAAAACAGTCCTCATCTGGAGGTATTTCGCGACAAAGGCATTGAAGTGCTTCTGATGCATGATCGGGTGGATGAATGGATGATGTCCTACCTGCACGAGTATGAGGGCAAATCATTCGTCTCCATCGCCAAGGGAGATCTCGACCTTTCGCCTATTGAAGGGGTTAACGAGGACTCTGAAGAGGAGCGCTCTGAAAAAGAGAAGAAGGCTGCAGCTGTTGCTCCCACTATTGAGCGAATCAAGGAAGTGCTGTCTGAGGTTACTAGTGATGTCAAAGTCTCTACTCGTTTGACATCCTCACCTGCCTGCGTGGTCATGGGTGAGCACGATATGGCTCTGCACATGCAGCAATTGCTCAAGCAGGCTGGCCACGAGTTACCCAGCACTCAGCCAGTTCTCGAGGTGAATCCAACGCATCCGATACTTGAGCTGATGGATTCAGAGCAGGACGACGATCGTTTCAAGAATTGGGCACATCTTCTGCTTGATCAAGCCTTGTTGGCCGATGGCGGGCAGCTTGAAGACAGCGCGGGCTTCGTGAAGCGAATGAACGATATGTTTATCGCACTCAAGGCCTGAAAACTGACGCCATCCTTGCGGATGTAGTTACATTCGCAGGGGAATTAAGCCAATCAACGGTTGGTTCTAGTGTGCGCAACAGCTAGAATTAAGCAAGCAGGCGGCATCTTGATGATGTTGCCCCTATTGTTAAAGAATTTTGGTACAGAATATTCGATGATATCTCCGGGTGATAGGGCCAACGGTCGGTTGGTTAACGCAAAGCGTTTAGTGTCGCAACTTGCAGCACAGAGTGCTTTATGTCTGTTGCTTGTTACTGCTGCGGGTGGCTCACAGGCTGCAGGTGATGCGGCGGCAGGTGAACAGAAGGCCTATACCTGCCTAGGATGTCACGGGGTAAAGCATTACGTAAACACCTACCCTTCGTATCATGTACCCAGAATAGCGGGCCAACATACCGAGTATCTAGTGGCTGCGTTGCAGGCTTACAGGGCGAAAACTCGCTCACATCCCACCATGCAGGCAAACTCTGCCCTGCTCAGTGATCAGGATATTGAAGACATCGCTGCATGGTTTTCTGCTCTAGGTGTTTCAAACTGATGATTAATCGAACAATTTCTGCCTTACTAATTGGTATCGCACCGCTGCTTTTTACTGTTGCTCATGCCGGTGATCCTGTAGCGGGTGAGCAAAAAGCTGCAACGTGCGCTGCTTGCCATGGGGCTAACGGCATTTCAACGATCGCCAGCAATCCTATTCTGGCTGGACAATACCCAAGTTATCTGGAGCATGCGCTGAGAAGTTACCGCGATGGTTCCAGGCAAAACGCCATAATGGCAGGGTTTGCTGCTCAGCTATCCGACGAAGACATCGAAGATCTGGCTGCTTGGTTTTCATCTCAGCCCGGTCCATTACAAACTGCACCAAGACCTTAATGGTTTGTGCGTGTTTTGGCCGTTTCTGCCAGGCAGTGACGGCCAAGCGCAATTACGCTTAACGAATTTGTTAGTTTTCACAAAGCACCCTTTAACGATGCCTCATGCGCAATTGAGGCCAGAATCTGTTCGACATCCTTCGGCATTTGTAGATGAAATCCTTGTTTTTCCAGGTTTTCAAGAACTGTTTCGACGTTTTCCTGGCCTAATTTACGATCAGCGCTGAGATCCAGGGTCATGGCAAATTCTGGAACACCTAACTGTTTCTTTACCGGTGGTGGTAATTTATCGACTCCGTCTTCCTCGGCAAGGTAGACGTACAGTCCGTCTTTTATCGAACTCCGATAGATATAACACTGCATTACGTGGTTCCTGATTCGAGATCAATGGTAGATAAGGTCAGAATAGACAAGTGGCTGTGGGCAGCTCGTTTTTTTAAAACACGCTCCATTGCTAATGAGGCAATCGCCAAAAATCATGTCCGTGTGGGTGGTCAACGTATCAAGCCCTCACGTCTGGTTCTGGTAGGTGACGAGATTACCATCGAAAAAGTGCCTTATGAGTTTCATGTAAAGGTGTTGGGCCTGAACGATCAGCGGCGACCTGCTGCTGAAGCTGCCCATTTGTACGAAGAATCAACAAAGAGTATTGATGCCAGGGAGAATCTGCGTGAACGGCTGCGTAGCGATTCCATTGCCCGTGTGGGACTGGCAGGCGACGGTCGCCCGTCTAAAAAACAAAGGCGTCAGATTATCAGGTTTCAGAACCTGAACGAGTCATCGGATACTAGCGATGACGATTGATGCATGGAGAATGGATTGCTGAAGAAACTGAGTGGGCTGTCGCGTGCTGCGATGCACAAGGGACGTTCGCTATTGAATAAAAAGGCTGCAACTGGCCACATCCCTCAGGCCGGTAAGAAGTCTGAGGTTTTGATTGTTCCAGCCGGTGAGCATTCGGTGACGCGCAAGGCAATTGGCCGTTCAGCGCTTAAAGTCCTGGACAAACTACATGAGGCCGGTCATTCGGCGTATCTTGTGGGCGGTGGTGTTCGCGATGCTCTGGTGGGCCTTAAGCCAAAAGATTTCGACATTGCAACTGACGCTAGCCCCGAAACGATCAGATCGTTATTCAGAAACTCTCGAATCATAGGCAGACGATTCAGGCTTGTGCATGTGGTTTATGGTCGGGAAATCATTGAGGTTGCCACATTTCGTGCTGCACATAGCAAAGGCGCGGGTGGTGAAATAGGCGCTGCTGGCCGTATTGTACGTGACAATGTATTCGGCTCTATCGAAGAGGACGCCTACCGGCGTGACTTTACCGTAAATGCGCTGTACTACAACATCGCCGATGATTCTGTCGTGGATTATGTGGGTGGGCTTGCCGATCTGGAATCGGGCACATTCAGACTCATTGGAGATCCGCTGACTCGCTGCGCCGAGGATCCTGTGCGTGTTCTTCGCGCTGTCAGACTGGCGGCCAAGCTGGAGTTTGAGATAGATCCAAAGACGCTCTCAGCGATGGAGCAGATCGCCACTGAGCTAAAATCCACGCCGCCAGCACGCCTTTTTGAAGAGGTGCTCAAGCTATTTCAGGGTGGCTACGCGCTGCGCAGTTTTCGATCAATCCGTGAGCACGATCTGTTACGTTTTTTGTTTCCACTACTCGACAAGCGCTTGAAAGCGGGCGCCCCGGAACTGGAAGGAATGATTGATGCGGCATTGATCAACACTGACAAGCGAGTAGCGGCAGGAAAGCCCATCACCCCAGCCTACTTGCTAGCGTTCATGCTCTGGCCAGACGTAGAAGAGTACGCCATGCTAGACAGTGAGAAAGGCATGCCTATTACTGATGCCCTGCAGCTGGCTGCGGATTCTGTACTCTCCACGCAGCTTCGCATCACCTCCATCCCACGGCGTTTTTCGGGCCCGATGAAGGAGATCTGGCAAATGCAGCCGCGCCTCGAGAGATTGCGTGGTGCTCGAGCGCTAAAACTGATGGAAGACAGGCGGTTTCGCGCGGCGTATGACTTTTTGTGTTTACGTGCAACCGTGGATGATCGTCTGAAAGAGTCCGCATCCTGGTGGACGAAAGTACAGACACTACCTGAAGAACAGAGAATTGATGCCGCAGCCAAGCGTCCTGTCGCTCTGGATATCTGGCCGTCAGATATTGGCGCAGATGTCGCTCCTGGTGAAGAGAGTGCTGCTTCCGCTACCGCAGGCGGACCTGCCAAGAAAAAACGTCGTCGCAGAAGGCGGCGCAAGCCGGCTGGTGATAAGGGCGCGACGCCTTCATCGTGATCATGAGCTTGCGCGGCTCAAGAAGGGCTGCGCACAGTCGATTTATCTCTGTGACACAGGCTCTTGGTCATGCCTAGAGTCTTTGTTGCGTTAGGCAGTAATCTGGGTGATAGAGAGGCCCACTTACTACAGGGAGCCTGCGACATCTGTGATGTGGCCGGATGCTCTGATCTAGTGAGCTCCTCCATTTTCCAGACCGCCCCTATGGGTCCGCAGGATCAGCCGGACTATCTGAACAGCGTCTGTGCGTTTGAGTGTGGTTTGGAGCCCCATGTGTTGCTCGGTGAACTGCAAGCTATCGAGCTTAAGCACGGGAGGGTGAAAAACACTAAGCGCTGGAGTGCCAGGCCATTGGATCTGGATATCCTATTGTATGGCACCAGCCAGATAGCAAGCGTTGATCTGACTATTCCGCACATTGGTATTGCGCAGCGTTCGTTCGTTTTATGGCCGTTGGCGGAATTGGACAGTGAGCTAGATGTACCCGGACTGGGAGGGGTTCAGGCACTTATGGTCGATTGCGAGCGGTTTGGTATTCAGCGCTATCGCACAGGGCCCGGGGAGTCTGTCCAAGATGCAAAATAAATTTATGCAGCTAGACTGTACTATATGAAATATCAGTTCATTGCCATAGAAGGCCCAATAGGCGTCGGAAAATCAACGCTCGCCAGACAGCTTGCCGAATCATTCAAAGCTCATTATCTGAGTGATACTCAGGGCGGTAATCCTTACTTAAGCGCATTCTACAAAGACCCGCGTGCCAGTGCATTGCACACTCAATTGCACTTTCTCGTATCGCGGCTCAAGGTGCTCACTAATCCTGCAGTTCTGAAACCGACACAGCCTATCGTTGCCGACTTTATGCTGGACAAGGATCGCCTATTTGCCGAGCTGACACTCGATCATACTGAGTGGTGGATGTACTCGCATCTGTACGACCAACAGGTGAGAGATGTTCCGAAGCCTGATCTGGTGATTTATCTTCAGGCTCCGCTAGAGCGACTTATCGAGCGTATTGAGCGACGGGGAATTTCGCATGAGCAGCGAATCGACAGTAACTATCTGCAGCAGCTAAGCTCGCTCTACGAGCGTTTTTTTCATAGTTATGTCGAAACACCGTTGTTAATTGTGAACACGTCTGACATTAATTTGGCGGATGATGTCCGTGAGGTGGAGAAGCTGAGTAAAATGGTGTCTGAGCTTGAAGGTGGTCGGCATTTTTTCAACCCCATGGTCGCCAGTTAACGTGATGCAGTTCTATGCCGCGTGGTATTGCACTTATAGGCACATTAGGTAACACTCTGCGCACGATAAGGAAAAGTGGCAATTCATGAGCGAAAAGCGAAATCTGCGTATAGCATTACTGGAAGACAATCACGAGCAGGCCGCTCGTGTTCTGCGCTGGATTGAAAGCAACGGATACCATTGTTCCGTGTTCAATACGGCTGATGAATTCCAGCGAGGATTCCGGAAAAGCAGTTTCGATGTGGTGGTGTTGGACTGGATGCTTGAGGGCACCAGTACGGGTCTTGATGTGCTGGAATGGATCAGAAAGACGCTCACAAGCGATATCCCGGTCATTTTTGCCACATCACGACAAGCTGAAGAAGACATCGTGACAGCGTTGCGGGCCGGTGCCGATGACTACCTTGCGAAGCCTGTCAGGCAGCATGAGTTGCTGGCGCGTCTGTATGCGCTTGCGCGTCGTGCGCAGCCCGAAACCGAGTTACTGGAATGCCCGCCTTACGTGTTCGATACTGCGAACCGTGAAGTCCGTATGAATGACGACCCGGTCAAGCTCACTGAGAAGGAATACGAGTTGGCTTTGTTTTTATTCCGTAATCGAGGGCGAGTTCTGTCGCGTCAGCATCTGCTGACCTCGGTGTGGGGCACATCTGCAGAACTGAACACCAGAACCGTGGACACTCACGCCAGCAGGTTGCGCAAAAAACTCAATTTGCTAGCGTCTGAGCGCTGGAAACTGACGTCGATCTACCAGCACGGGTACCGACTTGAGGAACATACCAGCCATTAGCGGGCACCTCGGGTTAGTATGATTCCGAAGTCTCCACGGGCAGGTGGTGCACGGCTGTACTCTGCCAGCCAAGGTCGTGGAGTTACTCTGCTTGGGCTAGTCGTTTTTTTCTGCACACTGCTGTGTTTGACTACAGTGTTGGTTTGGAGTGATGCCACCCGTAAGGTTGATCGTTTGTTGCACGATAGCTGGGTACGTCACGATGAACGTGTTGTGCCGCCAGATATCGTCATAGCAGCCATCGATGCTGGCAGCCTCAATGAGTTAGGCCGTTGGCCCTGGCCTCGTGATATTCAGGCTCAGCTGTTTGAACGGCTGGCAGAGTACGGCGTCAAAATAGCGGTCATCGATCTTCTCTATACAGAGGAATCAGAGCTGCGAGCCGATGATATTCGACTGGGCACCGCCATAGCCGGGTTGCCCTTGTCAGTCCTGCCAGTATTGACTGAAAAGGGTGCGGGCCAGGCATCGCTTGAATCCTTACCTGTGCCAGATATCCTGCGTCATGTGGATTCGTTGGGCCATGTGTTCTTGCCCATTGACGATGATGGTATTGTCCGCCGTGTTCACTTGAAAGCAGGTATCAATCAGGCCCACTGGCCATCATTGTCGCTTGCGGCACTTGATTTGTTATCCCAGCGGCCGGATCCGTTGCCAGGGCTAGTAAAGCCGGACAATGAATCGGTTGGTCAATGGGAGCTCAACAATGAAGTGTTCATCCCGTTTTATGGCTCAAATGGTTCATTTCCGCGCATCTCTGCAGTCGATATTATCCGTGGAACTGCCTCTCCAGATGCGCTGCGAGGGCGGGTTGTTTTTGTTGGCATGACCACAACCGGGTTGGGTGATGTGGTGCCAACACCGGTATCAGCGCTTGATCAGCCTGTTCCGGGAATTGAGATTCATGCCAATGTCTTTGGTGCCTTGCGCAACGGAGATATGGTGACGAGGGTGAATCCTTATTTTTCATTGCTGGTAGCCTTCATCCTTTTGCCACAAATGCTGCTTGTCTACTCCAGAGCACCGCCAGAGTGGGGCGTTGTCAGTGCAGCTGTGGGATCGACGGTCCCTGTCATTGTCAGCTACCTTTTGTACCAGTTCGCTGATGTGTGGCTGGCACCGCTACCGGCCAGCTTGCCGGTGTTTATCAGCTACTTGTTCTGGAGTCGCCATCGATTAAAATACGTTAACCGGTTTCTGGAGAAAGAACAGCAACGCTCCGCCAAGCTTCTGCCTCAGCGTTTGATCAGTGACAATGAAGCTCTGGAGAATTTTTTCAACAGTGCCTCTCGTCACCTTCCCATCAGTGCGTGGCGGTTTTCAGTGGCGCAAGAGCAATACAGCAGCGGATCTGATTTGCCGATGTCTCTGCCCGCAGGCATTGATACGCGTTGGGTGACGAAGGACGATGTTTACGTTCGTCGTTATCCTGCAGCTCAAGGGCTGTTAATTGAAATGCAGATCACAGATTCTACTGTGGGCGCGCAGATTACCGAGTACGTCAATTCTCTAGCCAGAGTGCGTGCCAGGGAGCACGCTAACCTGTTGACAGGCTCCATTGAACGCCTGCAAACCAATGTCGTCAATGTCAGTGAGCAGCTTGAGTGGCTGCGCAACATCAAGGTGTTTTCAGACACGATATTGGCTGCTGCGCCTGCAGGGTTTGCAGTCTGGAATGCTGCTGGGGAAAGTATTCGTGCCAACGCTTTGGTAAACCAGCTAGTGGATGGGCTATCTAAGGAGGGGGACTTGCTCGAATTCGTTACCTGCCTGGGGCGTGATCCGGGTGCGGGGGAGGATGCTGAACATTTTCGCGATTTGATTTTGAACAAGAAACCTTGGCAAATTGTTTATCGAGAAAACGAGCGTGAGTTGATTGTCAGTATCCGGGCGGTAGGTGAGAGACTGGCCCAACGATTGATCTGTGCCACTGTAGTCGACGTTAGCGATATCCGCTCGGCGGAAAAAGCCCGTGCAGAGATGGTGGATTATCTGTCTCACGATCTGCGCTCGCCATTGATTTCGGCGCTGTATTTACTGGAAGCTGAGGCTGACCCTGCCATTGCGAATAATATTAAGCAAAGTCTTTCGATGATGGACGACCTGCTACATGTCGCGCGTGCAGACAATCTTACCGAATCGCGTTTTGAGCCTTTACTGTTGAATGCTGTGCTTGGCAACACGCTGGATCAGTTGTTGCCACAGGCGCGCAATCAAGGCATCGCGTTTTCGATAGAAACAGAAGACGACGATTTGTGGGTGGTGGGGGACGCTACCTCTTTGGAGCGCGCGTTTACCAATATTGTGGGTAACGCCATAAAGTACTCAACAGCGGGCACCAATGTGACCATCAGCCTGAACCGATCTGCTCAGATTGCCAGACTGACGATTGACGACGAGGGTGTCGGTATAGACCCTGCCATGCTCGATCAGTTGTTTACCCGGTTCAAGCGCGCCGAAGCCACCGCCAGCTCACATAAAGGTATGGGCTTGGGTCTGGCGCTCGTAGCGCGTGTTGTCAGCCTGCACAATGGGCATGTTCGCGCCAACAATTTACCGGTTGGCACTCGAATTACGGTTGAGCTACCCTTAGAGCAGGAAGATTCCGTGTTGCCCGATGCCGAGCTGCCTGAAGAGCTAGAGGCGCGAGTTGCCTTGCGCCAATTGCCATAAGTACGGTGCTGCTATTTTGCTGCCGTGCGAGTGCTGGCCTCGCCGTTATCGTGTCCAATGATCAGTGTGTCGGCTGGGCGACGTGCGAATAGCCCATTGGTGACAACGCCCGGTATGGCATTGAGTTCAGCCTCCAGAGCACGGGGATCTGTGATGTTGAATCCGTAGCAATCCACGATGACATTGCCGTTATCGGTAGGTGGTGCTTCTCGGTATTCGGGGTCGGCTCCAAGGCGTACAATTTCGCGTGACACGAAGCTGCGTGCCATCGGTATGACCTCGATAGGCAGAGGGAATTCGCCCAGAACGTTAACCTCCTTGGTGTGATCAGCGATGCAGACGAATCGTGTGCTGGCACCGGCGACAATTTTTTCGCGTGTCAGTGCGCCACCGCCACCTTTGATCAGATTCAACTGAGGATCCACCTCGTCAGCACCATCGATGTACAGCTCCAATTGTCCAGCCAGATTCAAGTCCATAACGCGGAAGTGGTGTTTCTCCAGCAGTTTGGCCGTCTTGACTGAGCTGGCAACGCAGCCCTCGATTCGAATCCCTGACTGCGCCAGCAATTCGATAAAGATATTAACCGTGGAACCGGATCCCACCCCCAACAGTGAGTCGTGTTCGACATGTTTGATGGCCGCAAGGGATGCCGCTTTTTTTCCGGGGTGCATAATTTTGGGGGGTATTCCAGGTGTGTTCTGTTAGGTCGCAAACGGTGTGTCTAGCACAAGCCGCTCAAACGGGGTACATTGTGCCACTTGAATTTACACTCTAACCCGAAGCACGTTTCATGAGTCCGCTGCACGACGAGTATATCAAACGCATCCTGTCTGCCCGCGTCTACGACGTCTCGATAGAAACCCGTTTACACGAAGCGCCCTTGCTGTCCACGCGCCTGGATAACAACGTGTTGCTAAAGCGAGAGGATGAGCAAAGCATCTTCTCGTTCAAGTGCCGAGGTGCGTTCAATCGCATCCACAAGCTGATGCAAGAGCAGTCGTTGGACGGAGTGGTTGCGGCCTCGGCAGGTAATCACGCACAAGGTGTTGCGTTAGCGGCTAAAAAGCTGGGGCTTGTGGCGGTTATCGTGATGCCACAAACCACTCCTGGAATCAAGGTGGATGCGGTGCGAGGTCTGGGGGGAGAGGTGATTTTGCATGGCGATGATTTTGACGCCGCTCTGGAATATGCGCTGACGCTGGTTGATCAGCGTGGTTATCCGTTTATCCACCCGTTTGACCATCCAGACACCATCGCAGGTCAGGGCACGGTGGGCGTGGAGCTATGTCGTCAGCATCCGGGAGCATTGGACGTTGTGTTTGTTCCTGTGGGTGGTGGGGGCTTGGCATCAGGCGTCAGCGCCTACATGAAGTATCTGCGACCAGACGTCAGAATGGTCGGAGTAGAGCCTATTGATGCCGCATCCATGCACGATGCACTGCAGGCTGATGAGCGTATTACTCTGCCTGAAGTAGGATTGTTTGCAGACGGTGTTGCTGTCAAACAAGTAGGCGGGCACTGCTTTGAGGTGTGTCGCGAGTTTCTCGATGAGGTCATTCTGGTCAGTGTTGATGAGATGTCAGCGGCTATCAAAGATATTTTCAATGAAACCCGTACGCTGACAGAACCTGCTGGTGCCCTGGCGGTTGCGGGCATGAAGCGCTATGTGCGTGAGCGTGGAGTCACGGGGCAGACAATGATTGCGGTCAATTCTGGCGCCAATATCAACTTTGACAGGCTCCGGCATGTAGCGGAAAGAGTGGAGATTGGTGAGAGTCGTGAAGCCTTGCTGGCTGTCACCATTCCGGAGGAGCCTGGTAGTTTCCTGAGGTTCTGCAATACCTTGGGCAAACGTGCCATCACAGAATTCAACTATCGTTTCAGCGATAACAAGCTTGCTCAGGTTTTTGCAGGTGTGCAGCTAGCCGGTGATCAGAGTGAGCGTGAAGAGCTGATTCAGACGTTGCGCTCTGATGGATACCACGTGCTGGATATGACGCATAACGATGCCGCTAAATTGCATTTACGGCACATGATTGGTGGTCACGCTGAATTACCACAGGAGCGGCTATATCGGTTCGTGTTTCCAGAACGTCCCGGAGCACTACCAACATTTCTGGCGGCTATGGGCGAACGCTGGAATATCACCTTGTTCCACTACCGTAATCATGGCGCAGCCTATGCACGTGTACTGGTGGGTATGACGCTACCCGAAGGTGAAGAGCAACAGATGCACGACTTCATTCAAGATCTGGGTTACAAGGCTGAGGAAGAGTCTGGAAACGAGGCGTATTCGTTATTCT
Source organism: Granulosicoccus sp. (assembly GCA_023301795.1). Classification (GTDB taxonomy): domain Bacteria; phylum Pseudomonadota; class Gammaproteobacteria; order Granulosicoccales; family Granulosicoccaceae; genus Granulosicoccus. The sequence goes on from JALZVU010000262.1 coordinate 43,153, forward strand.
TGCGCTGAGCCTTGGCCCGAGCGTTTGGTGCAGCTTGCAAGCTCCAGTCAGGACTATTCGTGAATAGTCCTGACTGGAGCTTCACTTCTGGCGTTTGATAATGCGTGATTCGGTAACCACATAATCTAGCGGCACGTCCCACTCTTGAGGATGCACTGTATCGACGCACTGCAGCTCAAAGGCTACCCCGATGAGCAATGGACGATTATCAATGCCGGCTTTGTGCTCAAAGCAGCGATCGTAGTATCCGCCGCCCATGCCCATACGATTACATAGAGGATCAAAACCGACTAACGGAACCAGGACAGCATCCAGCGCTGTACCTGCGACAAACGTGCTTTTATCGGCATCGGGTTCTCTAATGCCGTAACGGTTTATCGTCACAGATGTGTCATTGGTGACAGGTGCAAATTGCATTTGGTAGTCAGGTAGGGCAACGGGTACGTAGTTAATTTGCCCACAGGCATCGCGCGCCGTCATCAGGACTGTCAGGTCAACTTCAGCGCCAAAAGCATAGTAAGTGGCTACATGCTGGGCGTCGGCAACCAGTGTGGTGGCTTGCGTGCAGATGCTGAAAGATTTGTTGCGCACCTGAGACTTGCTAAGCGCACTGCGGGCGGCGCGTAAGGATTTTCGCAATTCAGTGCGTTCGTTTTCACTCATGGCTTTTGTTCAGGCGATGAATGAGTGTATCAACCACGAGTGCCGTCTTGGTGTGCTACCTTGAACCAGTCGGTTCAGGTGGGAACGGCTGGAACCGTATCAGGCTTTCCGCCGTAACGGACATGCACAACAACAGCGACCAGACCACTCCCGGGGTGAGAAATTAGG
>JALZVU010000263.1 GCA_023301795.1 Granulosicoccus sp.
TTGCCAGCTCATCGACTGATTGATCACCTATCGATGCAAGTACTGGCGCAGTGTTGACTTCATTCACCGTTATGGTGATGTCTTCACTGTCGAATAAGGCACCCGCACCATCATCAGTGACAGTAATTGTCACCGTCGGCGTTAACCCACCCTGTGCTTCTGTCGGCGTCCAGCTGAAAACACCCGTCGTTGAATTGATACTCATGCCTAGTGCTAGCGAGGCATCATCCAAAGAATAGGTCAAAGAATCACCTGGCTGATCGATGTCAGTGGCTGAAGCAATAAAGCTTAGCGTTACAAGCTCATCAACTGAGTGATCACCAATGGCACTGAGCACTGGGGCATCATTAATCGACGTTACATCCAAAGTAACAATACCCGTCAATGCGCCACTGGCATCTTCATCACCATCATCGATAACAACACTGATGGTGGTATCCAGATCATTGTTTGTTGTTGGATTAAATACAAGATTAGCCAATGCAGCATTTACTTTTACCACGCTGTCGGTAATTGTCCACACGCCAGTGCTAGCGGTATAGCTCGCACCATTATTCGCACTCAGACTACCGGCTGCAGTGTTCGCTAGTGTCAATGTCGCACTGATGACTTCACCGTTATCAACATCACTAACTACAATGTCGGAAATCGGGACATTCATGTCGCCCTCATTGTAGAAATTACTGGTAGAGAGATTAGTAGCAGTTGGCGCTCTATTTGGATTAATCATAACCTGATGATCAGGGGTGAATACCAGATGTGCAGGAGCATCAAGACCATCAGGTCCACCATCTACAAACACTTCCCCGATAACTCCGTCATAACGCAAAATCTTGTCGTTAATGTTGGCCGATACATATAACTGCCCATCAGGTCCAAACGCTAGGCCTGAGGGATTCGACAAATCCGCGTGAGAAAAATAAGTAGTCAGTGCAGAGCCATCCCAGCGTGAAATTTCACCCCTATTAGAGTTTGCTATATACAAATCACCGGCTCCATCGAACACGAGTTGCTCTGGCCTACCAAGACCCGAATCGATAACTATTGTCGCCTCTCCACCCAATGCGCCATCAAACATGACTACCCGATTGTTAATCCAACTCGACACGTACAAATCTCCATCGGGACTGAATGCTAGAGAATCGGGCCCATTAAGGACTCCACCATCACCCTCACCCCAGGCATCGATTAATATTCCGTCTGCACCAAAGCGCAGGATTTCGTCGCTAGCAAAGTTTGCAACATACAAATTGCCATCACTACCCCAGGCTAGACCGGATGGTTCATCCAATTGATCATTTGCGCTGAACACACCAAGATAGCTGCCATCCGAAGCGAAGCTTAAAATATTATCGGACAAGAAGCCTGCTACATAGAAATTACCATCAGGACCCACAGCAATTCCGTAGGGCCGATCCAACTGACCGCCTGTATAACCAAACATCCCTTCGAGATTACCGCTGACGCCATCATAAACAAAGATGTCATCAGTAGACGCTATCCAGTTTGGGACAACCAAGTCGCTCTCAGTCCACGTATCGTTAATATCGTTCGCAGCGAAAGTGATGGAATACGTGAATCCGACATTGTCATAGACATGTGAAGCAGATGTAGTCGGCCCAGTGTAGGCCTCAGTGGTTATGTGTCCATCGCCCCAGTTAACGGTATAGCTGGTGATTCCGCTGGAACCAGGTTCGGTTGCCGTCAAGTCCAGCTGATAAGCTACACCGGCATCGACTTGGCCTGCACCAGTTGCTGATAACGTTGGCGCGACATCGTTCAGGTTTACCGTAACATTGGTATCACTTGTTAGTACGCCGTCATCTGCCTGAACGATGATTGTCCACGATGCCGTGTCTTCAAAGTCCAGATCTCCAGCATCACTAACGGTGATTTCACCAGTCGATGAATTAATGGCAAATGCGTTGTTGCCATCCGCATCAGGGTTTACATTTGATGCAATGCTATAAACAATTCCTACATCAGCTGCACCACCATCACCATTTACCGCATCGACGTTACCCACCACAGTGGCGGCGGATGCTCCTTCGTCAACATTAAAGGGTCCATTAACGAGGAATACGGGAGAATTACTGATTACAACATCGGATGTCTTTATCAGGGACACGCCCACAATACCCTCACGGTTGTCATTCAAATTCAAACCGCTGCCATCGAATAACAACGTGGCTGTGGCTGAAGAACTACCGCTGCCAGTCGATGCCACATCAAGCGTAAATATATCGTGTTCCTGAGTATCAATGGTTGGTGTATTGCCAACGGCAGCGTCGTTACTAAGGAGAGAAATAAGAATTTTTCCAGCATCCAGATCGACACCACCGATGGTGGTAGCAGCCTCAATTAAATCTATCCCGACAATCTCGCTGTCTATAGATAGGTCGGCACCGTCAATCAACACCTCGCTGATTCCCATTGTGGTACCGAGGCCAACGTCCGCAAGAGAGTAATGAAGCACTGAGGTATTGTCTGCGCCGTCCGACTGAGCCAGCAGAAAATCACCAGCCTCCAAAATGGCGTCCCCAACCACCGTACGTTCCTCGACAAGACTGACGGCCGATATCTTGCCCGGCATGGCTGTGCCATCCAGCAGTAGAGTGAACGTACCTTGGCTATAGTCTCCAATGACATCAGGTCTGAACAGGAATACGTCAGAATCACTGACTGTAATGGCGTTAGTACTTGTCAGAGTAGAGCCATCTCCATTTACAGAAATCAACAAGTCACCCTCCTGAACCACGACTGCATTTGTGCTTCCAATGCTCATCTCAGTACCAACGTAATGAATGGCATCGACGCTGTCGCCTGCAAGTCCCATGGCATCAAGGTTAAACAGGGATGTGAATTGCCCGTTGGTGGTGCCAGCACCCAGATTCCATCCAGGATCACCCAACTTCAGTATTTCACCAGCCCCCCATGAGGACAGACCGGGTGATCCACTGTTAGTCACAGCGGCATTGGTGCTAAAAAGCACTCCTGAAAAACTAGCCTCATTGGCCTCTTCAAAGGCTCCAATATCCGAAAGCGCATCATCGCGGGCTACACCACGTTGATCCGCAAGCGGTGCATTAGCAGTAGTACCCGTATTTATAGCTAAGCTACCAGCAAGTAATGCATGGGTGTGGGTTGCACCACCGTTGTCATTCAGAGCCCCAATAGTGGGATCACTACCCGTGATGTCACTCCCTAGAATTCCAGTAGCACTTCCAACGTTCTCAATGAGGTTGTCGCCGCTGCTGACAAAAACTCCATCCACGTCAGAATTATTGTGAGCTGAGTTGTTGGCTATCAGCGTATTGCTGATATTGGTAGTTGCATCAGGACTATCGGCGGTAAGCAAGCCGCCACCAAAACCACCACTGCTCTTGTTATTGCTGCCATCATCATCCGCTGAATTCTCTACTACTGTTACGTTTTGTAGCGTTGCATTGCCAGAATTAAAGAGCCCTCCGCCGTCACTGGTGGTCGCTGTATTTCCAGTTATCGTCACGTTGGCCATGCTCAACGTTGCGCCACGCCAATTCCTCACACCCCCACCATCACGAGAGGAGTTATCTTCGATCAGGGAATCTACAACAGTGAGATCACCCTGGTTGAATATCGCCCCACCAGTGTCGAAAACTCCAGACGTGCCATTGTTAGTAGTATGGTTATCGTAGAACCAGACGTTAGACAAGTTCACTTTTGATTCTGGGAACGCTACCCCGATAAATATGCCTGCGCCTCGACTATCGACAAATCCGTTTTGAATCTTCAGGTCTGAGATAGAGACGTTAATTAGAAAATCATTGTCCACCTCGAAGACACGATCGAGTGCCCCCCCGTCAATGGTTGTCTGATCCGCGCCTACACCAGTAATCGTCAAGGAATCGAGAATATCAAGATCACCGGTAGCGGAGGCATCTTCATCGGCTCCACCCAAAGTGAGGGTGTAGTTACCAGCTGCAAGATTGATGGAATCCGTACCTGCAAGTGCATTGGCCTCCATAATAGCCGCCCGCAAAGAGGTATTACCGGACGCATCTGCAGCAACACCGTCACCAGGATTTATGTCCACTGAGTCAGTAAACACATTCACTGTAAAGCTTGCAAATACTCCCGAATAGTCGTTCAGCAGTTCTGTGCTAAAAGCCAACGCTGTGTCAATTTTTCCCAAATCATACTCTAACTCCCAATCGCCACCCAGCGCTGCAGCACCCGTTAAATCATCACTGGCGGCAACATCTGCAGAAGTATGTTTAGCCAATGTTTCAATCAACAATTGCCCATCACGTCCGGCAGCCAGATCACAGCCGTAAATTAAAAGATCAGCATCCTTATCCAAAGAGGTAGTCCACTGCTGCAACTGATCGCTATATCCCTCAATGTTTTCATTTGACAGCCAGACATCACCCAACTGAAGTCCTTGCTCACTACCGTGACTGACAAGATGGATGGCATCGACACCTTGCAACTCGCTCAGCGAGCTTGTAATTTGCTCTATGCCGTCTTGGCCAGACTGTAGAATGATAATGTTGAATTCGATATTCGGCGTCTTTGTAATACTAGACAGTAACGTTTCATAGTCTGGCGTTGCCGCATCAACAAAGATAATTTCTTTCCTACCCTGCACTTCAGGTTCTGCGGCAGAAAATAACGATGCAAGCCTATCTAGCGATGTATCACTATCGCTGGTTGTCACACCATCACCTAAGGCAATCGCCAACTCATCAAGATTGAATGATCGACTAGTAGAGTTATCCAGGACACTGTCGGCACTACCCAGATTCGTGGCGTTCTCTTGGGCCAGCAGGTTGATACTTTCACTAATAGTCAAACCCGTCTGTGCGGCCTCACTATCACTAAAAGGATACGCCGATACCAGGCCCGCAAGTGCATCTGCCGAGTACAGAATCTTCGGCTCCATCCGCTCGAAAAACACCGAAGCAGCGTCTGGACTGGATAGTGTACTGTCAGGTGGGTTGGTTATTTGCTTCCACTTGCTGATGACCTACTCCACACCAAACCGGCGGTTCAACGACATTGTGGAAGTCACTTGGGCGAGGAGGTAATACACTAGTAGAGCTCTGCAGTAATTGCTGTGAATCCAAGTTTCTCAAGCATCTGCTGACGGTTCTGCGCATTCGCCTTTTGCTTGAAAACACCCAGAGAGACGTAGCGATCTTTCGCCGCGTCACCAGACACTAGGAAATCCGTCACGCCAGCAGCACGAAGGCGATCAACAAGCTTCCAGGTCGCAGCCTTAGAAGCAGGTTGTTCGATCATGACTTTATAGTGATTTGGTACTTTTTTCGATGGTTTCTGTGGATCGGATATATCTATGTCACTCCCCAAAGCGGCCGGCAGAGCTGCTTGTACTTCAGGAATTTCTTCCATGGCTATTGCATCTTCGGTAGCGGTTGGATCTACCAAAGGTCTTCTCTCAGCATTAGCATGGTGACTCACACTCAGTGCCACAGGTGAGAAGTCGGCACTGGTGCTGGTTGGCACACTCTCTCGATCTTGTTGGTCAGTCAACTTGGCAGGCTGAGCACTATTTGCCGTATTGGCGTCAATTTTGTCGGTGGCTTCAGTGATGTAGTCACTACTGGTTTCAAGAAACTTTACGATACATTTAACACCTGCTGGAATACGATGATCAGGATTAGGCATGCTGAGCTTGACACCGAACGTGTTACTCGCAGTATCACCAATACGATCAACCGCAGTCACTACTGCTGTCAACGTGTCAGTGAGCAGTACGTCTGGTACGATTTCAGCGTGCATTCCCAGATTCAAAACACCAAAATATTCCATCGGTACGATAGCTTCAATCACCAACGGATCAAGTTGTGCCAGCCGAAGAATCGCCTGATCATCAACATACTCACCACGATTCTTGAACGTGTCCAGAACAAAACCGTCGAAAGGCGCTTTTATCGATTTTTGCTGCAACTGCTCTTCGGCTTTGAGCAATTCAAGTTTGCGTATATCTGCCAGTTCTCTGGCCTGTTGTAGCTTCCAATTGGACAGCTGCACCTCACGTTCTACTTGATCGACAATTTCCCTTGAAACGTTCTGCTCCTCAAGTAAGCTCTCTACCCGTTTCTTGCGCCGCTGATCAAAGTCCACATTGACAGTGCCTAGCCCCGTTCCAGAATCAGCATAGGCTCGATATCTTGCTAGTTTGACGTTAGCCCGATCAACACTGGCCTCCACTTGTGCAATCACTTGGCCCGCAGATACCTGTTGACTTCGCTCAACGTAGAGATCTTCCATAACACCGGGAATAGGACTAGACAGATCCACAACAAGGGAGGGGTTAATGACACAGTCAACCGCAGGAACAGAGCTATAAGCAGGCGCAGATGTTTTTGCCAACAACTGCAGGCTAGAGAAACAAATTGCTGTTATTACAAGGAGTTTGAAGTTCATAGTTTTCAACGTGTTCACACAAAAGTATCCACACAAACCACGCCAACCAGAAACGTACTTAACCCGTTAAACACAGAGTATCAGCACATAGTTACGAGTATCGCATCACAAAATTACTACGCGAACGGCGGTTCTAACAAAATCTGATTAAATTTGCGCAACCACCTGTTACCCATCGACTCTGCCCGGTGGATGAAACGCACGAAAACACGTTGCCCAAGGTAGCTGCCAGTAGTGTCCAGCGGAAGCGCTATCTCCACCAGAAATATGTTGGTTAGCAACTGCGTTCCGGACGTATCTCGCGCATCTACCGCTATCAAACCACCAGAGCCAGAACCCAGCATTCGGTTTGGCAAACGATTAGTTGCCTGCGGAAGTTCTTGTAGGAATGTCGCTTTCAGTGTATCGCCTGGCCGACTGCTTAATCTCACTTCTATTAAGCTCGTCTTCCGCCTTACGGTGTCTATAGCCAACTGGGGCACGACAACAACCGCGCTAAGCTGACTCTGACCCGCCACATAACCCATCACATCACCTCGACTTACATACCTTCCCAGAAGATCATCCGCTGTCGGTAAGGAAACCACACCCGTGGTCGCACTGACAACCTCAAGGCTTGCCAATTGCTCCTCCACCGCTCGTATGTCAGCTTCAATAGCAGAGACTTTCCCGTTTAATATATTGCCCTGTGATCGATCTGCTAGAAAAGCGGCTTGCTGTATTGCACGAGTCTCATTCAACTGCGCCAAGAGACTCTGCAAACGTGCATCAAGCTCGATATCTTCTAATGTCAGGATTACCTCGCCTTTTTTAACGGATTCACCATCTGTCAATAACACTCCGGTCACCAGACCATCGACGCCCGTACGGATAAAGGCCTCATCGGGCAGATTCACAACGCCTTCGGTGTTGGTGCTGTAGCCAATTGGCGTTGTCAGACCCAGCATCAAGCAAAGTGAAATTGCCGAAACTGCTGCGCTAAATCGCTTTATTCTTTTCGCCTTAACAACTTGCGGAATCAGTCGGTAGATACTGCGCACTAACGGATACACGCTATGCGCAGCTATTGCCCAAAATGCCAGCAACACACCGATAATCATGAATTTCCCTGCAACCCAGAATGCAATGAAAAGACTTATGAATATTTTATAGATTCGGGCACAAATTCCGTATGTAAGCAACCATTTCGCCTCCCCTTGCGCGGTGACTGGAGTACGAACATTCGGCATATCCAGCACGTAACGTTTTAGCAAGTACCCAAGGTACTGATCGGCACGCGTCCCCAGATTAGGTATCTCTATAAGTTCACTTAACAGGTAATAGCCATCAAAACGTAACAGTGGATTAGCATTGAATAACAGCGTAGATATTCCACCGATGATAACGATATCAAAAGCCAGGTCGCGAACCAGGCCATGATCAGTATTCGTCCAGATCAGTAGTGCAATTGCAGCAATGAAAATCTCTACCATGATCCCTGCGGCACAAACGGCCAATCGCCTGTATTTTGAACTAAACCGATTGGCAGCCGAACAATCGACATACGGTACAGGAAAAAAAACAAGCAGCGTAATTCCCATTTCGCGTACTTCGCCACCCCAATACTTGATTGCGTAGGCATGACCGAATTCATGTAGTCCTTTTACCAACGGATAGAGTAGCCAGTACCACATCAGATTTTGCGAGTCAGAAAATCTAGCCTCGCTATGCTCAAACATTGCCTGCCAGTTTAGTGCGGCACCAGCCAATGCTACAAGCACGATACCAGCCCATACCAATATGAAAGCAACGCTAAACAATGGTGAAAACCAATGGGCTGTTTTCTCCAACACGCAATCAGGGTTAACCAAGGGAAATTTGATGGCAAACGGATTACGCCAGCGATTCAGCCCTGACGAAGAGGTGAGGCAGGCAGAGTCCTTATACTTCATCACATCGTCCTCCAACAATCCGGACGATTTAAGATTTGCAATCAAGACAATAACATCATGCTGCTGTATTGCAGAAGATCGGGCATCGGCAAATGCCTGTTGAACAGTTCGTACGCCATCAAGCAGACGTAGAAACTGTTCAGTGTTGGCACTACAGCGAAAGTAGATCTCGCGCCCTTGATCTGCAATGATCAACCAGGCAACGCCACGATACTGGTGCTGGTAAAAGTGCACAGACTTACCAAGACGAGGCCGCACGTGCGCTATAGCTTGCCAGGCACTTTCACACTCACTGACTAGTAGATCCGGATTTACGGCAGCCATCGCCAGGCCCACAGGCGAATCAGATCAATAAGTTCGTGGAGGTAGATCCAGGCCAGACCACGTTGACCGATGTGGATTTTTGCAACACCCTCCATGCCTGGACGCAATTCAGTGCGAGTCTTGTCAAGTGTTGCTTCAACGCGATAGGCTATTCCCTGCTCGTCTTCCGTAAAAACCGGAGATACTTTGTGCACAACAAAAGGCACCTGTTCGCCGGGCAGGGATTTCAAAGTCAACTCACCCTTCAGACCCTTGGTGACGTCTACAACCTGTTTTTCATCAACAAGGATCACCAGGCGATATTCTTCTAGCGGCGCTACTTCAAACAATAAATCACCGGTTTTCACTGGTGCACCCAGCGACCGACTCAGATCCCCCGTTATAATCACACCGTCCAACGTTGATACCAAGGCTGCTCGTTGTATTTTTGTTTCCAGTAAATTCAATTGTGCTTCAGCCTGGCTAATTCGTGCTTTGGCTATATGAACCTGGGTTTTATCGCGTATTGACAGTGCTTTGCGGTACGTGTGGTCATATTCTTCTTTTTCCGCCACATAACGTAACCTCTGCGATAGCAATTCCTCAGTATCCAGTTCTGCAATAACATCACCCGCAGCCACAGTTTCGCCGGCGCGAGCATGTACCGCGGCGATATAACCGTCAAAAGGTGCAACAATGGCACGCTGGATTTTCCCCTCAAGCTTGGCAGATGCAGTGACTCGATAAGTGCCATCCGCAAACGTCATAACTAACACAGTCAGTAGTACACCCAGAGCCACCAGGCTTAAACGACGACTCCAGAATTCACTCACTGATAACGCAATTGACGGGAGATCTGTTGGTGTAACGACGGCTTGTTGGGAGGCTAACAACAACCCCAACCATTTTTCGCCCCAATGAAGAACCTGCACCACCGTTGATTGCTGTGATGGCTTGATGTTAACCAAGACCGCCAACGTACGCTTGATGCTTTTCACATGACTCAGAGGAAACGCGATGATTGTATTAACAGCAGAATCAGTGCCTTGCCCAGAGGACATTGTTGTGGTGACACTTTTATTCTGACTAGCGGCCAGACTAGCGGCTGACATCAGATCGTCATCTGTTGCACCAGCAATAGGCCAGCGCACGATCGGATCAGCTTTAGAGCCTGATTCTGGAATCAACACAGCTTGAGAGATCCCTGGAATCATCTGACATAGCAATTCCAGCCAGATCTGAAACAGATCTGCCCTAGTGTTCGGCATTTCTGCACGCTGACAAAAAACGTAATAATCGAACACAATTCATTAGGGTCGCGAATCTGTAGTGCGTGTGTTTCAGGCCACAGTGTAGCTAGCAACTGTGGTGAATCAAGCCAGTCTGAAGTACGCTCTGGCCCTGATTACTTTGTACACTCATCATGCCACCTGCGCCGTTATGCGAGCTTGACCGCTGCCTAACACGTAACACCTTCAGATTATTCACAGGGGTACGACGGGCCTGTTGAATGTAAACAAGCGCAACTAGCTGGTGTGAAATAGTTCAGGCCAGCATTAGTCCAACACTGCGATAAACTTCAGAAATACTACAACAACGACACAGCTTTCCCCGTACGAACACTCTCATCAGCAGCGAGGCATATTCTGAGCGACTGTACTGCATCGCGCCAATGTCTGGACAAATCCAGATCATTAACAATAGCGTCGTAAAGATAGGCCTGCTCTCTATCACACAGTGCCTGATGATCTGGCTCATCAGCCATGTCAAGCAAGGTGTCAGGCTGGGCAAACCCTCCTTTGGCGTCAAGCTTACTGTGATGTATCCTTATTCGTGATGTACGCGTATGTGTGTCGATGTCATCTGAACGCGCACCCTCGTCCATTACAATGGACACAGCACCATTCGGCGAGATAA
>JALZVU010000264.1 GCA_023301795.1 Granulosicoccus sp.
TGTGGCCTATCAATGCAGATGCTCAGGGCACCCCACAGCAAGTGCGCAATGTCATCGACACTATTCGTGAATTCAGCATCCCTACTGTATTTAGCGAAAGCACGGTGTCGGCCAAACCTGCTGAACAAGTCGCACGTGAAACCGGCAGCCTCTACGGTGGTGTACTCTATGTCGACTCTCTGAGCAACGCTGATGGGCCTGTGCCTACTTACATCGATTTACTGCAAGTGACCATGGACACTATTGTGTCCGGTATCCAGGCAGGTGTTGAGGCTCAATGATTGACGCGCCTAATCGCCCCAGCAGCCAGGTTCAAACCCTCGACGCTGTAGCCCTGCAAACCGAGCGCAGAGATCTACGCGCCCGGCAGGCTACCGAGGAACTTGGCAGTGGCATACGAGCTGAGGGCGTCAGCGTGGTTTATCGAAACGGAAACGTGGCACTTACTGACGCCACTTTCTCTATACCAACAGCCACCATTTGTGCATTGGTGGGGATCAATGGCTCAGGCAAATCAACGTTATTCAAAGCTTTGATGGGGCTGGTTCCACTGGCCCGTGGGTCGGTGAGTATTCTTGGCCAGAAAGCAGGTAAGGCGCTTGAACGCAATACCGTTGCCTACGTACCGCAAAACGAAGACGTCGATTGGAATTTCCCTGTCCTGGTCGAAGATGTCGTCATGATGGGTCGGTATGGACACATGGGGTTTCTTCGACGCCCTTCGGCCAAAGACAAACAGAAAGTGGACGAGGCACTGGCCCGCGTGAACATGACTGAGTTTCGGCATCGGCAAATCGGCGAGCTTTCAGGTGGGCAGAAAAAGCGTGTTTTTCTGGCTCGAGCACTGGCTCAGGAAGGTAGAGTCATTTTGCTTGACGAGCCGTTTACCGGGGTGGATGTTGCTACCGAGGATGCCATCATTGATCTTCTCAAAGCGCTGCGTGATGAAGGCTGTGTCATGTTGGTGTCCACGCACAACCTCGGCAGTGTTCCGCACTTCTGTGATCAGGTGGTGCTGGTGAATCGGCGCGTGCTTGATGCAGGGAAAACCGAAACGGTCTTTACACAGGATAATCTACAGGCAGCGTTTGGCGGCGCTTTGCGCTTTCACGTGCTGGAAAGCAATCAGCTACACGACGATGATGACCAGCGACAGGTAACGGTTATCTCAGACGATGAGCGTCCCTTTGTGCTGTACGGCGATGGTGAGGGCGGCGATACGGTCAGCGCAAATCCGGGTGACAAAAAACCTGATGCTTGATCTGTTGCTGGAGCCTTTTGCTTACGGCTATATGGTCAACGCCATCTGGTGTAGTGCTCTGGTAGGGATTATTTGTGCGTTTCTCAGTGCTTATCTGATGCTCAAAGGCTGGTCGCTGATCGGAGATGCACTGTCGCATTCAGTGGTGCCCGGCGTGGCTGGTGCCTACATGCTGGGCATCCCCTATTCATTGGGTGCCTTTATATCCGGCGGATTGGCGGCGGCCGCCATGTTGTTTATCTCACAACGATCCATGCTGCGAAATGATGCGGTCATCGGGCTGATCTTCACCGGCTTCTTTGGGCTGGGACTATTCATGGCATCGCTGTCCCCTACCTCGGTCAACATCCAGACCATTGTCTTTGGAAACATTCTGGCGGTTACACCTTTCGACTCGTTGCAGCTTGTTATCATCGGGATTATCACCTTAGGCTGTCTGCTGGTGTTCTGGAAAGACTTTATGGTGGTCTTCTTTGATGAAACCCATGCCCATTCCATTGGCATGAAAACCAACCGACTGAAGATATTGTTTTTTACACTCTTGAGTGCCGCCACTGTTGCAGCACTTCAAACAGTCGGTGCGTTTCTGGTCATTGCCATGGTAGTCACCCCGGGTGCTACTGCCTACCTGCTCACTGATCGCTTCGACAGACTGTTACAGGTGAGCGTAGGCCTGGGATTTTTCACTAGCGCATTCGGGGCTTATCTCAGTTATTTTCTTGATGGTGCAACAGGGGCAGTTATCGTACTGTTGCAAACAGCATTGTTTATTGCAGCGTTTTTGTTTGCACCCGTGCACGGTATTCTGGCCAACCGAAAGCTTGCGAAATCACGACTTGAACAGTACGACAGAGAGAACGCCGACACATGAGCGACATGTTCAATTGGTTCCTTGAGCCGTTCTCATTTGATTTCATGCAGCAGGCACTTGTCATTGCGTTGCTGGTATCCATTTCAGCGGGTGCGCTATCGTGTTTACTGGTGTTAAAGGGCTGGTCGTTAATGGGCGATGCGGTGTCGCATGCCGTGCTGCCCGGTATTGTCATTGCCTATCTGCTGAACATTCCGATGATTATCGGCGCCTTTGTCTCTGGCATGTTGTGCGCCTTGTCCACCGGCTATCTCACTGACAACACTCGGCTCAAGGAAGATACCGTGATGGGTGTAGTGTTCAGCGGCCTATTTGCTTTGGGCATTGCCCTATTCACAAAAATTCATACAGACCTGCATCTGGACCATGTGTTGTTTGGCGATGTACTGGGTGTGTCCTGGTCAGATATCATTTTTACTGCCTGCCTTACAGGCCCTGCATTTATCATCGTAATTCTAAAACGCCGCGATCTGATGCTGTTCGCGTTCGATCCACAACATGCGCGGGTAGTCGGACTCAACACAGGCTTGCTGCATTACGGGCTGTTATCAATCCTCTCACTGATCATCGTAGCCTCCATCGATGCTGTCGGAATCATCCTTGTCATCGCGGTGTTAATAGCCCCGGGCGCTATCAGCTTTCAGCTGTGCAAGCGTTTTGAGCACATGCTGTGGTGGTCTATTGCTATCTGCATTGTCGCCTGTGTGTCGGGTATCACGCTCAGCTACCATTTAGACAGTGCACCAGCCCCTACTATCGTAGTCATCCTGAGTCTGATTTTCATTCTCAGCTTCTTGTTCGCACCTGAAAAAGGCCTACTGGGTCAACGACAAGCACGGACGAAAGCACAGCTTGACACTCATTTAACAGATTCTAGCCATTGACCCTATTCAGTTTGTGGTTGATAACAAGAATTGTTCGTATTACGCTCTGCACCCATGAGCAATGACGATAACGAACCAGACCGACAAAACGAATCAACGGGTTGGTCTGTAGACGTATCAGATGCTCTCTTGGGGGGCCAAGGTGGTTATGGTGCAGCATCAGCCAATGGCGTCCGCTTGTCCGGTAACTTCAAATTAGGCACCACTGTCACGGGCCGGGTCAAGACTCGCTGGGGTTCTTCAGCAACGTATCAGTCGGGGATTCCCAGAGCGGTAAGCTGGCCCGGTGGCAAGCTGGGAGCCCCGCTACTCACATCAACGAATGCGCAGGATGTACCTAATACGGCTTTGCATCCTGATCATGGAGAGACCAGCCGAGCCGAGATCTCCTATCGATCGTCAGCTGTCGCATTGCAGCAGCCTGTCATAGCTGGATCGCAAACCACCAGCCCACCCTCGCTCTGGCCGAAGAACAAGCCCAGTGGCTGGACATTAATAGCTTTGTCGGTGGCAGCTGTTGTGTTGCTCCCCATTTTATCAGTGGTGTGGCTTGCGTTTAATCCTGAGGAGAACATCTGGCCGCACTTGTTTGAAACTGTGTTGGCCGGATACATTGTCACGACCCTTGGTCTGATGCTGGGTGTAGCGTTTGGAACCTGTGCGATAGGCATAAGCACGGCGTGGCTGGTAACGCACTATGAATTTCCCGGACGCCGCTATTTCAACTGGGCGTTGTTGTTGCCGTTTGCGGTACCTGCCTACGTCATTGCTTATGTGTATACCGATCTTCTGGAATTTGCAGGACCTGTGCAATCCTCATTGCGAGCGCTGTTTGGCTGGAAGCTGGCAACCGATTACTGGTTCCCGAACATTCGCTCACTGCCTGGCGCTATTTGCATGATGACGTTGGTGTTGTACCCCTATGTATACTTGTTGGCGCGGGCTGCGTTTCTGGAGCAGTCAGCCTCGATCCTCGAAGCTGCTCGTGTGCTCGGTGGACAATCCAGAGGCATGTTTTTCCGGGTGGCATTACCCATGGCTCGTCCAGCCATAGCAGTGGGGCTTGCCATGGCCTTGATGGAGACTCTCAACGATTTTGGCACAGTGGACTACTTTGCCGTACGTACCCTGACAGCCGGATTGTATGACGTCTGGCTGGGCATGAATAATCTGGGCGGGGGCGCGCAGATAGCGTCGCTGCTACTGGTGTTTGTGATGATGCTCATCGGTATGGAAAAGATCAGTAGACGTCACCGGGAGAACTTTCAGCCATCGGCCACCCGTTTTCAGAAATTTGTCCGCAAGCCACTGTCTGGTCGACCCGCAGTCCTAGCTTGCATGGCGTGTCTACTGCCTGTGCTGCTGGGATTCATCGTACCGGCCTGGGTGCTGGTTGATTACGCCACCATCTACTTCGACACCAGCTGGAATGCAGACTTTCGTACCATCGCTTTCAACTCCATGGCGCTATCAGCGACGGCCGCGTTTACGGCGGTAGCTATCGGAATTTTACTGAGCTACAGCCAGAGGCTACGACCCACCACCCTGTTGAAAACCAGTGTAAACGTGGCAAGCCTTGGGTATGCGGTGCCAGGTGCCGTGTTGGCGATTGGGGTGATTATTCCGTTTGCAGCTGTCGATAATGGTATCGATGCATTTGCGCGTGAGCACTTCGGCTTCTCCACAGGGCTAATACTCAGCGGAACCACCTTCGCACTGGTCTTTGCCTATACGGTGCGCTTTTTAGCGGTGGCGTATGGTTCGGTAGATGCAAGTATGAAAAAGATCAGCCCGCACATGGATGACGCTGCACGATCTCTAGGACATTCGTCCACCACGATATTAGCGCGCATTCATCTGCCTCTAATGAAAGGCGGCGTAATAACTGCAGCGCTGGTGGTGTTCGTGGATTGTATGAAAGAGCTTCCTGCCACATTGGTGTTGCGGCCGTTTAATTTCGACACGCTAGCGACGAATGTTTATCAGTTTGCGTCTGATGAACTGATTGGGGAAGCAGCGCTTGGCTCGTTGCTGATTGTGTTGACAGGACTTGCGCCTGTCATATTACTCACCTATACGATTGACCGGTCACAAGAGCTTCGCAGGGCATCAGCTGAGCCTGACCTGGTGAGAGCATCGGCTGTGAAGTAAGGGGGGCCATAAGCCCCCCTGCTAAGATTACGCGTAAATGGGGAATTTACCGGTCAGTGCACGCACGTCAGCTTCCACGGCTTTCTCAATATCGGCGTTGCCTTCTTCACCATTCGCTGACAAACCATCGATAACGCGCAATATCAGCTCACCCACCTGACGGAATTCATCGTTACCAAAGCCGCGAGTCGTTGCAGCAGGTGTCCCCAGACGCACACCTGAAGTCACAAAAGGCGATGCCGGGTCGAATGGAATAGCGTTCTTGTTACAGGTGATTCCGGCTCTGCCAAGGGCCGCTTCTGCAGCTTTTCCAGTAACACCTTTAGGTCGAAGATCTACCAGCATGACGTGTGTGTCGGTACCGCCTGAGACCATGTCGAGCCCGCCTGCTGCAAGTGTTGCTGCCAGCACACGAGCATTACTGATGACGGCTTGCTGGTAGGTTTTGAAGTTTGGCTGCAAAGCTTCGCCAAATGCCACTGCCTTGGCAGCGATAACGTGCATCAAAGGACCACCTTGGAGTCCTGGGAATACAGCAGAATTGAATTTCTTACCCAGGTCGAGGTCGCGCGACAGAATCATGCCACCACGAGGGCCGCGTAATGTTTTGTGAGTAGTGGTGGTCACTACATGCGCATGATCCAGCGGATTAGGATGCTCACCTGCGGCGACCAAGCCAGAAAAATGCGCCATGTCGACCATGAAGTAGGCACCGACCTTGTCAGCAACGGCACGGAAGCGGGCGAAATCGATGACGCGAGGGTAAGCGGAGCCACCTGCGATGATCAGTGCAGGTTTGCACTCGAGTGCTTGCGCTTCCATGGCATCGTAGTCGATAAGATGAGTTTTTTCGTCCACCCCGTATGTCACAGCATTGAACCACTTGCCCGATTGGTTAACCGGGGAACCGTGAGTCAGGTGCCCGCCAGCGGCCAGATCCATGCCCATGAATGTGTCACCAGGCTTGATCAGTGCCAAAAATACCGCCTGGTTCGCTTGTGCACCAGAATGAGGCTGCACATTGACGTAGTCACAGTTGTAGAGCTTGCAGGCACGTTCAATGGCCAATGACTCTGCAGTGTCGACATGCTGGCAGCCACCGTAGTAGCGCTTGCCGGGGTAACCTTCCGCGTACTTGTTGGTCATTACAGAGCCTTGCGCCTCCATAACCGCGGAGGAGACGATATTTTCTGACGCAATCAGCTCGATTTCGTGCTGCTGGCGCCCTAGCTCGTTGTCAATGGAAGCCTGAATCAGCGGATCGCGGTCCGCCAGACTTGCGCTAAAAAAATCCGTGTCGGCTACCGGTGCAGTAGCAAGTTCAGCATTACTCATGGTTCGGGGCGCTCCTGGCAAAATTGTACGATTGTAAAAGGGTGTTATTGATGCTCATACGCTCTATTATGCCTTTCAGGAACATACAACGACAATATTCAGTAGATGCCAAACGCAATAAGTACCGACGATATGGCGAATTTGTACGACGAAACACTGGCGAAAGATAATACGGCACTCCCAAACTGGCAACGGGTGATGGATACGCTGAAAGGGTTCCACCCACCCGAAATCGAGCGCTGCCAACAAAATATCTCCCGTCAGCTACGTGCCAATGGCATTGCCTACAGCTCGTTGTCCGACGCACGCCACGCTTCACGGCCGTGGAATCTGGACCTCGCGCCTTTTGTGGTCGAACCAGAAGATTGGGAGAAAATCAGTCGGGCCTTGGTGCAGCGGGCGGTATTGAAACAGGAAATATTGCGAGACATCTACACAGAGCAACTTTTGCTCAAAAGGCGACTGATTCCACCCGCTATGATTTTCGCTCACAGGGGTTATCTGCGCGATGCTGTAAATTCTGGGAATACTCCTGATCTACCCATGTTCAGCGCTGACATATCCCGCGCACCATCGGGTAACTGGTACATCGTCGATGATATCTGCCAGTATCCCGAAGGCATTGGCTACACACTGGAGAATCGTCTGGTGCTGTCACGCACCATGCCCAGATTGTTCAGGGTTTCCCGTGTCGAACGAATTGCTACCTACTTCAGGCAGCTGCAACACACCATCGGCGCGCTGTCTGAAAGCGATGGGCGTTGCGTCATTCTGGCCTACGGCCCCGAGCACCAACATTATTTTGAGTACGCGTTTTTAGCGAAGTATCTGGGCTATACACTCGTACAAGCAGGTGACCTGACCGTCAGGGACAACCTTGTATATTTGCGTACTGTTGCAGACCTGCAGCGGGTGTCGGTCATTGTTCGATTAATTGATGACACCCGGCTAGACCCTATGGCCGTAGGGCAAGCAGGCGTGAGGGGCATAACCGGATTATTTCAGGCTGTACGCAGTGGCGGTGTGAAGATCATCAACCCGTTGGGTTCAGGTGTACTGGATAACCCTGCCTTAAATGCGTGTATGCCAGAGCTCTGCAAGCACATTCTGGGTGAAGACTTGTTGATGCCCGGCCCTCCAACCTACTGGTTAGGTAGAGCAGACCAGCGGGCACATGTACTCAGCCGTCGTGATGAACTGCTGTTTCGAAATACTGATTCGTTAGGCCAGTTGTTTGATCCACACTTGATGTCAAAGAAGCAACTTGACGATCTGGAGGCACAAATTGCGCTACACCCTGAAAGCTATGTGGCGCAGGAGCGGCTTGATCGTTCACTAGCCCCCACATTCAACCGCACAACCTTGGTAAAACAACAGGTAACTGTTCGCTCGTTTCTTATACAGAATGACAACAGCTACTCGACGATGCCTGGTGGCTTGTGTCTGTTGGATACCTCCACCAACGGCAGGCGCCCGGCGTTTGATTCATTAATAGGCAGCAAGGATACCTGGGTGATATCAGAGGGACCGGTAAAACCTGTGTCCTTGCTGACCAACGCACCCGATGATGTGCAATTCTCAGTAATAGACGGCGAACTGCCCAGTCGGGTTGCTGAAAACCTGTTCTGGATGGGCCGCAACGCAGAACGTAGCGAAACCTGTGTACGTCTGCTGCGTTCGGTTTTCCAGACTCTTCAGAACGAGGACGCACTCACCTCTGATGGTGTTAAAAGCCCCGATGTGGCACCTGCGCTGTCCGCAATCTTACGCGCAACAACACAAGCGACTGGCACGCTACCCGGATTTGTCGGGCGTGGTGGTGGTCGCCGTAGACAAGCACCCCAGCGTGAATTGCTGAGCATGCTGCACGACCCTGCGCGCGTAGGCACTCTGCCCTACAGCCTGACCCGCTTACAAATCAGCGCAGCCGCTGCAAGAGATCGAGTTTCTGATGAGCTGCTTCAGGTGTTAAACCGGCTGGACGACGGGTGTAGTGATCTGATTGATAACCCAACAACAAAACTTCAGATCGATGATATTGACGCGCTAAAGGATATCAACGAAAAGCTCGATGACACCTTGATGTCGTTGTCGGCTTTTGCGGGGCTTGCACACGAGAATTTCACGCATGGCGATGGTTGGCGTTTCATGATGCTAGGGCGCAGGCTTGAGCGCGTGCAACACACCTGCACGGTCATCAATACCATACTGGCACACGAGCACGATGATGTACTGCTACTCGAAACCTTGCTAAAACTGTTCGACAGTGTGATGACGTATCGTAGTAGATACCGTAGTCAGATTGATGTTCGTCTGGTACTCAGATTATTGCTGATTGATGAATTCAATCCGCGATCACTGGCATTTCAATTGAAAGAGATACAAGCAACCATTGCGCTACTACCGGGTCGACGCTCGTTGTCACAGGCCGATGCATTAAGCCGCCTTGCCATTGCCAGCTTGAGCCGTGTCCAGTTAGCCGATCCAGAGCAACTGATCAGTGCACGCAAGGATGCGCGCCAAAACCTGACCAAACTGCTTAACGTGCTACAGAATCTGCCAGCGCAGATGGCCGATATTCTCAGCGCAACCTACTTCTCACATGTACAACACGGCAAACAGATCTCAGACCTCAGCCCTGCAGTCGACTCAGAGCCTACGTAACCATGAAACTACATGTCCGACACCGAACGCGATATGGCTACAGTAGTCACGCGAGCCAATCGCATAATTTCATCACTCTGCAGCCTCGAAGCACACGCAATCAAAGCTGCTTGACCACTAAAGTTGTTGTAACACCTGAACCGGATACTCTGGTGTCAGAACTGGATGTGTACGGTAATCTGAGTGCGCGCTTCTCTATCAGTCGCAGGCATGAACAGTGCGATATTGTCGTCAGTTCGTGGGTCGAGACGAGCGATGTGCTGGAGCCACTGCCAGACTCTTCTGGCGTTCTGGAGAACCTTAAGGGATTAGATGCAAGTGAGGATGAAGATGCACTCATGGCGATTGATTGCCTGCTTAGCTCGCCGTTCATTGAGATAACCGACAAGCTGGATGCGCTTGTTGATGAAATACCTATCGGTGACCAAGGTGTTCTGCAATACGCAGAACGGCTGATGACACATATATTTGAAACGTTTGATTACACATCCGGTTTTTCAACAGTTGTGACCCCACTGAGTAAAATTTACAAAGAACGAAAAGGCGTGTGTCAGGATTTTGCTCACCTGGCCATCGCGGTGCTGCGAAGACAGCATGTACCGGTTCGCTATGTCAGCGGTTATCTTGAAACAATTCCGCCCCCGGGACAAAAAAAGTTGCAAGGCGCCGATGCTTCGCATGCGTGGTTTGCGGTTTACGACCAACAGCATGGTTGGTATGATTTTGACCCAACCAATAACAAACGCCCTGACGCACAATACATCACCACAGCCTGGGGACGCGACTATGCTGACGTGACACCCATCAAAGGTGTGGTGTATGGTGGCGGTACGCATTCGTTGAATGTAGAAGTGGACGTCACGCGAAGTGGCTCGCCCCCTGTGGCCATAACGGAATAAACAATATGCGTAATCGCTGGAGTGATTATCAAAGCCCTGGCTTTGATGAGCTGATACAAGCTGATGGGCAAGCTCGGCCTTTCGCTCACAAGGTGGCCTCCTGGTTAAACGACTTATCGCCAGAGGATCTATCAAGCCGTGAACATGCAGCGCAGCTGGCCATTGCGCAGATGGGCATCACCTTTACTGTTTATTCAGACAAAGGCAACATTGATCGTGAGTGGCCGCTGGATATTATTCCTCGAGTCATTGATGCCAACGAGTGGCGTGAGATTGAAAAAGGACTAAAGCAGCGGCTGCAAGCCTTGAACATGTTCATACATGATCTCTATAACGATCAGGCAATCCTGAACGACAACATTGTTCCCAGACAGCTGATAGAAACCTCAAGTAATTTTCGGCCTGAGTGCATCGGCATGAACCCACCGCACCAAGTTTGGGCCCACATATGTGGCAGTGATCTTGTGCGCGGCGAAGATGGAACAGTCTACGTACTGGAGGATAACCTGCGTGTGCCATCCGGGGTGTCTTATATGATTGAGAATCGGGAGGTGATGAAACGCGCGCTACCTGAAGTGTTTCGTCAATCTCATATCTTGCCGGTTGATACCTACCCTTCCGATCTGCGAGCCACGTTGAGCTCATTGACTGATGTTAAAAACCCCACCATTGGTGTATTGACGCCCGGTGTTTTTAATTCAGCCTATTTCGAGCACAGTTATCTTGCACAGCAAATGGGTGCCGAGTTAGTTGAGGGGCGTGATCTGGTGGTCGATAGCGACGGCTATGTAAACATGCTGACTGTTGACGGACCGCAGCCTATACATGTCATCTACCGCCGCGTGGACGATGAGTTTATTGATCCGGAGTGTTTTAATGAAAACTCCACACTGGGTGTGAAAGGTCTGATGAAGGCCTGGCGTGATGGCAAGGTAGCCATCGCGAATGCGCCCGGTGCAGGTGTCGCTGATGACAAGGTGGTTTATTCATATGTCCCCGACATTATCCGCTACTACCTGAACGAAGAGCCGCTACTTCAGAACGTACCCACCTATCGTTGTGAAAATACCGAGGAGCGTGAACATGTTCTGAACAACCTGGATTCACTGGTGGTCAAGCCTGCTAATGAATCAGGTGGCTATGGCATGCTCATTGGGCCAATGAGTACGCCGGAGGAACAAGCGGATATGGCGAAAAACATCAAGGATAATCCGCGCAACTATATCGGACAGCCCACTCTGACGTTATCAACAGCACCCACGCTTTGTGATGATACGTTCAAAGCCAGACACATTGATCTTCGCCCGTTTGTTCTGCAAGGAGAGAGCATAAAAGTCACCACGGGTGGCCTGACCAGAGTCGCCTTGCGTGAGGGCTCACTCATTGTGAATTCATCGCAAGGTGGTGGCAGCAAGGATACCTGGGTTGTCGAATTTGATCACCCATCGATGTCACAGTCTCAGTCACAAACTCAGAGCAGCGTTGTCGAATCAGATCAGCCAGACCTGGAGCCGGTTCAAACACCGCCACCAGCTTCATCCAAGGAGTAGGTACATTGCTTGCGCGTGTTGCAGAAAATATTTACTGGCTAAGTCGCTATCTTGAACGTGCCGAGAACACGGTACGTCTTGTCGATGTACACAGCCGGATGCTGCTGGATCTTCCTGATGTTGCTGACCATGTCGGGTGGATACCACTGATTAGTATTAACGCACTGGACGAGGAATTCGCCAAGAATAATGGCATCGCCTCTGAACAAAACGTCTGTGATTTCATGATCGCCGACAATGAGAACACAGGCTCGCTGCACAATACGTTTGTTGCCATACAGAACAACTTGCGTAGTTGCCGCGACATTGTTCCGCGCACCAGCTACGAAGCTATCAACAGTGCGTGTCTGTTTGTGCGTAAGAAAGTATCAAAAGCTGCGATGACTCCCGGCCAACGCAGTGAGCTACTGGGTGATGTGCGAAGCCGGTTACTGGCTATTTCAGGCGAGATCAACAGCAGTATGTTCCACGATGAAGGTTACCGGTTCATGCGCCTGGGCTGTGACATCGAGCGCGCTGACATGACCTCTCGCATTATCGACGTACAGTCCGCGTGGCTCACATTGGGCGATGGCGGCAGCGGTCTTGAAAATATCGCGTTCCAGCAACAGCGTTGGCTCTCCGTGCTCCACACCTTGTCGGCAGTGCAAATGTATAGACAACATGTGCGCACACCCATCAACGGTGAAGACACGCTACGATTTCTCCTGCACGATAGCAAGCTGCCGCGCTCTTACAGGTTTTGCATCGAACATCTGGACAACACGCTCGCCCAGTTCAATCAACATGAAAAACCGCGAGCAGCTATCGTGCAACTTCGCGAACAACTACTCGCTGCAGACCTTGCTGAGCTAGCGCAGACACCTATTGAGCTTCACCGCTTTATAGACGCTTTGCAGCAGAGTCTGCAAACGGTGTCGTCGGCCATAGCCCAAACCTACTTCCTACCCCCGCAGGAAACTTGATGAGCATCCGGATTGCACTTGATCACACAACCGTATACACCTACGACAAGCCAGTTACTCTACATCCACACATCATCCGCCTAAGACCTGCTCCGCATTGCCGCACCCCGATTTTAAGCTACAGCCTAAATATAGAGCCAAAAGATCACTTCCTGAATTGGCAGCAAGATCCGTTCGGTAACTATCTGGCGCGACTTGTTTTCCCTGAGCCGTGTACACAGCTGAGTGTCAAGGTAGATCTGCTTGCAGAGATGACGGTGATAAACCCGTTTGATTTCTTTGTTGAAGAATCTGCAGAGTATTTTCCGTTTACCTACTCTAAAACCAACCGTGACGAGCTCGCACCCTATCTTGTCGTGTCAAATGCCTCACCAAAGCTTACGGCGTGGCTTGAAAGGCACAGACCTGCAAAGGGGCGCATCATTGATGTGCTGGTGGCGATCAATCAGGCTGTGCATAACGATGTTGAGTATCAACTGCGGATGGAGCCTGGCGTTCAGACAAGCGACCAGACGCTAACGCTTGCCAAAGGATCATGCCGCGACAGTGGCTGGCTGCTGGTGGAGATACTCAGGCACTACGGAATGGCAGCTCGATTCGTGTCGGGCTATCTGGTACAACTGGTACCTGACATCAAGTCACTCGACGGACCCGTGGGTACCTCAGAAGATTTTACAGACCTGCATGCATGGGCTGAAGTGTATTTGCCAGGTGCAGGCTGGGTAGGGCTTGATCCTACATCAGGGCTATTTGCCGGTGAAGGGCATATTCCGCTGGCGTGTACGCCGCAACCTGGCAGTGCTGCACCCATTTCGGGCAGCGCCAGTGCCGGAGCGTCAGACTTCTACTTCCATAACCGTGTTAGCCGGATTGACGAAAGACCCCGAGTCACCCTGCCCTACGACGATCGCACCTGGCGTGATGTTCTCTCATTAGGCAAATCTGTGGACGAGACGCTTGAGGCTCAAGACGTTCGTCTGACAATGGGTGGCGAGCCGACGTTTGTGTCTGTTGATGACATGGAGAGTGCTCAGTGGAATACCGCCGCCTTGGGTGAACATAAACTTGAGCGTGCGTGTGTATTGCTGGAGGAACTCAAGGGATCATTCGCACCTCAGGGGATTCTTGCCTATGCACAAGGCAAGTGGTATCCGGGTGAGCCCAAGCCACGGTGGGCATTGATTACTCACTGGCGTACAGACGGTCAGCCTATCTGGCATCAACCAGAGCTTATTGGTACGCCGGACCAGTACAAGGCCAAGACTGCCGATGCGCATCGACTGATGCTGAGCCTATGCAGCGTTTTAAATATTGAAGAATCATTTATCCGTGGCATGTATGAGGATCCACTGCATCATCTGACGCTAGAGGCTTTGCTACCTGATGACAAGGCGCTAAGCGAACTGAAGTTGAAAGACGGCAGTGAACGTCGCAGATTGGTCGACATGCTAAGCGCAGGCCTGGATGAGCCAGCCGGCTATCTGTTGCCACTGGCACATCAAGCTGACAACTGGGTGAGTAGTCGTTGGCCTTTGCGACGCGAAGAAGTGTTCCTGATGCCAGGTGACTCACCAGCAGGTTTACGTTTGCCGCTGGATTCGTTACCGAAGAATAGTGACGTAGACAGTGAGGTGGACAATACGCTGGAGGATAACTTTGATCCCCAGGAGCCATTGTATGTGGCACCAAAACCTGCAGCCACGCTTGAGGAATATAAGGCAACTGACAGCGCCAAGACGTTGGCAAAGGCAACTGGCGGGAATGGCGAGAAAATAATTCGTACCACCCTGTGTGCTGAAGTCAGAGATAACTGCCTGTATGTGTTCATGCCGCCGATGCAAAGCGCAAACGGCTGGATAAAACTCATGGCAGCGCTTGAGCAGGCTTGTATTATTGCAGATGTAAAACCAGTTATTGAAGGCTACGAGCCCCCACGCGATGCTCGATTGGAATCCTTTCGTATCACACCTGATCCAGGTGTAATCGAAGTCAATATTCACCCCTCAAGCAGTTTTGAAGAACTGGCGCATAAAACTGAAACGCTGTACGAGGCAGCTCGAAAAAGTCGTTTGGGTGCCGAAAAGTTCATGGTGGATGGCCGGCATACGGGTACCGGCGGTGGCAACCATATTACGATGGGCGGCAGCACACCTGCGAACAGTCCGTTTCTACGTCGGCCTGATTTGTTGCGCAGTCTGATTACCTATTGGCAGAATCATCCGAGCTTGTCGTATTTGTTTTCGGGCATGTTTATCGGGCCTACCAGCCAGGCGCCACGAATTGATGAGGCGCGTTCGGAATCACTGTATGAACTGGAGATCGCTTTATCACGACTGCCCAGTGGCGAGAGTAATCAGCCCTGGTTGGTTGATCGCTTATTGCGTAACTTGCTGATTGACCTTACCGGCAATACCCACCGTGCAGAGATTTGCATCGATAAGCTGTATTCGCCTGACGGCGCTGCAGGACGGCTGGGCATTGTTGAGCTACGGGCGTTTGAAATGCCTCCCCATGCACGCATGAGCGTTGTGCAGAATCTGCTCATCCGTTGTCTGATCAGCAGGTTCTGGAAAGAACCTTACAACGGTAAGTTGGTGCGCTGGGGTACAGAGCTGCATGACAGGTTCATGCTGCCGCATTTTTTATGGCACGACATCAAAGAAGTTATTGATGATCTCAACGGTCATGGCTATGCATTTGATGAAAAATGGCTGGATGCATTCTGGGAATTTCGTTTTCCAGTGCTCGGCACACGGCAGATAGACAACATAACCATGGAGCTGCGTGCAGGTATTGAGCCTTGGCATGTGCTGGGCGAAGAAGCGTCAGCCAGTGGTATGGCGCGTTACGTAGATTCTTCTCTTGAGCGTCTGGAATTAAAAGTATCCGGGTATACGGACAGTCGCTATAAAATAACCTGTAATGGACTGGTGTTACCGTTGCGACCGACAGCGGTGCAAGGTGAATTTGTCGTGGGCGTTCGCTATCGCGCATGGCAACCTACTTTCGCTTTACATCCTGATATTCCAGTGGACACCCCACTGGTATTCGATGTTATCGACACCTGGTCGAATCGCAGCCTTGGCGGTTGTTCATATCACGTCAGTGATCCCGGTGGCCGCAGCTATGAAGACGTGCCTGTAAATGCAAACGTGGCTGAAGCACGCCGACTGGCGCGTTTTGACGAGAACAGTCATACGCCCCCGCCGGCCGCTACGGTTATGACGCCGCAACTATCAGGCGGCAGTCAGTTTCTGCCAACAGAGCCGCATGAGACGGTAATTACATCGGGCACTATCACGTTAAATCCCGAGTACCCGTGTACTGCCGATTTGCGTCAGTATTCTCCGAAGAATAGTGGCTAGTCGAGTCAAGACCCGCTGCGATGAAGTTTGAGTCCCTCAAGCCATCGCGGCGCAATACTGTGTACGCCCAATCTCAGGGTATCTGTAAACTTACCTAACACTAACCGAAAGAAACTATCACATCCATTAAGTGGTGCTTTTGCTTACACTATCCTATGTGAGTTCGTGAACGCAAAAGACACCCGAGTTTATGTCGCCCAGCACCATCAAAGTCACCGTCCACCGCGGATCGGACAAAGACACCGAGGCACGGCACACCGACACTTTTGATGTACCTGCTTACCAGAGCCAGACAGTTCTAGACGTGGTGTCTTGGGTGCAGCAAAACGCTGATCCAACCCTCAGCTATCGATTTGCCTGTCGCGTAGGCATGTGTGGCAGTTGCGCCATGATGGTCAACGGCGTGCCGCGCTGGACCTGTCGAACGCATATCTCCAAAGTGCTGGTTGATAATGCGGTAGAGATTGCACCACTTCGAAACCTGCCCATCATCAAGGATCTGGTGGTGGACATGGACCCGTTCTTTGACAAATGGGTAGCTGCGGAAGGTGTTCACCATGGCGCACGAACACGCCACGATCCCATTGAGAACATTGAAGCGACTAGTAATTCTCGTGCACAAGCGGATGCTGGTATTGAGTGCATCAACTGCTCTGTCTGTTATTCAGCATGCGACACGGTAAGTGGGAATGATGATTATCTAGGGCCTGCGGCCTTGCAGCGTGCGTGGACTCTACTGAACGATGCAAAGGATTCCGGACGTGATCAGATCCTTGATGCGGTCTCTGGCAAGGGCGGCTGCCACAATTGCCATTCCATGGGATCGTGCACGGTGTATTGCCCTAACGAGCTTGATCCGATGTCGGCCATTGCCGGGTTAAAGCGCGAGACAACAAAGCGATTTTTCTCACGACGCAAACGAGGAAACAACGATGCTTGATCTGCGACTGTATATGGCCCAACGCATAACAGCATTGTTGATGGCACCTTTAGTGGTTGGGCATCTGGCCGTTATGATTTATGCCATTCAGGGCGGCTTGACCACCGCCGAGATTCTGGGGCGTACGCAAGGCTCGTTTGTCTGGTTTCTCTTTTATGGAACCTTCGTTGCTGCCGTCTCCATACATGGGGCAATTGGCTTACGGACTATTGCCTACGAATGGGGTGGCCTGAAAGGTTCGCGGCTAAACGTGTTTATGTGGCTTGTGGGCCTGGGCTTGTTCATCACCGGCGCACGCGCTGTATGGGCGGTAACGTTCGCATGAGGGCCCCTGCACGCTCGCACCCACTCTGGCTGGCCTACATCCTTCATCGTGTTTCCGGTTTGGCACTCGCGTTGTTTCTACCGCTGCACTTCTGGATACTGGCCATGGCCATTTCGAACCCAGAACGTCTGGACGGTTTTCTACTACTGACAGAATCAAGCGCTGTCAAAGTTGCCGAATTCGGTCTGGTATTCCTACTGGCAATTCACATGTTTGGCGGGCTGCGTTTGATGGCCATGGAGTGGTTGCCTTGGACGCCACCACAAAAGACCCTGGCAGCCGGAGCAACCGCCATCTCTTTTCTTATTGCCACCCTATTCTTCTTGCGAGCAATCTGACATGCGACCATCAGATATAGAACGTCACGATACTGATATCCTGATTCTGGGCAGTGGCGGTGCTGGCCTGTTTGCCGCTCTACATGCACAACAAAGCTCACCCAAAGGCACAAAGATAACGCTTGCCGTAAAGGGACTGATTGGTAAGTGCGGTTGCACTCGCATGGTACAAGGTGGATATAACGTAGCCCTGGGCGGTGGCGATACGGTTGAGCGGCATTTCATGGACACCATTCAGGGAGGCAAATGGCTTCCCGATCAGGACATGGCCTGGCGCCTGTGTGAACAGGCGGTAGTGAGAATTCGTGAACTGGAAAACGAGGTAGGCTGCTTTTTCGATCGTAACGCTGATGGCAGCCTGCATCAGAAAGCCTTTGCCGGGCAAACCGCTGACAGAACCGTCCATAAAGGCGATTTAACAGGCATAGAAATCATCAACCGTCTGATGGAAAAGGTTCTGGCCAGTGGTGTAGAAAAGATGCAAGAGCATCGCGCTGTGGGTCTTATTCCAACAAAAGATGGCAGTGCTCTGGCGGGCGTTCTGATGATCGATATGCGCACTGGCACGTTTCGCCTGGTGCGCGCAAAAGCTGTTTTGATGGCCACCGGTGGTGGACCCACCATGTACAAATACCATACGCCCAGTGGTGACAAAACCATGGATGGCCTGGCCATGGCCTTGCGTGCAGGGCTTGCATTACGAGATATGGAGATGGTGCAGTTTCATCCCACGGGGTTATTAGCAGGCGAACACACGCGCATGACAGGCACAGTGCTGGAAGAAGGATTGCGTGGCGCAGGCGGTCAGCTGATCAATCATTCCGGCCAGCGATTCATGTACGACTACGATGGGCTTGGTGAGCGTGCCACCCGAGATGTGGTAAGCCGTGGCATCTATTCAGAAATGCGCAAAAACAATAATCCGGAACAGGAAGGCGTATTTATTTCCATGTCTCATTTGGGCCCGGAATGGGTACGGCAAAAATTCAAGGGCATGGTTAAACGCTGTGCTGATAGTGGATTCGACTTGGCAGCGGGCAAGGTAGAGGTGGTACCTACCGCCCATTACTTCATGGGTGGCGTCGTGGTTGATGTTGATACACGAACGGCACTTGAAGGGCTGTACGTGGCTGGCGAAGATGCGGGGGGTGCACATGGCTCAAATCGTCTGGGTGGCAATGGCGTGGCCAATTCCACCGTCTACGGCGGCATTGCAGGAGATACCATGGCAGCGGATATACGCACAATGGGTAGCTTGAGAGAACCCGACGAGGCGGTGCTTGCGCAGGAACTAGCGCGTGCCATACACCCTTTGGGTAAAAAACCGGCATTGATACTGCCGCTGCGCAAACAGTTACAAGAGCTGATGTGGGATGAGGTTGGTGTGATGCGGACGCAAATTGGCATGCAACGCGGCCTGGACGGCATCAGCGATGTCTCGGATGCCTTGATGGACATGGGCGTAGCCGACGACAATCTGGCTTATAACCTTACATGGCATGACTGGTTAAACTTGCGATCCTTATGTGATATCTCCGAAGTCATCACCATGGCGGGTATTGCCCGTGAGAATTCACGGGGCGCACACTATCGTATCGATTATCCAGATGCAGGACGTATGGAAGACAGCGAATTTACCGTGGCAAAACTGGACGGCGACACAGTCAAGGTCACTCGCGAGCCAGTTCAATTTACGATTGTGCGTCCGGGCGAAACTATCTTGCCTGCAGACGCTCCTGACACACTGGTGGCAGCCGTATGATTTCCATAGAGTGCATTCAACAAACAGCAGAATCCTTAATGGACAAAGCTGCCATCGAGATACCCACTGACTATCATCACGCACTGAAAAAGGCTGCGCGTACTGAAGACGGAGAGCTTTCTACTTTTGTACTAAAATCCATGCTGGACAACTACGAGGTGGCCAAGGAAGATCGTTGCGCCATGTGTGGTGATACGGGCGTACCGCGTTGGTTTGTTAAGTTCGGAAACGAGGCCAGCGTGGAAGGAGGCATGGTTGCGTTAGAAGCCGCCCTTCGTCGAGCCACTGCCAATGCCACTCACAACGTACCGCTTCGACCCAATCGCGTGCATCCCTTGTGGCGTACTGATCACAACAACAACGTGGGCATTGGTGCTCCAGAGATTGAATACGGGTTTGAACCTGAAGGTGACTGGATTGATCTGATTACGGTACACAAGGGTGGTCTGTTCGGTACGGATTACCGCATGCTGTTTCCCAGCGATGGCATTCAAGGTATCAAGCGCTTCTATCTGGATAGCCTGATGGCCTTTGGCAAGCGTGGCCTGGCCTGTCAACCGGCCATTATTGGAATTGGACTTGGTGGCTCTAAAGATATCTGCATGAGCTTGGGCAAGCGGGCAAGCACGCTTAGAGTGGTGGGCAGTCGTAATCCCGATCCTGAAATTGCCACGTTGGAAGATGAATTCAAGGAACTGGGAAATTCTATAGGCATGGGCGCCATGGGGTTTGTGGGAAAGCACATGGTCATAGATTGCAATATAGAAGTAGGCTATTGCCACACTGGTGGCATGCCGATGTCGGTACACGCATTTTGTTTATCTTCTCGGCGTGCTGTTGCACGTTTGTTTCCAGACGGGCGTGTGGAATACCGTACCGACCCCGACTGGTTTACGCCTTACCAGCGCAGAGAGACTATTGAATGGGAACCCAATAATCCAAACACTACAACAACGACAACCGAGGCTTTAACGTGAGCGGGCTACGCGAAGTGCGCCTCTCAACAACTCCAACTGCTGAGGCTGTTGCAGATTTGCGTCTGGGTGATATTGTCTATCTGGACGGATTAATGTACACCGCTCGAGAAGGTGTTTATAAAAGGGCACTGGAAGATAAGGCCAATATCCCGATGGACTTGCCACACGATTCGGCAGCTAATTTTCATTGTTCGCCAGCTGCGCGTATCAATGCCGATGGTTCATTCGATATGGGCGCCGTTACTGCCACCGCCTCGTTCCGTTTTGCCAAATGGTTGCCAGAGTGGATGGAGAAAACCGGAGCGCGATTGATTATTGGCAAAGGTGGCATGAGCTCCAAAGACTACAAGGGCTATTTCGTCCCTAACGGCGCCGTCTACCTGTCCACAGTAGGTTACGGCACTGGCGCCCTGCTCGGCCGCGGTATTGAACATGTGGAGGCGGTGCACTGGAACGATGAGCTGGGATTAGCGCAAGCCATGTGGGTCATTAAATGTAACAAGATGGGGCCGTTTATTGTGGCCTCTGACCTGAACGGAGATTGCCTGTTTGAAAGAGAAAATGCCAAGATCGCCAAGAATGTGGCCAAGGTGTACGAAGGAACCACCCCTGCTGTATTGAAACGCTATGGTGAGACCAATGACCCGACAGATGAAGTAATCTAATAATTACATAGCGCCTTACACAACAATCTGCACAAGAATAGCCAAACCCATAAGCAGCGTTAGTCCTATCAATAATCGCCGAAACAGGTTGTCGCTGATACGCTTGAAAACAAACAGCCCTATCTGCGAGGCCACAAGCCCCACAGGAACAACAATGAGCAACGCGCTGACGGCTGTGGAATCATAAGCACCTCGAAAAAAAAGCAGCGCCACCGTTGTGCTTAAGATCGCCACATTGAATGGCTGTAATACCGCGCGAGTTGCCGCTTTTGGCCAAGGCCGTAATGACAGCCACATCGCTGGGATAGCACCGGAAACCGAGGCTGCACCACCGAGCACGCCGCCGACAAAACCCACCAGCGCATCAATGAAGGGTGTTCGTACATTGAAGGAAGGCAGAACTGAGCGAAAGCTAAAATAGCTACCATAAACAATCAGCAATACCGCAATACCCAGACGCAAAGTCTGGGCATCAATCAGTTGCAGCAGTGTGATACCCAATGGCACACCCACCAGCCCTGGAAGAACAAAACGCACCATTCTCAGCGGCTTCGCTTTCATTTGCGCTCTGACCACCCACAGTCCTTGCAAGCCCGCCAATACCGACATCAACGCAACGATAGCGACCGAGGTTACTGGTGGCAAAACCAGCAAGTAGAAGCCCAGCGCAAACAGCGCGGTGCCGGTGCCTGCAAGTCCGTTGACAAAACCACCCGCAGCAGCCCCCATGACCAGAAAAATAAGGGTCTCGGCACTCAAGGCTTATCGATTCTCGTTTTATTGCTTCTCTTTTTTCTAGTGTTTTTATTCGCAGCACTTGCAATCGCCTCATCGATGACACTGCGAAGTGCTGCAAACATTTCCTCCACAGCCTGCATCTTTACCGAATCGGTACGGTAGGCTAATCCCAGAGATCGACTGGGCGCATCAGCCCCCAGGCTAAGTCTCTTAAGTGTGACTGAATTGTTCGGCTGCACAGTACGTTTCGGAACGATAGAGACGCCAAGGTTTGCATGGACCATACTTTCAATTGCTTCCAGACTGCCAAGCTCCATGGTTTCAAAGACGCGGATCTTCTTCAAACTACACCAGTTGTCAATTAAAGTACCCACCACTGCATTCCGATTAAATCGGATGAACGGTAATGTCTTCAACAACTTCACGGGATCATCGCCCGCGGTATCCACAGAAGCAATCAACTCCAGCGGTTCAACAACAAGCTCCCTGAAGGCAATACTCGAAGGCATAAGGTGCGGTTTGCTTAACACCGCCATATCCAGTCTGCCACGCTCAATATCAGCCAGCAACTCACCGGTCAGTCCAGGGCTGATATGCACGCGCAGCTCGGGGAAGCGCGATCTCAATATAGCCATCGTTAGTGGCGTCAGACCAGTCAGCGTCGTTGGCAATGCACCAAAACTCACCTCCCCGTTCAACCCCTCATCCGCAGTCACCGACGCGACAAGATTGTCGTAGTCAGCCACCAGCTTGCGGGCCTTGTGAACAACCTCGCGTGCCACCGGTGTGAGCTCGGGGGTACGTGTACTGCGATCAAACAGCGCAACCCCAAGATTAGATTCAAGCGTCTGCATTTGCTGACTGACGGCAGCATGCGTGACGTTTACCTGTTCAGCAGCAGCACTGAATGTTTGCGAATCAGCCACTGCCACCAGGGTACGCAACAGGCGGATGCTCATGAGTAGAACGCTCGATTTAATAAAGCAAAGCTTTCAGAAGGTGTAAGGTAAATTGACTTCTCTCAACAAATATTTATGTTTACACTAGCATAAGCGTCCGGTAATCGGTGCGCGCATCCACTGGAGGAATTGATGAATTTTAGACAAATAGCCACGGCGCTCAGTGTCAGTGCTGCACTGACCATTGTCCCCGCGCTTGCAGAGTATCCGGAACGCGCCATCAACATGGTTATCCCGTTTGGCGCTGGCGGGGCAACTGATATTTCCGCACGTGCTATTGCCGAACCTCTGGGCAACGCGGTAGGCAAACCTCTCATCATGGTCAACCTGACGGGCGCCGGTGGTGCTACGGGATCTGTAAACGTAAAAAATGCTAAAGGCGATGGCCAGACTATGTTGTTTGCGCGAGTTGGTTCACACTCGGTAAGTCCTGCCATGAAAGAGACACTCCCCTACACACTCGACGATTTCCGCTTTGTTACCGTCTATGAAATCAACCCTGTGGCCTGTGCAGTTACGCCAGCATCAGGTATCAATTCAATGGAAGATCTTGTTGCCAAAGTCGCTGAAGGTGGTGTGAGTTACAGCTCCTCTGGTGTCGGATCACTGTTGCACATAGCCGGCGCTATGGTGCTGAAGGAATTTGGTGTTGAAAATCCATTAGAGGCAGCAACTCACATTCCTCAAAAAGGTGGTGGTGCAGCAGCAACGGCTGTGCTCAATGGAACAGCCACCTTTTTATGCACTAACTCCTCTGCACTGGCAAGTTTTGTTGCTAACGGTCAGCTCAAGCCGCTAATGGTTACCACTGAACAGCCAATCACGGGCTTTGACGCACCCACTGCTAACGAACTGGGCAAACCTGCACTTAACCAGCTAGTGGGCTGGACAGGTATTGCAGGACCTGATGATTTGCCTGACGATGTTGCCACCAAGTGGGAAGCCTGGATGGCCACTGCAACTCAGGACGAAAAATTCATCAAGACCATGACATCCGCAGGATCAATCATCACACTGATGAGTGAGGAAGAAGCAAACACATTCATCCGCGGCCAGTTCGAGGTTTTTCGTGCACTGGTTGATGACTTGGGTATGCGCATAGAAGGCTAGACAATGACACCGCGATCCGTCCAGTTGCACTTGGGTGCAACCGCCTGCCTGATATCGCTCGTACTGATATTTGTGGGTATACCGCACGCTGTAAGTTCACCATCCAATGTGTCGAACATCGTGCTATCGCCTACCTTCTGGCCCTATGTACTGTCAGGGTTTACCGGCTTGACCGGGGTAGGACTGGTATTGGCCGGATTGCGTGTTAATCCTTCTGAATTTTTTGAAGACGAACCTGAGAATGATTCCCTCGGTTTGCTGCGTCTTGCAGCGCTTGCAATCATCATGGTGGTTACCATGTTTGCGCTACCCATACTTGGCATGGTCTGGACCACCATGCTGGTCTTTGCGTTCACAGCCTTCCTGTTTCGAACACGCCACCCACGCACAGCCATCATCTGCGCCATTGTGATTCCGCTGGCCCTGTATGTGTTCTTCGCACATGTAGCGGGCGTAGGAATCCCTCAAGGAAATTTTTTGAGACTGCCATGAGCTTGATGGACAACTTGTTGGCCGGGCTTAGTCTGGTCGCCTCTTTTGAAGTGTTTTTTGCGCTTTTCGTCGGTATTTGTATCGGTGTGGTGGGCGGTGCCATTCCAGGTCTATCGGCCACCATGGCTGTAGCGTTAACACTGCCGTTCACCTTCTCGCTGCAACCCATTACAGGCATATTACTGCTTCTGGGAGTCTACAAAGGCGGTATCTTTGGCGGCTGTATTCCCGCTATTCTCATCAAGACCCCTGGCACCCCTGCCTCGTCAGCTACCATTCTGGACGGCCATCCCATGGCTGAAAAAGGTGAATCCGGACGCGCACTGGGCATGGCGCTCTGGGCTTCGTGCACCGCTGACATTGTATCCAACCTGGCATTAATTCTTTTTGCCGGCTGGTTGGCTTCATTCGCCTTGAAGTTTGGTCCACCTGAATTTTTTGCACTTATTCTTTTCTCACTAACCATTATCGCTGGCGTGTCTGGTGAAAGTCTGCTGCGAGGTGCGTTAGCAGCCATATTGGGACTGCTGTTAGCAACAGTGGGACTTGATCTTGTTTACGGTACCAATCGTTTTACCTTTGGTGATCCGAACATGATGGGCGGGCTGAATTTCATAGCGGTACTCATCGGTCTGTTTGCCATCCCAGAGATCATAGCCATGGCCTGGAATCCTGTGGCACATCTGGGTAAACCCCGCGCATTGGGACAATCCAAAGTTACGTTCGCCGACTACAAGCGTTGTTTTAAATCGATCATCCGTGGCAGTGTTATCGGTGTTTTCCTTGGCTCGATTCCAGGCATTGGAGCTGCGCCTTCCGCATTTTTAAGCTATTCAGAAGCCCGGAGAAAATCCCCTAACAAGGAGAACTTTGGCAAGGGCGAGATAGAAGGCGTCGCAGCATCCGAGGCCGGTAACAACGGGGTAGCAGGTGCAACGCTTATCCCGCTTCTAGCGCTTGGTGTACCGGGTGACGTCATCACCGCCATTATTATCGGGGCTTTCATGGTTCATGGATTGCAACCCGGACCCATGATGTTCATCCTGAACGTAGACATCATCTACGGATTATTTATCGGCCTTATCGTCAGCTCGGTATTCTTGTTTATCGTTGGCAGTGTCGCCATCAAGGGCTTTCGCTTTGTAGCTGATGTACCAAAACGCATACTGATGCCAGCGGTGCTCGTGTTATGTATTTACGGAGTGTTTGCTGTCAACAACAATATCTTTGATGTTGGCGTCATGTTTGCCATGGGCTGGGTGGGCTATCTAATGATGCGTTACAGAATTCCTGCAGCTCCTTTTCTGATCGCCTTCATTCTAGGCCCGCTTCTGGAAGACAACTTCCGTCAGGCCATGCTTATGTCGGGTAGCGATCCGATGATTCTCATTCGAGGACCTATCACTTGGTTTTTCTGGGTGGTGACAATTATCACCGTAGTGGCTATTACACGCAGTGTTGTGAGCAAAGACAAGCTAGGCGTTTGACACTTGAAGCCCCTGATCACCAAGCAGGGGCTCCAAAAATATCCTACGTAATGTCGTCAGAATACAGCCTTAAAAGCGACAGAGAGCTTGTCGACAATTTCGTCAATGTGAGCATCTTCAAGGATGAACGGCGGTGCCAGAAGCACATGATCGCCATTGACACCATCAATCGTTCCACCCATCGGATAACAGATCAGACCTGCTTCAAAGGCTGCCTTCTTGAGTTTTTTATGGGTAGCCTGGGTTGAGCAAAACGGCGCTTTGGTGTCACGATCCTGAACAATCTCCAGAGCCCGAAACAAACCTCGCCCGCGAATATCACCGATGTAGGGATGCTGACCAAAACTGCTTTCCAGTGCCGCCTGTAGCTTCTCGCCCATGGCCATACTGCGTGCAACAAGGTCGTGCTCCTCAAGCTTGTTAACCACGGCAAGTGAAGCGGCACAAGCTGTTGGGTGTCCAACATACGTATGCCCGTGCTGAAAAAAGCCAGAACCCTCTTCCAGAGTCTTATATATTTTTGCAGTACACAAGGTGGCACCAATAGGTTGATAGCCTGCGCCCAACCCTTTTGCAATAGTGATGATATCCGGCACAATGTCATCTTGCTCACACGCGAACATAGTGCCCGTCCTGCCCATACCACACATGACCTCGTCCAGGATAAGCAGGATATCGTACTGGTCGCAGATCTCTCGGACTCGCTTGAAATACCCCTCAACCGGTGGCACCGCACCTGCCGTTGCCCCCACCACAGGCTCGGCAACAAAACCGATGACGTTTTCTGCACCTAGCTTCAGGATTTGTTCTTCCAGCTCATTGGCTACCCTGAGTCCATAGTCGGCCTCACTTTCATCGTCACGACAACCCCGATAGGCATAGCACGGAGAAATATGGCTCGTCTGAATCATCAGCGGTGAGAAAGGTGCACGCCGCCACTCGTTACCACCTGTCGCTAATGCTGCCAGTGTATTGCCGTGATAGCTTTGCTTGCGCGCGATGAAATACTTGCGCTCCATTTGCCCCTGCTCCCAATAATATTGGCGCGCAAGTTTCAAGGCAGCCTCTACCGCCTCTGAACCACCAGAAACAAAATAGGCGCGATCAATTCCAGTAGGCGCCAGATCCACCAGTTTGTCGGCCAGATCTTCAGCAGATTGAGATGTCAGAAAGCTGGTATGGGCAAACGCAACGTTGTCCAGTTGTGCCTTGATAGCGTTGGTGACATCGATATCGCCGTGACCAAGGCATGACACCGCTGCACCACCCGACCCGTCAAGGTATTGCTTTCCGTCGGTATCGTACAGATACACTCCGCGCCCGGTGGCCACAGTGGGCAAATTGGATTTAGTGTGCCTAGGGAAAACATGCGACATTTTAATAACCCTGCTCTGATCGTCATCAGATGCTGCTTGCTGTGATGAAAGCTGACTGGGAATAAGAGTGCATTTTCCCGGCACGCACTGCAGAGTATACCTGTTACATCGTATTCGCCATCGCCGAATCTAATCCAGTTTCAACTCCGAAAGCGACACTGAAACATCTTTTTCCCAAGCAGCCTGAAGCTGCTCATTGGGCGTGTTTCGTAGACCAAGGCGTTGCAACTGTTCAAACCGTTCGGAGCTGGATGAGCCAAAGCTGGCCGCTATTCGAGGACGCCAATAAGCCACACTTTGCTGTACCTCATGCCGGGTATTTCCCGATGCCAGAATCTTCACCAGACCTTCTAAGCCCAGCTCGGCATGCCGGCGTTCACGGGGCAGTATCTCTCTATAAGCTTCTGCCAAAGGTTGGTAGGAGATCTTTAGGTTCTCATCAAGCTGTACGCTTACCGCCTTGCCCATTAGCACATTCATGACAACCGCATCTATCCAACCCTGTATCGGATAATGAAAGACGTTCAAGCGCATATCCTGACCGTGCCGACTATTACCGATATCAGAATCACGTGGCAGACGCGCCGTCCATGGATGGTGGCTGAAGTAGCGTTCTGTGTTGGCACCGAACTGCCCCAACAGCATGAGAACCTGCTCAGCATGAACAAGCTTTTCCAGAGTGATACGTGATGCGGCAATTCGTTCCTTAACGCCAGGGCCGGTATTGACGCTATCGGCAAAGCCTGCTGAGCCTGCCAACTGGCTATCAATGAAACTGGCCATCATCCGCATGATATGACCACGGTAGCGTGGCGTTACATTTTCCGGCGACGTTAATTTACCACCTTGCGCAAGATAATTGTCCAGCGGCATCTTCGTCT
The DNA here is from genome assembly GCA_023301795.1 of Granulosicoccus sp. Lineage (GTDB taxonomy): Bacteria > Pseudomonadota > Gammaproteobacteria > Granulosicoccales > Granulosicoccaceae > Granulosicoccus. Next base: position 27,996 of record JALZVU010000264.1, read on the forward strand.
CAGTCGATTCACTCATGGCATTCTCACTGGTCGTAGGAGACGACGACCTTGTCCGACAAGGGATAGCACTGACAGGTGAGTACGTAACCACGATTCACCTCATAGTCTTCGAGTGAATGGTTCTTCTCCATTTCCACTTCACCCTCAAGCACCATAGCGCGGCAAGTAGAGCACACGCCTGCCTTACAGGCGTATGGCGCATCCATGTTGGCTGCTAGTGCCGCATCAAGCACAGTCTCCCCACGCTTGGCCATGTCAATCTGCTGTGTAGTGCCATCTATGGTGATGGTGGCTGTGCAGATAGCATTAGCACCCTCATTGGTTTTGGACACCACCTTTCGAGACGCCCGACCCGATTGAGAAGAGGCAAACAGCTCAAACTTTATCTGTTCATCAATGAGCCCATGATCACGCAATGACTGGGCAACCGTTAGCATCATGGCTTCTGGCCCGCAGATAAATGCCTGATCCACAGAGCTGATATCTATCCAGCTCTTAAACAGCAGCCTGCACTTTTCAGCATCGATACGCCCGGAGAACAAATCGATATCCTGTGCCTCGCTGCCCAGAATGTGAACCACACTCAAACGGCCCATGTACACATTTTTCAGATCGTCAAGTTCCTCGCGAAACATGATCGAATTGGACGATCGATTTCCGTAGACCAGGGTCAATGTTGCGTTAGGTTCCGCACTGAGCAAGGTTTTTACAATACTGAGCACTGGCGTGATGCCGCTACCAACCGCAAAAAACAGATAGTTGCGCGCAATGTGAGGATCAACGGGCGTATGGAACGAACCCATAGGTGGCATTGCATCAATGGTTTCTCCAATCTTAAGATCCTCATTGGCCCAGGTGGAGAAACAGCCGCCGTCAACCCGCTTGATGCCGACACGCAAAGCGCCCTCATCTCGCCCGGCGCAAATAGAGTAGGAACGACGTAACTCCTCGCCATCAAAATTACGCCGAAACGTCAGGTATTGGCCTTGAATGAAATCAAAGGCCTCCTCGTCTCCCACTTGAGGTGTGAGCGTAACAACAACCGCATCGCGCGTTTCCCTGCGAACATCGGACACATGTAGCGAAAGAAAACGCGCCATTCAGATTACTCCGCTATTCTATTTAATGGATGCGCCGTGTGCTGTGGCATCCACTGAGGCAAGTGCGGTCATGTTGACGATACGTCGCACCGTGGATGACGAAGACATGATATGTACCGACTTTGCAGCACCCAACAAGATACCACCCATGGTTACCCCACCACTGACAATGCGTAACGCGTTGTACGTGATATTAGCCGCATCAACATTTGGCATTACCAGCACATTGGCATTGGAGGTTAGTGAGGAATCCGGGAAGTCCTGTTCGCGTGTTGCAACGGACAAGGCCTGATCAGCACGCATTTCGCCGTCGATTTCAAGATCAGGCTGACGTTCCCTGATAATGGCTAGCGCATCTCGCATCGTTTGGGCAGAGGCGACCTGAGCGCTGCCAAACCCTGAGCGTGACAATAATGCAACGCTGGGTACGATTCCAAAACGACTGACCTCTGTGGCTGCCATCAGCGTGATCTCGGCTATTTGCTCAGCGGTAGGACTTTCGTTTACTTGTGTATCACAGATGAAAAGTTGCCTCTCTGGCAGCATGACCATTTGCAGCTCTGCAAGCGTGTTTACGCCAGGCTCCAGACCAATAACCTTGCGCACGTAATCCAAGTGTTCTGCATAGTCGCCCGAGGTACCGCACAACAGGGCATCAGCATCGCCGCGATGTAGCAACATGCACCCTATCAACGTGGTGCGTGTTCGGGTCTGCTCTTTGGCTTGCTCCTTGGTGATGCCCTGGCGCTTGCACAGCTCATAGTACTCACTCCAGACTTCCCGGTAGCGGGGATCATCCAGCACGTTAACGCATTCGTAGTTCACGCCATCCTTCAAACGCAATCCGAGCCGTTCAATGCGTGTAGCTATGATGTCTGTACGGCCAATCAACACCGGATACGCAATACCTTCGTCCACGGCAACCTGTGCGGCACGCAGTACACGTTCGTCCTCACCTTCTGCATAGATAACACGCTTGGGGCTAAGCGCCGCTGCCTGAAACACCGGCTGCATGGGTGAACTTGATTCGTAGACAAATCGGTAAAGCTGATCGCTGTAGACCTTCATGTCAGTGATGGGCTTGGTGGCTACACCACTGTCCATGGCAGCTTGCGCCACAGCGGTTGATATCTCGATAATCAACCGCGGATCAAAGGCACGTGGAATCAGGTAGTCAGGACCGAACGGCGGTGTGGGCTCACCATAAGCTTGGGCCACGATTTCAGAGGTTTCCACTTGCGCAATAGCTGCCAGCGCTTTAACCGCAGCAACCTTCATTTGCTCGTTGATTTCTGTGGCACCCACATCAAGCGCACCGCGAAAAATAAACGGAAAACACAAAGAGTTATTAACCTGATTAGGGTAATCCGATCGGCCTGTTCCAATCAAGCAATCGGGCCTGACTTCCTTGGCAAGCTCAGGACGGATTTCAGGCTCAGGGTTTGCCATAGCCAGCACAACAGGTTTGTCCGCCATACCTTTAAGCATGTCGGCGGTAAGCGCCCCACCTTTTGATAGTCCAAGAAAAATATCTGCACCCACAATGGCATCCGCCAATGTGCGCAAGTCAGTATCCTGAACATATCGCTCCTTGCTCTCATCGATATTTTCACGCCCTGCATAGACAACACCACGAGAGTCGCACAAGAAAACGTGCTCACGCTTTAGCCCAAGGCTGATCAACAGATCAAGACAAGCCAGTGACGCAGATCCAGCTCCTGAAGCCACCAGACGCACGTCTTCAATATTCTTACCCACCAATTGAAGAGCGTTAGTGATGGCTGCCGCCGTCACAATGGCAGTGCCATGTTGGTCATCGTGGAATACGGGGATGTTCATGCGCTCGCGCAGCGCTTTCTCGATGTAAAAACAATCCGGGGCCTTGATATCTTCAAGGTTGACCCCGCCAAATGTAGGCTCCAGTGCCGCCACTATTTCTACAAACTTGGCAGGATCTGTCTCATCCACTTCGATATCAAAAACATCGATTCCGGCAAACTTCTTGAACAGGCAAGCTTTGCCTTCCATCACCGGCTTGCTAGCCAATGCACCAATGTTACCCAGCCCAAGCACAGCGGTACCGTTGGTAATCACCGCTACCAGGTTAGCACGCGAGGTATATTCAGCAGCCTGCGAAGGATCCTCTTCTATCGCAGTACAGGCATAGGCTACACCTGGGGAGTACGCCAGCGACAAATCATGCTGTGTGGCCAGAGGCTTGGTAGGGGCAAGAGCAATTTTGCCGGGCGTAGGCCATCGATGATAATCCAATGCCTGCTTGCGTATATGGTCTTCGCTCACCGGTTCACTCCTGACTGTATTGTTGTTAAAGACACGCCACACGCTAACAGCTTTTTGAAGGCTTTAGGAATTTCAACACGCAGGTAACACAGTAGAAACGTAGCCGAGGTAGCATCGAGCAGTTTGTCCCCTGTATTGTGTGATGGGACACGGTAGAATAGTGCAAATCAGACAACATTCAGTGGCGAATGAGATACCTGTTTTTAGTCGAGGCTCAAACGCTCTACGATAGGGCTTAAAAAAAGCACCTATGGATATCGTTGTCGTTACCACCATCATCAGCTCCCTGTTTCTGGTCATCGCAGCAGCTGAACCTCTGGCAGCTCGCTTACGCTTACCTTACAGCGCGATCCTTGCTGGGCTCGGTATCCTTATAGGTGGCGGTGCAACGTTTTTCCTCAACACAGAACTTACCGATGCGCTGAATCCAGTTGCCGAGGCCATTCTGAACTTCCCTATTCGTTCGAATGTTTTCCTCTACGTCTTTCTGCCAACCTTGCTCTTTCAGGCAACCCTTGGCATGAATCTGCGGCGCATGCTGGACGACTGGGTACCCATTCTGGTGCTAGCGGTTGTGGCAGTTGTTGTAGCAACATTCTCAGTGGGCTTTGCGTTGGCTTGGGCCAGCACGCTTAGCTTAACCGCTTGTTTGCTCATTGGCGCGATAGTCTCGACCACAGACCCGTCAGCTGTGGTGAGCATTTTCCGCTCAATCTCGGCACCGCGCAGACTTGCACGCATCATTGAAGGCGAAAGTCTTCTAAACGATGCAGCAGCCATCGCGTTATTTGGTGTGTTTCTCACCTATGTCAGCCTCGATGTTCCCGACCCTACCATCAGCGATGCCTTGTCACACTTCCCGGTTCTTATCATCGGCGGGGTACTAACCGGCTGGGTGACTACGCGCCTGGCGTTGTGGACCATGATTTTATTCCAGCTCTACGATCGCGCCATTATCTCTGTATCAGTGGCACTGCCCTACCTCGCCTACATCATAGCCGAGCAAACCATTGGCGCATCCGGGGTAATAGCGGTGGTCACTGCAGGACTTAGTCTAAAATTGTCAGGTCCCAGTCGCGTGCCACCCATATCGTGGACCAACCTACGCGAAACCTGGGATCTTCTAGCGCACTGGGCCGGCGCGCTAATCTTCATCCTAGCCGCACTACTGATTCCTCGAATGCTTGAGGAAGTGCGTCTGGATGATCTCATACTCGTGTTGGTGGTTATTGCCGCAGCCATTGCAGCACGCGCCGCCATATTGTTTGTCCTGTTGCCACTGCTCTGCGCGCTGCGCCTCTCTCCAACCGTAAACCTGCCCTACCGAGCAGCGATTCTTTGGGGCGGGTTACGTGGCGCATTAACACTGGCACTGGCACTGGCCGTAACCGAAAGCACCGCAGTGCCTGTAGAGATAAAACGCCTCGTGGGCATTCTGGCCACAGGCTTTACCTTGTTCACACTTATCGTTCAAGGCACCACGCTGCGTTGGGTTATCAGCTTATTAAAACTGGATAATCTATCTTCCGTAGATCAGGCATTGTCTAACCAGGTGGTGGCTGTGGCGCTGCAATCGGTGCATGAAGATATGCGAGAAGCCACCCGACGCTTTGATCTGCCCCATGAGCTTGTGCGCGGCGAGGCCAAGAACTTTGCACAGCGAGTGGATAATGCTATCCACTTGGCAGATCACCATGAGGGCGTGGGAGATCGTGATCGGATCAATCTCGGACTGATAGCGTTAGCTGTGGCAGAACGCAATGCCATCCTCGAACGCATACGTGAGCGTACCTTTCCCCTGCGCTTGGCTGAACGCGCTATTGCAGATGCAGATCGCCTAATAGACGGTGCACGTGTGGCAGGACGCACTGGATATAGGCGCACTGCCCAAGACAATATCAATTACCGACGCGGCTATCGGATGGTCGCGTTTGCACATAACTACCTTGGCTGGTCTTCCCCACTGGCGCGTATCGTGGAAGAGCGCTTTGAGGTACTGGTATCACAGCAAGTAATATTTGCAGATCTTGAAGGCTTTATCGACGCACGCATCCGACGTTTGCATGGCAAACGCGTCGCCGAACTACTGCAAGATATGTTGGAGCGACGCAAAGCCACTGTGGAGACAGCACTCGAAGGATTACGCCTGCAATTTCCAGGTTACGCCGAAGAGCTTGCACGCAGTATCATTCAACGCGCTGCGCTACGGTTGGAAGAAAAGGAATACAACCTGCTGCGCGATCAAAGCCTTGTTGGATCAGAGCTGCACACCGCGCTGATTCAGAATATCAACACACGCCGAGGCGTCGCTGAACAGCGAATGAAACTTGATCTTGCGGTGCAACGCAATGAGCTGATCAGGCAGTATCCATTGTTTGCCGACCTGGATAACCCCAGCTTGCAGCGACTCGCACGTAAACTACAAGCGCGTTACTTCAACGCCAATACCGTTATCGTCGACAAAGATCAGCTGGACAAACAGGTGTATTTCATAGCCTCTGGAGCTGTCGAGATAGAAAACGCTGGGCGACTTACCCGGCATGGACTCGGAGAGATGTTTGGCATGATGAGCTTCCTACCCGCCAAACACAAACGCATCCGCGTGCGTACTATTGTGCCGTCGACGTTGCTGGTTCTGGATGAGCTTAAGTTTCATAAGCTACTAGAGCAAAACCCGACGCTAAAGGAGCGTGTGTACAGCAGCAGAACATTGGAGTAAGTTCACCCTAGTGTTTATTCAAACGATTTCACCATAATGAAACTATAAAAAAGAGTAGCTATAAAGAACGTTAGACTGACACTAATATTGAAACCAACCCTGAACAGCTAGGTCGAAATATAAAGAATAATAATGCTTGAGGTGAAGTATGTGTCGTTTTACATTTTATATAGGGGCCCCCATTAGTCTGGGATCGTTAATTACCGAGCCCACCCACTCCTTAATAAAGCAGAGTTTTAGCTCAAAGGAGCGCTCTGAACCTTTGAATGGGGATGGCTTTGGTGTCGCTTGGTACGCAAACGGCGATGACAAGGCGGCTGTATTTCGATCAATCACGCCCGCATGGAATAACGGCAACCTACAAGACTTATCACGTGTCACCCATAGTGGTTGCATCGTTGCTCACGTTCGTGCGGCAACACAAGGCTTGGGTGTTAGCGAATTCAACTGCCACCCATTTAAATCAAACAATCTGACTTTTTGTCACAATGGCGATATAGGCGGCTTTGAGAAAGTTCGTAGATCCTTGGTCAATTCGCTCAGTGATGACGCCTACGACAGCATTAAAGGCAGCACCGATTCTGAACACCTGTTTGCATTGATATTGGACCAACTTCGCAAGCAAACCGACAATGAATCAACCGATGCTATGGCAAACGCAATGCAAGATGCAGTGAAGACAGTAAACAGCTTAATAAAAAAGCATGCGCCTGATCGCCACTGCTATTTAAACCTTGTCCTGACTAATGGAAACGAGGCTGTTGTTTGTCGCTACACATCTGACAGCGATGACAAAGCATCAAGTCTCTACATTAACCAAGGTAGGCGTTATGTCTGCGAAGAAGGTGTGTGCACCATGCTAGGTGATAGCAATGACAACGCCGTGATAGTCAGCTCCGAACCCCTAAGTACCGACGCTAGCTGGCAAAAAGTGCCCGTGAATCA